>JBPYEI010000023.1:0-9527 GCA_051985455.1 Acidimicrobiales bacterium
TTGCCGTGGAGCACGAGGCGCTCGGCGGGCACGCCCGCGGCCAGGGCGACGTGGAGCTCGCCGCCGGTGGACACATCCAGCCACATCCCCTCCTCGTGCGCCAGAGCCGCCATGGCCTTGCACAAAAAGGCCTTGGCCGCGTAGGCAACCCCGTCGCCCCAAGCCTGGATGGCCTCTCGACAGCGCGCCCGCAGGTGGGTCTCGTCGTAGACGAACAGCGGCGTGCCCATCTGCTCCACCAGCTCGTTCACGTCGACTCCGCCGATCGCCAGCTGGCCGTCGGACGACACCGACGCGGTATCGGGCAAGAGGTGTGGGTCGAGCGAGGTCGTCACATCGACTCTGGCGCCGAGACACCCAGCAGGCCGAGACCGACCGCCAGCCCGATGCGAGCCCCCTCGACCAGCCACAGGCGGGCCTGGGTGAGCTCCTCACCGATACCCTGCCCCATCACGTAGCAGTCGTGGTAGAAGCCGTGGAAGTCGCCCGCCAACTGTCGCACCCACGTCGTGACCTTGTGCGGGGCCCGCTCCTGGCAGGCGATGAGCACGACGTCGGGAAGCTCGGTGAGCGAACGCAGCAGCGCCAGCTCCCGCTGGTGCGTGAGCACTTCGAGGTGAACCTGGTCGATGGGTCGGCGCTCGATTCCACGCTCTGTTCGGACCCGCTCGATGGAGGCGATGCGGGCGTATGCGTACTGCACGTAGTACACCGGGTTCTCCATCGACTGGCGCCGGACGAGCTCGAGGTCGAGCGTCGTCGCCTGGTCGATCGAGTTCATCAGGCTGAGCAGCCGGGTGGCGTCGGGACCGATATCCGCGACCAGCTCGTCCATGCTGACGAAGTTGCCCGAGCGCTTGGACATCTTGCCGTCGGCGAGAGAGACCAGCTGCCCGAGCTCGACTTCCAGTCGGCCGGGCTCGACGCCGAGGGCCTGGACTCCCGCCCGCAGGCTGGCCACCTGGCCGTGGTGGTCGGCACCGAAGATGTCGATGACCCGATCGAAGCCGCGAACGAGGAACTTGTCCCGGTGATAGGCGAGATCGCCGGCGAGGTACGTGAACTCGCCGTCCGACTTGACCAGCACACGGTCGCGGCTGTCCCCGACGGCCGCGCTGCGCAGCCACGTGGCTCCGTCGGATTCGTAGACCATCCCCCGTTCTGCCAGTAGGTCGATCGTCTGCTCGACGGCGCCACTCTCTTCGATCGACGCCTGGCTGAACCACTCGTCGAAGACGATGCCCAGGCCCTCGAGCGTCGAACGGATGTTGTCGAGGATGCGTCCGCTGGCCCAGCTGCCGGCTGCGACGACGTCGTCGGGACCGTCGTAGACCCGCGCCAGCTCCGACACGTAGTCGCCCTGATAGCCCTCGTCGGGTACAGCATCGCCACGGCGCCGGGCGAGGAGGCTCTCGCCCAGGCGGCGGATCTGGCCCCCCGTGTCGTTGACGTAATACTCGCGGCTCACCGCCCAGCCGCACCGGGTGAGCAGGCGAGCGAGCGAGTCGCCGTACGAGCACAGCCAACCGTTGCCGACGTGCAGCGGCCCGGTGGGGTTGGCGGAGACGAACTCGACCTGGACCCGCTCGCCCTTGCCGACCTCGCGACGGGCGAAGCCGTCGGTGCCATCGCGCACGATCTGGCGCAGTGAGTCGTGCAGCCAGGAGTCCCGCAGGCGGAAGTTGACGAAGCCCGGTCCGGCGACCTCGACCGCCGCCACGTGCGGGGGAGGATGGGCGGTGAGACGGTCGGCGAGGGCGGCGGCGAGGTCGCGGGGCGACCGCCCGGCGGCCTTGGCCGAGGTCAGGGCGACGTTCGAGGACCAGTCACCGTGCTCGGGGCGGGCCGGTCGCTCGAGTGACACTGTCGGGGGAAGCGGCTCCACCTCGAGATCGGCCAGGGCGGCGAGCACGGAGTCGGCCAGGATGTCACGGACGGTCACGACCGTTGTTTTGTGATCAGGGCCGCCACGCGGTCGAGGAGGTCGAGGGGGTCGAAGGGCTTGGTGATGTAGTCCTCGGCCCCGGTCGAGTGACCGGCCCTGATATCAGACTCCTGTGCCTTCGCCGAGAGGAGGATGACGGGAATGTCAGCTGTGATCGGGTCGGCCTTGAGCGCCGAGGCCACCTCGAGGCCGTTCATCCTCGGCATCATGATGTCCAAGACGACCACGTCAGGGAGGTCGGCCCGGGCCCGTTCGAGCCCCTCGACCCCGTCCACTGCCTCGACGACGTTGTATCCCTCCATCTCGAAGTTGACCTGCAACAGCGTCTGGATCACGGGGTCATCGTCGACAACGAGAACCGTGGGATCAGGCATCGGGAGGAATACTAGGGGCCCAGCCAGGGCCGACTTCCAACCCAGTACAGTTTCGGCGTCAGCGCCCTCGTAGCTCAGGGGATAGAGCGCCGGCCTCCGGAGCCGGGTGCGCAGGTTCGAATCCTGCCGGGGGCACTGTGTGGGCGGGGGACGCTGTTTGTCCTGACACTCCCGGTTCCGAGACGCGACACAGAACGTGCGCAGGTGTGATCCCGTACCATTCGACCGGGCGGGGAGGGAGAGGGGGGGCATGGACGAGACGAGGCTCCAAGAGGCCATGGGGCAGCTGGTCGGCCACATGACCGGCGGGGCCCAGCCGTCCATTGACGTCGCTCGCCAGCGGGCCACTGAGGCCGGGGTGGCGGAGCGTCCGACGTTCGAGATCGCCACCGCAAAGAACTACCCGGGCAAGTTCGACCTGATCTGCTTCTTCGACTGACTCCATGACATTGGCGACCCGGTGGGCATCGCCAGGTACGCCCGTGACCGGCTCGAGCCGACGGCACCGTGTTGTTGGTGGAGCCATTCGCCATCGACCGGCCGCGCCGCCAACATTGCCGAGAACCCGATGGCCGCGCTCCTCTACACGGCTTCGTCGGCGATTGCACGCCCAACTCGCTGTCACAAGAGGTCGGCCTCGGCCTTGGCTCTCAGGGCGGAGGGGTCCGCATGAGGGACGTGTTCATGGAGGCGGGCTACACGAAGTTCCGCCGCGCAGCCGAGACCCCTTTGAAGCTCATCCTCGAAGCTCGCCAATAGCTCTTTAGGCCGCGATCAGCCGTCTCGAGCAATGGCGTTCGGCGCGTTCGACGTGTACGGTCTTGTAGGGAGCAACGACATGGGCGGGTTCTTCGTGCGCGGGAACAAGATGGGCCAGCGTCTGATCGTCCTGGCCGCTGTGGTCTACGCGATGCTGTTCGGATCGAGCGCTTCCAGCCATGCAGCCTCGACGACCCCAGCGGCACCTCTCCCTGTCCGCGGCTATGTGAGCCACATCACGAGCCAGCACGACACCAGGACCTACCTCAATCTGCTCTCGCAGAGCGGCGCCACAGCGGTACGTGACGAGATTCCCTGGGTCGACATCGAAGGTCCGCAGGGGGTCTTCGACTGGACGGAGGGGGACACACTGATCACCGACGCCGCCCAGAACGGCCTGCACCTGCTCATGATCGTCGACCAGACGCCAGCCTTCGCGTCGGGAGCGTCGACCTCTGCCAACAACTGGACGTGGGCGCCGCCCACCAATCCCGCAGACTACGGGACATTCGCCGGAAGGGTCGCGGCGCGATATGGCGCCAACGGAACGTTCTGGGCGTCGCACCCGACGCTTCCACGCGTGCTCCCTGCTGGAATCGAGCTGTGGAACGAAGAGAACGAGGCAGGTTTCTGGGGTAACTCGACCCCCGATCCGGTCAAGTATGCGGCGATGGTGACGTCGGCCTATAGCGCCATAAAAGCTGCCGATCCGACAATGCTGGTCGTCACCGGCGGATTGGCCCCGGCCGGCGCCTACAACGACGTGGACTGCACCGGCGCAAGCAACATGCCGTCGGATGGCTCCCAGATCAATCCCGTCAACTACCTCCAGGACCTCTATGCCAACGGGATCCAGGGATCGGTCGACGCCGTGGGGTGGCATCCGTACAACTTCAACGCGGGATGGACGGCAAGCCAGATGCTCGCCTATGACCCCTGCAACGCTTGGTCACAGATGGCGGACACACCGGTCTCCGCTCGCTCGCTGATGACGGCGAACGGGGATGGGGCAAAGACGATCTGGGCAACCGAGCTCGGTGCGCCGACATGCATCAAAGGAGCGACGTACACCTGCGTCTCCGAGTCTGCGCAGGCAGACTTGGCGACACAGGGAGTCGCGGCGTGGAGAGGCTACACATGGTCGGGCGGATACTTCTGGTACGACATCCGCGACGACTCCGGGGGCAAGTCCAAGACCGACGAAGAACAGCATTTCGGTGCCGTTCGTGCGAACAACAGCCTCAAGCCGTCCTACAACGCGTTGAAGCGGGCCTGGACCTCGTAGATCGCAGTTGACACGCTGCGTTCGCCCAAAGTTCACCGCCTCGGAGAAGGGACCTGATCCCCCCAGTCGGAACCTCTCTCCGTGGTACGGGCACGAATGCGGCGGGGCACACTCATCGGACTGATCTGTGGGGCGCTGGTCGCTACCGGAGGCGTTGCCTGGGCGGCCGACAGCGCCGTCACGAGCGGGCGCATCGGGCCGTCGTACGGGACCACCCCGGGAGGACGGCACCTGACACCCGCGGGCCGCATGACGGTTCTCGGCGACTTCCCCACAGGGGGCGCGCTGTCGCCGGACGGCCGTTTCTACTGGGCCGTCGATTCCGGCCACGGTCGTGACGACGTCCAGATCGTCGACGTCGCCACCGGGAAGGTGCGTCAGGTGCTCCCGCTGCCCGGCGCCTACGGCGGCATCGCCTATGCACCCGACGGCCGCACCGTCTACGTCTCGGGCGAGCCGGTGGGGAACAGCCACCCCACCGGACCGACGGTCGCGAACAACGGCGACGCCATCCACGTCTTCGCGGTCGACCCCTCCAGTGGCCGGGCGACCGAGGGAGCGCCGATCACCCTGCCGGCGACGAGCGGCGGCACCGCCCAGAAGGAGGGAGCGAACCCTGCGTCGCTGATCGTCCAGCCGCCGGGCCCCGGACCGTCGTCGGGCTTGGGCTGGCCAATCGGCCTGGGCGTCACCCTGGACAGAAAGATGCTCGCCGTGGCCCTGAACCAGGCCGACCAGGTGGCGGTGGTCGACCTGGCGACGAGGGCCGTTCGCCTGGTCAAGGTCGGGGCATATCCCTACGGTGTCGCCGTCGACGGACACACGGCCTACGTGTCGAACGAGTACGACGGGACGATCTCGGTGGTCGACCTCGACACGGGCAGCGTCGTCCGGACCATCCGCGTCGGCACCCAGAACTCCCACCCCGAGGGCCTCGCCCTTGACGTTCCCGGCCATCGGCTGTTCGTCGCCGTCACCAACCGGGACGTCGTGGCGGTCGTCGACACGCTGACGGGGACGGTGCAGGAGGTGTCCGTCGGTCGGGGTGCGGGGGTGGGCACGGCACCCGTCGCCCTGCGCATGTCCCCTGACAGGCGGACGCTGTACGTGGCCGACGCGGGCGAGGACGCCGTCGCCGTGATCGCCCTCACCGACCGCGTGGGCGGGGCGCGAGCCCTCACGGTCGTCGGCCGGGTCCCGACCGCCTTCTATCCGACCGACGTGGCGGTCACCCCAGACGGGCATCACCTCATCTGGCTGGCCGGCAAGGGCCTCGGCGCCGGACCCAACCCGATGTACGGGCAGAACTTCGCCGCCAGCGAGCAGGCCCCGTACGGCCAGTACGTCGTCGACATGCTCATCGGCCGCCTCGGCGTTCTCAGCACCCCGAGCGACGCCGACGCGGCGCGCCTGTCACGTCAGGTCGACCGGGAGATCCGACCGGCCGATCTGGCTCCCGGACCAGCCAACACGCCCATCAACGCACCGGGCGGCGGGCCCAGTCGGCACATCAAGCACGTGTTCTACATCGTGAAGGAGAACCGCACCTACGACCAGGTCTTCGGCAGCGATCCCCGGGGCGACGGCAGCCGGTCCCTCGAGCTGTTCGACGACAACGGCGTCAACGGTCCGGCCTCGGGCGTGACTCCGAACGCCCACGCCCTGACGCGCATGTTCCCGCTGCTCGACCACTTCTATGCCGACAGCGAGGTGTCGGTCGACGGGCACATCATCACGTCGGGTGCCTACGCCACCGACTTCGTCCTCAAGGCGATGTACGCCAACTACGCCAACCGGGGACGGGTCGCCAACTTCGGCCAGGCGCCGGAGACCTTTCCTCCCAACGACTTCATCTTCGACCAGGCCGTCCGCCAAGGTGTGTCGTTCCGTAACTACGGCGAGTACAGCGCCGGCGTGCTTCCCAGCAGCGACGACGGTCGCCCCACGTACCGCGCCTCGCAGGAGAACACCGCCTTCGGTTACCCGTTCTTCTTCGGGTGTGATGGCGTCGGCACGACCCCGAACGGGCTCGACAACGCAGCCGTGTGCGACACCGACGCCGGCACCCCCGGCCCCACAGGCAACCTGGACGTGAGCAACAGCCGCTTCGACTTCTTCCAGCAGCAGTTCAACGCCGAGGTGGCGGCCGGCAAGGTCCCGGCCCTCAACTACATAACGCTCCCCAACGACCACACCAACGGCGTCCGCAAGAACTATCCGACACCGAAGGCCATGGTGGCCGACAACGACCTTGGACTGGGCCAGATGGTCGACCTCATCAGCCACTCCCCCATCTGGTCGAGCAGCGCCATCTTCGTCGTCGAGGACGACTCACAGGACGGTGCCGACCACGTCGACGCCCATCGCATGCCCGCCTACGTGATCTCACCGTGGACCCGACACGGCGCCGTCGTGAATACCCGCTACGACCAGTTGTCGGCGCTGCGCACGATCGAGCTGATGCTGGGGCTCCACCCGCTGTCGCTCTACGACGCCCTCGCCGAGCCGATGTACGACGCCTTCATCCCCGGCGATGCGGCGCCGGACCTCGAGCCGTACAACGCCGTGACCCCTACCCAGTCGCTGACCCAGCTGAGCGCGGCGACACCCGCCGGGATCGACGGCGCACTGCCCTACAACGCCGTCGACCTCGTCCCGCAGCGGCTCTTCGACGCCGCCCTGTGGCACAGCGTGTACGGCCCGCGCTCGCAGCCCCCGCCACCGGGCCCCAACGCGTCAGCCGAGGAGGCCGACCGGGCCAGTCAGGCGCTCGAGGTGTGGAACGACCACGGCAACGTGGCCGCCTGGCTGCGCGCTCACCCGCGCGGCGATCCCGGAGGCGACTGAGTCTCTTTAGTTGAGCCTTGACCTCCGGTCGATGACCGGGCGTGGTCGAGCACCAGCCGGACGACGGCGTCGGGTGCCTCCTCGGGGATCCAGTGCGAGACCCCGTCGAGGATCTCGAACCGGTACGGGCCGGAGACGAAGCGCCCGGTCAGCTCGGCCGCCTTCCGGCCCAGCGCCACGTCCCTGGTGCTCCAGACGTAGAGCGTGGGAACCGGGACCGGAGGGGCCTGGCGGACGGCGGCGGCCTCGAACGGGAGCGCCCGGTACCAGTTGAGGGCGCCGGTGACGGCACCAGGCTCCTTTAGGCGTTCCAGGTACTCGCGGGCCCGGTCCTCCGAGAGTCCGGAGCGGGTCATCGACGACAGCGCCAGACGGCCGCCGTCGACCAGCGTCAGCCACTCCGGGAGCCGGGGGATCTGGAACAGGCCCATGTACCACGAGCGCAGGGCCTGGGCGCTGGTCACGGTCGAGCGCAAGAAGGCGGCCGGGTGTGGTGTCGACAGGACCGTCAGCGTGCGGAGCCGTTCCGGATGGTCGGTACCGAGGGCCCATGCCACCCCTCCACCCCAGTCGTGGCCGACGACGTGGAAGCGATCGAGCCCGGCCTGATCGGCCAGGGCCAGGATGTCCGCCACCAGCTCGGTGATGACGTAGTCGCGACGACCCGGCGGCCTCGCCCGCGGTGAGTAGCCGCGTTGATCGGGCGCCAGCGTCCGGTAGCCGGCCGCCGTGAGCCCCGGCACGACGGCGCTCCACGATGCCGAGCTCTCGGGATAGCCGTGCAGCAGGACGATCGCCTCGGCCTCGCTGGGCCCGGCGTCGGTCACATCGAAGGTCAACCCGTTGCGCGTGAACTGTTCCACGGGGTGCAGCATCGCATCGGAAGGCCTGCGTCCGCCTATCCGTGACCGCCTTCCCGCCCCGGCCGTATGCTCGGCCCGCGATTGCTGCCCTGCCCACCAATCCCTCCGAGCGTTGACGCACGACCCGATGGCGTACCGCCAGCTCCCTGCCGCTCGCCGGGGCACGATCGTGCTGGGGCTCACGCTCGTCGCCGGCTGTACCGACGCCATCAGCTACCTCGGGCTGGGTCGCGTCTTCACAGCCAACATGACGGGCAACACGGTGCTGCTCGGACTCGCTGTGGCGCAGCGGGACGCCGGCGCCGCCGCCCGCTCGGCGGCGGCTCTGGGTGGTTTCGTCCTCGGGGCCGTCGTGGTTGGCCTCACCCCCGAGCAGCGACGCCTGTCGGTGACCGGCGGCCTGGTCGCCGAGCTGGGACTGCTCGCCGCCCTGCTCGCCTGGTGGTCGGCCACCGGCTCGACGCCCCGCGGGGCGACCCAGGACGGGCTGATCGCTCTGGCGGGAACGGCGATGGGCGTGCAGAGCGCGGCGGTCGCCCGCCTCGCCGTGCCCGGGGTGGCGACGACCTACATCACCGGGACCTGGACGGGCATCAGCGCCGGCGTGGCGGACTGGCTTCGTCGCCCGGCGCGGGACCCTTCGGCTGAGGACCGGCCGCATCGAGGGCTTCAGGTCGTCGTTGTCGTCGTCTACCTCGGCGGGGCGATCGCGGGCGGCTTCGCCCACGACGGCTGGGGACCGGCTGCCGCCGCCATCCCGTTGGGAGTCCTCGCCGTCGTCGTTGCTGCGGTCGCAGCAAAAAGGTAGCCGGGGTCACAGATCGAGTGTCGCCCCGGAGACACCCGCGCGCCGGATCGCCTTGGCCTTGGTGCGCACGAGGATGTTGCGCGGCGCCCGGCTGATCTGCGAGGCGGTCGCCAACGCCTCACGCTCGAGCTCGAGGGGGCCAACGATCCTCGTCACCAGTCGCAGAGCGAGCGCTTCCTCTGCGTCCACCGACCGGCCGGTCAGGCAGAGATCTCGCGCCACGGCGCCGCCCACGAGGTCCTGGAGCGGGCCGTAGACGACCTCGCTGAACGCCTGCTCGGGGTGGGCGAAGCGCGCAGTGGCGGCGGCGACGCGTACGTCGCACATCACGGCCAGGTCGAAGCCGCCGGCCAGGGCGGGTCCGTTGACCGCGGCCACGATCGGAAGGGGGAACTCGATCAGCGTGCGGTGCCAGCGATCCGAGGAAGCCCACAGGCGGCGAGCGTGGGCCTCGTCGTCGAGGTCGTCGAACTCCTTCAGGTCGAACCCGGCCGAGAAGGTGTCTCCTGCGCCGGTGATCACGACCACCTTGGCGCTGTCGTCCTGCCCCATTGCATCGAGGACATCGCTCATCTCGTCACGCAGCTCGATGGACAGCGCGTTCTTCCTCTCGGGGCGGTTGAGGGTGAGGACCCTCACACCGTCC
>JBPYEI010000024.1:0-2144 GCA_051985455.1 Acidimicrobiales bacterium
CGCAGGTTGGCCAGATCGCTGCCGGCCTCGGGCTCCGAGAAGCCCTGGCACCAGTGCTCGTCGGCCGAGAGGATGGCCGGGAGCCAGCGCTCCTGCTGCTCCCGCGTGCCCCACCGGACGATCATGGGCCCGATCTGCCAGATCCCGTTGGCGTTGTAGATCCCCGGCGCCCGGGCCCGCGCCATCTCCTCGGAGTAGATGACGTTCTGCATGATCGTGGCTTCGCGCCCGCCCCACTCGATGGGCCAGTTGATGGCTGCCCAGCGGCCCTCGTTGAGCAGGCGTTGCCACGCCCGCCGGCGCTCCATGGTGGAGATGAGCGCCCCGCTCTCGCCGCTCGAGGTCTCGCTTTCTCGGAAGTCGGCGAGGTGCTCCTCGAGCCAGCCCCGCAGCTCGGCCCGGAAGGCCTCGTCCTCGGGCGTGAAGGCGAAGTCCATGGGGGCCGATGCTACAGCCGGAACCTGACACGAGCGTTAGTCTTCTCGCCCATGGACTTCGCCCTGTCGGCCGAGCAGGAGGCGCTGCGCGACACGGTCGCGTCGGCCCTCGGTGCTGAGGCGCCGATGTCCTACGTGCGTCGCATGATCGACGACGAGCGGGGCTTCACGGAGGAGCTGTGGGCGAAGCTGGCGGAGCTGGGGTGGCTCGGGTTGCTCGTTCCCGAGGCGCACGGAGGTCTGGGGTTGGGACTCGTCGACCTGGTCGTGGTGCAGGAGGAGATGGGCAAGGCGCTCTTCCCGGGCCCGTACCTGTCTTCGGCGGTGATGGCTACATCTGCCGCGGTCGCCCTTGGCGAGACGGACCTGCTGCCGGGGTTGGCCGTCGGAGAGAGCCGGGGCACGCTCGCTCTCGAGGAGCTGGGCCAGGGCGACCCCCTCGGTGGGCTGACGACCACCGCCAACCGATCGGGGAGCGGGTGGGCCCTGGACGGGCTCAAGCCCGTCGTCCTCGACGGTCACACGGCCGACTGGGTAATCGTCGTGGCCCAGGCCGACGGCGGTCTTGCTGCCTTCCTCGTCGAGCAGCCGGCGGCTGAGCTCGTGCCGGCCCTGGACGTGACCCGGAAGGTCGCCCGCTTGCCGCTGCAACAGACGCCGGCCCGGCGCCTGGGCCCCCCTGGAGACCAGTCGGCCGTCCTGCGCCGGGTCGTCGACGACATCACGGTCGCGGTGGCGGCGGAGACCGTGGGCGCCTGCGACCGGGCTTTCCGCGAGGCGGTGGACTACGCGCAGCACAGGGTGCAGTTCGACCGGCCCATCGCCAGGTTCCAGGTCATCAGGCACAAGGCCGTGGACATGCTCCATCAGCTGGAGCTGGCCCGCGTCGGGATCCTCTACACGGCGTGGGCGTCCGACGTCGACGATCCCCAGCGGGAGATGGCGGTGGCCATGAGCAAGGGCTACGTCGGGGAGGCGTCGGTGTTCATCACCGAACAGGACATCCAGATCCACGGAGGCATGGGCTTCACATGGGACGTCGACGCCCACCTCTTCTATCGGCGGGTCAAGCAGAACGATCTCCTGCTGGGACAGCAGGCCTGGCATCGCCAGCGGCTGGCCGATCTCATGCTCGCCTCCGGCTGACCGACGTGGCGACGGACGCCTCCAAGCTCGTGGACCTCGAGCGCGCCGTAGCCGACAACGTCGTGCCCGGCGACGTCGTCCACGTAATGGTTGGGCACAGCCGCTGGACCGCCGCCACCCGCGCCCTGGCACGCCACTTCTGGGGACAGCATCCCGGGTTCACGCTGTGCATGCTGAGCCTTTCCTCCCTGGGGGCGGTGCTGTTCCGTGGAGGACTGGTGCGCAAGGTGATCACTGGGTATTCGGGCGACACCTTCCCCAACTTCACACCGAACCCGGTCTTCGCCCGCGCCTATGCGAGCGGCGAGGTCGAGGTCGAGCACTGGTCGTTTCTGACGTTCGCCCAGCGCCTCGAGTGCGCAGCGCGCGGGCTTCCGGCCATGACGACCCGATCGGTGGCGGGCTCGTCGATGGAGGGCAACGAGGCGTACACAAAGGTGGACTCTCCTTTTGGCCAAGTTGGTCTGCTGGCCCCCCTGGTACCCGACGTGGCTCTGCTACACGGTGTTGTCGCGGACCGGGACGGCAACGTCGCCTTGAATCCACCGCTGCTCGAGGGGG
>JBPYEI010000025.1:0-24866 GCA_051985455.1 Acidimicrobiales bacterium
TTCCTCGACGAGGGTGTCAAGGTGCGGGCGGCGAGGTTTCAATCCCGCGGAGAGATGCTCGGTGAGCTCGATCTCGAGCTCACTGGCAACCGCTACGGCTTCGACCTCGGACTGTCGGAGGAGACGACCGAGCGGCTGCTGACCAACTACCTCGAGTCTGTGGGCGGCTCGGTCACCCGCTCGACGCGCCTGGTTGGGTTCATCCAGGGTGCGGAGGGCGTCACTGCCACCCTCGAGCGTGACGGGGTGAGCTTCGACGTCGAGGCCGATTGGTTGGTCGGCTGCGACGGGCTCCACAGCGTCGTTCGCGAGGAGAGCGGGATCGGGTTTCCCGGCGACGACATCGAGGCGTCCTGGGCGGTGTTCGATACCACCATCGCGGGCTGGGACCGGGAGCTCGACGTCGCCGTGGCTCTCCTGGAGATGCCGCCCATGATAATGACGCCGCTGCCAGGCCAGCGTTGGCGCGTCTACATCCGCCCGACGTCCAACGACAGCGACCTGGTCGCCGAGGCGAGTGAGGTGCTGCGCCGTTACGCGCCCGACGCCAGGTTCATCGAGATCGAGAACCCGGCTCGTTTTCATTGCCACTCACGGGTGGCAGGGAGATACCGGTCGGATCGGGTGTTGCTGGCGGGGGATGCCGCCCATGTTTGCTCGCCTGCCGAAGGGCACGGGATGAACACGGGCCTCCAGGACGCGTTCAACCTCGGTTGGAAGCTGGCACTCGTCTGTAACGGCGCGGCGAGCGAGAGGCTGCTCGACACCTATGAGACCGAACGCCGGCCCGTCGCCGAGCTGATCGTCGCCTCAGGGGCCGAGGCCGAGGCGAGTGAGGCGCTTACCGACGCCGCCGGGCGGTCGGCGCGCGACGCCAGCATGCGGCAGGTCTTCGCCGATCCGGAGACCTGCCATCATGAGGCGGCCGCGGCGGCAGAGCTCGACCGCTCGTACGCGGGCTCACCTATCGTCACCGGCGAGTGGTCGGCCGGAGTCGAGTCGGGAAGACTCCTTCCCGACATCCCGCCGGTCTTCCACCCTGCGCTTGGATCAGCTCCCCTGCACCAACTTGCTCAGCGGCCGGGGCACACCGTGTTTGTGATCGGCGGCCCTACCACGCACCCGCAAGCCGTCGTCGACCTGGTCGAGGAGCTCGAGGCCATGCACCGCGGATCGACGGCGCTCGATGCTGTCCTGGGGTTCAGCACCCGACCCGATGAGCGGGCGGTCGGATGGATCGACGAGAAGGTGGCCGAACTCCTGGGGATCGATGGCGTCACGGTGCTCGCCATTCGGCCCGACCGCTACATCGGCCTGCGCGACGATAACGCCGAGCCAGATGCCGTGGCGCGGTACCTGGAGTCGCTCACCCGCTGACCGCCGTTCGATCGCCGCCCGTCGCCTCCTGACCAGGTCCGCCTGCTCCTGATGCCAGGGCCTGGGCGGCATGAGCGAGCGAGTCCTCCCACGCCCAGTTGATCTCGAAGTGACGGTTGGGCTCGTTCATCAGGTTGTACGTCCACCAGAACGTGTAGATCCCGAGGGTCACGATGCTGACGATGATCCGGGCGACGTAGTTGTGCTTGCCCTTGATGCGAGCCGGGTCGGGTTGGGGAAGGGGCTGGCCCAGCCAGGAGAAGATGGTCGCCAGCTCAGCCTCGACGTCGCCCTCCGCCGTGTCGTGGTTGATGAGATCGCGGTCGAGACCGCAGTACACGACAAATAACACGGCGATGCCGAGAACGTTGATGGCGCCAAGGTAGGGCAGTCGCAGGAACGCTATGGTGGCGAAGAAGGTGCCTATCAAGATCGCCAACCAGACGACGGGGTCCTTGAGCTTGGTGCCGATCAGGCGAAGGTTCTCCAGACCAGCGGCGGCGCGCTCGAAGTGCGGGCGGAGATCGTCCTGGAGGCTTCGCTGGCCTGCCACCTCCCAGGCGTAGGCGTTGGCTGCGTCGAGCATCTCCAGACGACGGGCGTGGTGGTCCTTCAGTCTTCGCACGAGCTCGAAGAGCATGTAGAACCAAAAGATCCCGAGGGTCAGGATCCCCCAGCCGAAGGCCGACCAGAACTGGGCGATGTAGTCGGTCTCGTAGCGCCTCTGGTAAGCCATGCGGAGGCGCTGCCCGATGGGCGGTGCCATCGGAACGCCGAGCTCCGCTCCCGGCGGGCGCGCAGCTGGTGGTCGTGAGCTCTGCCAAGTTGACGCCCCGCCAGACTGCAAATCCTGGCCAGAAGACGGGTCATCGCTCATCGCACCCTCCCTCCCGCCATGGACCGAGCAGCTGGAAAGCGTACCAGCGGGTAGGTCACGACGCCGTGGGCCAGGTCTCGTTCATTGCGAGGACCTCGTCTACGAGGTCGGTCTCCTGGACAAAGTCACCGGAGACGACGTTCAGGTTCGCTTTTGTGTTGGGGTCCTTCCGCCATTGAGCGACGAGCCTGGCAAGGACAGTTTTCTGGTCGGGAAGCATCTTCCGTGGGGTTATGTTGCATACATCCGACACGTCGTCCGGGGTGCCTTGTATGAACAGCGTGTATACGCCTCCGACCATGGACGGACCAAATGATGTCGGGGGGCTGGGGCCGTTTCCATCAGTGCTCCGGGAGCTCACCGCCGAAGATACCCGTGGCCAGACACCAACGCCCTGCGTCGGTGGGTTCGTCGGCTGGTCCTCGAGCCCGGAGGCCGAGCACTGGTTGGCGTAGTAGCTCTGCGCGTCGCCCTTCCCGAAAGGCGGGTCAGCGTACCAGTGCCCGGCGAACGGGTCCGCGGCGTTCAGGCACTGGCTGTTGTCCATGATCACCCGCGCCGCCCCCTTTGAATCAGGCAGTGACCACAACTGCCGCAGGGTCACCTGACCGGGGTCGGTGGTACCGAATTGGGCCTGGAGCATGCTGGGGGTCACCAGAGCATCTCCCATCTGCTGCCCAAACGACTGACAGTCGGCGGTCGGGACGCCGCCGTCGACGCTGAGGTTGAGCATGATGATCTCCTGGTCCCGAGGCCCTGGCCCCGCACCGGCGCTACCCGGTTTGTTGGTGGCCCACTCGCTTACGTCCTTGAAAATGCGGCTCAGCCGCAGCCAGGGTGAGACGGCCTCCCCGTGGTTGAGGTAATAGCCGCCCTTGGTGGCTCTCACTCGGATGTCGAACTCCCGGGCGCCGTCGTTCAACTGGTGGATGAGATCCTCGGACTGCGTTATGGCATCCTCATTTTCTTTCGGGTCGAGGCTGTAGGTACCGGTGTCGTGCGACCCGGGGATGACAGTGTCGCTCAGCTTCCGATTCGACAGGTGGGGGGCGAGGTCGTGCATCCAGGCGGTGTGTTCACCGCTTCCCGATTTGCTCGTGGATCCGGAGCCGCCGATAGCGTCGGCGATTCCAGAGCTCGCTGCCAGAATTACCACGGCAGCGCAGACTCCGCCTACGACCCAGGGCCATTTCCGTGGTTTGGCGGGTTGAACTGGACTCGCCCATGGTGGGTCGACTGCTGTTGGCCCCGGCTCAGGCCATAGCCGGGGTGGTGGAGCCCAGGCTGGTGGATCTGTCGTCATCTCGGCCTTTCCGCCCAGCCCATGCTCCTGCGAGTGTTGCCACTACACCCCATCTTGTCAGTTCCGTCCCGCGTTCCGGCCGGCAACGACGAGGCCGAGCTGCGTGATCGTGGACCCGGAGAGGAGATGAACCGCTCTCCCCGCCGGAGAGAGGCCAAGGGCGCGACGGGGAAGACGCACGCGCAGCACCCCAGGAACTGTCTCGAAGACGAGTGGCGGATCCATCCTCAGGGCCTCGCCGTCCACGCCGATCTCGACAGGGCCGCCGGAGTCCACCTGAAACCGCGGCGCAGCCCACTCGAGCCAGCCGGGAAATCGCCTGATCTGGCCGGTTGCTTCGAGGGCGACGAAGCGAGCGGCATCGCGGGCATCGGAGAGCCGGACGGCGACGACACCGAGCGCCCCGAGGTCCATGCGCTCTCTCGTCCCCCGCCCGGCCAGGTTCGCCAGTTGGTACGGGTTGTTGGAGACGAGGATCATGTGGGCGGTCGGGTAGTTGGTGCCCTCAGGCCCGACAAAACGCAGATCCAGAGGCTCGGCATCGGGCCCCAGCAGCTGCGGAAGCATGGCCGCTGCAGTTTGGAGCTTGGCATCCCGGTATTCGGGTGACTGGACGATCTTCGCATAGAGGCCGAGCGAGGCGTTGTTCACGAAGACTCGGCCGTTCACCGCAGCCAGATCGATACGCCGCTCCACGGCGTCTGCGTAGGCCTCGAGAGCCCCAACGACATCATCTCGGTCCAGCCCGAGGTCGAGCGCGAAATGGTTCCTGGTCCCGGCAGGGACGACGACGTGCGCAACGTCGTGCCGCACGGCGACCGTCGCCACGAGGGCCTGCGATCCGTCGCCACCGGCCATGCCGATCACATCCGCGCCTCGGGCGATCGCATCTTCGGCCAACTGCACGAGGTCGTCGCCCCTCTCGAGCACAACAGGTTCGATCCCCCGCCGACGGCACTCTTCCACCAGCTGGAACCTCTCTGCTTTCCCTCCCCCCGACTTCGGGTTCATGATCAACACGGCGTGCTCTGCCGGGGGAACCGCCGGCCGCGACTCAGCTCTGTCCCTCAGCGCCGACGTGTGCTTGCGAAGGGCGTAGCGGGCGGCGGCCACAGACAGGGCGGCGAGGAGTACGACCGTGATCCAGGCGAGGAGACTCAGATCCCCGACAAAAAACCCCACGATCAGGAGAATGAGGCCGGCGGCAGCTGTCAGCGCCGCGACAAGTCGCACGACGCCCCGCCGTGACACCTCGTACCAGCCACTGGGGACGATGAGCAGCAGCCCGATGAGCGTGATGACGAGGCCCTGCCAGTTCGCCGCCGCTCGGACCCCAACGATGACAACGGCCGCTGCCACTCCGAGGAGGGCGACGAGAGCCGAGAGTCGCTCGGCCGGTTCAGCCCGCTGAGGATTGGCGTCGCCCATCGTTGACCTCCGCTAGTGCCAGGTTACGGCGGACCTCACGAGGCTTCCGATCATGGTTGACTGGTGGGGGCGCACGCCGGAGCAAGGGGGGGACACCGTGTGCGCTCGCGGCTCAGCGTCGTCCCGACGTCAAGGGGTGACGGTGACCTTCCGTCTGCGGATGCGCCACCGCCGATATCCGAACCACGCCAGCGTGCTGACCAGAGACACGGCGACGAGCACCAGTCCCGCAGATGACCATCTGTTGCCGATGAACCGAAGGCTCGCCAGCACGAAGGCGATGAAGGCAAACACGGGAAGAAGAGCAACCAGGAGCGTCCTGATGAAGAACACCAGCCGGACCTGCCGGACACGGCCCCGCTCGCCCACCCGCACCTCGACGCCGGTGTCGGCCCCGCCCGCGTCGCTGTAGAAGACGCTCGCCCTGTCCCCGAGCCGTCGGGTGCTCTTCTGGAACATCACCGCCATGGCCGGGATCCAGATGAGGGGAAGGACGACGCCCACCGCCACGAACACCGCGATGCCCGCCCAGGTGAGCCCCCTTCGTATCCGACTTGGTTTCGGTCCTGTCGGCGGCTCGATCAGGCCCAGCAGAAAGGCCATCCGCCTGACCATGTTCACCCGTGTTCCCCGAGGGAGACGCTTGCCGCTGCGATCATGACGATCCGTCTTCACCTCAGCCAGGCCCCGGGAAGCATCCTCGGTCGACGGGTAGGCAGCCTGGATGGCCAGGAGATCTGCGGCCCGCAGCTGGTCCGTCGGGTTCCTTCCCTCCAGGGCGGCGATCTCGAAGACCATCTGAGCCTGCGCCAGGGCGGCGGCCACGAACGCCACCGGAACCAGGAGGACGATGGGACCACCCATGACGGCGCCCTCGACCACCGTGACCCGCACCCCTCGAGCGACCGCAGCGTCGGCGAGCTCATCCGTGGAGGCATCCGGCCGCGACCGCCGAAGCCGGTCGACACCCGAGGCCGCTCGATGTCCGAAATGCTTCACGGCGAAGAGCGACAGGTGCTCGGGGAGGTGTTCCGGGTCGGCCCAGATGATCGGGAGCAGTGCCGGAGCGGTGAAGACAGCGGCGTCCTCGGAATCCTCCGCATCGCTCACGACAGCACACTAGATGTTCACATGCACGGGTGAGGGCGCAAGGCCAGCGCTGGGCCTTACCGCGTGGCAGCCGAGCTGTGTTCGTCCGTCACCGGCGGAAACGTCATCAATGGGCTCGCCCGCCGAGACTCGCTGGTCGGCTCCACGACCAGCGCGTCGCACGTCCCCTTGGCTCACGACTGGTCCCCCCCGGACTACCCCGACCGTCCGAAGCCGAGGTGCGCGACGTCCACAGTAGGTGCCGACAACCTTGCTGTCGAGGACGAGGAAGCGCCCTTTCCCGACGAGAACTTCCAGCTCGAGCGGATCGCACTGGTCCCGTAGGCCGCCGAAGCTCTAGGGGTAGATCCGCTCGCCCGCCTCCAGCATGGCCACGAACTTCGCCAGCCGCTGAGCACGTGTCTCGGGCCTCTTGGCGTCCTGGAGCCGGTAGAGGATCGCATAGCGATTCTGGCTGTTGAGCTGGGCGAAGAACGCCTTGGCTTGCGGGCGGGCGTCGAGCTCTCGCTGGAGGTCCTCGGGGATGGTGCTGCCTCGTTGGGACTCGTAGGCGGCTTCCCAGCGGCCGTCCGCCTGGGCCCGTTGGACCTCGGCCAGCCCGGCGGGGCGCATCCGGCCCTCGGCCATGAGCCGCTCGGCCTTCTCACGGTTGATCCGCGACCAGCGGCTACGGGACCGCCTCGGCGTGAACTTCTGGAGGAAGTGTCGCTCATCGAGCGCTTGGCGGCGGCCGTCGATCCACCCGAAGCACAGAGCGCTATCGAGCACCTCGGGGTAGCGGACGCTGTCGACACCGGCCTCCTTCTTGGCCATCCTGATCCACAGCCCGTCCGAGCTGGCGTGGTTGTCTTCGAGCCACCTCTCCCACTCGGAGGTGGAAGGGAAGCCCTGCCGCGGAAGGTCGTCGGCGGCCACCGGATCAGGCTACCGACCGGTCAGACGATGTCCCGGCATCGACAGCTGCCGGGCGATGTGCATCCACGCCGGGTTCGGGCGGGGCTCGACGCTGCCACCAGCCCGCGACCCGCCAGCCGACCTCCAGGGCGACGTCGGCGATGAGCGCGATCACCACCGCCACCGTGATCGCCCACCACGACGGGAGCTGGAACTCGAAGAAGGTGTCGATGCCAGGGATGGTCAGGGCCCCGGCGAAGGCGACCGCCATACCGACGACGAGGACGAGGCGGGCCCGGTTGAACGGCCGGATAAGGATCACCAGTACCCACAATCCCACTGAGAACAGGACGATGGCGGCGGTGGTGCGCGCCTCGGTGAGAGTGAGGCTGGGCTCGTCGCGCGCCACCGCGTAGGCGATGAACGTCGCCGTGGCCGCCACCACTCCCGAGGGCACGGCGAAGCGCAGCACGCGGTTGACGAACCCCGGGCGCCAGCGCTGCGCGTTGGGGCCGAGCGCGAGAAAGAACGCCGGCACGCCGATCGTCAGCCCGCTCACGACGGTGAGGTGCCGGGGCAGGAACGGGAAGTGCAGCGACGCCGCCCCCACCGCGATGGCGAGGAGAACGGCGTAGACGGTCTTCGTCACGAACAGGTTCGCCACCCGCTCGACGTTGGCGATGACTCTGCGCCCCTCGTTGACGACACCCGGCACCACGTCGAAGGCGTTGTCCAGGAGCACCAGTTGGGCCACGGAGCGGGTGGCGCCGCTCCCCGAGCCCATGGCCATGCCGATGTCGGCGTCCTTGAGGGCGAGAACATCGTTCACGCCGTCGCCCGTCATGGCCACCACGTGGTCGCACGATTGAAGAGCTGTCACCATCGCCCGCTTCTGGTGGGGATTGATGCGCCCGAAGACCGAGTGCGTCTCCACAGCCTTGGCCAGCTCGCCAGGCTCCGACGGCAACTCCCGACCGTCCACGGGCTCCTCGGCTCCGGGCACGCCCACCCGCCGGGCGATGGCGCCCACGGTCGTCGGGTTGTCCCCCGAGATGATCTTCACCGTGACGCCCTGCCGGCCGAAGTATGCCACCGTGCCGGGGGCGTCCTCCCTCACGCGCTCGTCGAGCACCACCAGCGCAGCGGGCGTGAGCGAAGCCGGAAGGGCCGTCGTGTCTACCTTGCCGTCGCCCCGGGCGAGGAGCAGCACCCGGCGTCCCTCGCTGGCGTGCTCGTCGGCCCGACGCACGGCGCTTCCGTCCCGCGTCGCCGCCAGGAGGATGTCGGGCGCGCCCAGCAACCACGTCCCGTGCCCGTCGAAGCTGGCCGCGCCCCACTTGCGGGCAGACGAGAACGGAGCCCGAGCCGACACCGTCCAGCCCCTCGGCTCGCCCGCCCACCGGCCGACGGCCTGGAGGCTGGCGTTGGGTTGGGGGTCGGCTGCCGCCAGGGCACCGAGCGCCTCGCCGACCGGGAGGTCCGGCGTCAGGATCTCGACGTCGCTCACCTCCATCACGCCCTCGGTGAGGGTCCCCGTCTTGTCGAGACAGGCGACGTCGACGCGTGCCAGACCCTCGACGGCGGCGAGCTCCTGCACGAGGACGCGGCGACGACCGAGCCGGAGGACCGCCAAGGCGAAGGCGAGGCTGGTCAGGAGCACCAGGCCCTCGGGGATCATGCTGCCCACTCCGGCGACGGATCCGCGCACGGCGTCCCTCAGGTCGGCGTGCTGGAGCTGGCTGTAGATCAACAGCGCGGCGGCGGGCGGGATGACCCACTGCACCATGCGCAGGATCTTGTTGATGCCGTCTCGCAGCTCGGATCGCACGAGCGTGAAGCGCCGGGCCTCCTCGGCCAGCGCGCTGGCGTAGTTGGCGCGACCCACGCGCGTGGCTCGATAGCGGCCGTTGCCGGCGGTGACGAAGCTGCCGGAGAGCACCTCGTCCCCGGCGCTCTTCGGCATCGGGTCGGCTTCGCCGCTCAGCAGCGACTCGTCGAGCTCGAGGTCGCCGCCCACCACCTCACCGTCGACGAGCACCTGATCACCGGTCGCCAGCTCGAGAACGTCGTCCAGCACGATCTCGTTCGCCGCCATGCGACGATCCTGGCCGTCGCGGACGACGGTGGCCCGTGGAGCGCTGAGCACCGCGAGCTGATCGAGCGTCCGTTTGGCCCGCAGCTCCTGGGTGATCCCGATGGCGGCGTTGGCCACGAGCACCACCCCGAAGAGTGCGTCCTGGAACGGCCCCACGATGATGATGACGACCAGCAGGGCGCCCAGGATGGCGTTGAACCGGGTGAAGATGTTGGCCCGGAAGATCTGGGGGACGGTGCGAGAGGGTGCGGCAGGGAGCTCGTTGACGTCGCCTCTGGCGACACGAGCCCGCACGGCGGCCTCGTCCAACCCGACGGGAAGGTCGACGACCGAACCTCGTTCGGTGGTCCCGGTCGGGGCGGCGACAGCCTCGTCGTCTGCGGGAGGTGGGGCACCCACTGTCTCGCTCACCCTCCAACTTGGCGAAATGGCCTGTGGTGCCGGGGCTCGGTGCCCTCCTCCAGGATAGGGGTCACGAGCAAAATAGCCAGGATCGTCCGATTCCAAGGGTTCGTCTCGTCGTTACCCGAAGTAAGCCGTCCGGACACGGAGCGTGGGTACCGTCAGGTCACGTGCGCGTGGCGATCATCGCCGAGTGTTTCCTGCCGGCGTGCAACGGAGTGACCAACTCGGTGCTCCGGATCATCGAGCACCTCGAGCGCGCTGGCCATCAGGCCATGGTGGTCGCTCCCGGCCTCGGGCCGAGCCGCTACCTCGAGACACCGGTGGAACGGGTACCGGCGATCGACATGCCCTTCTACCGGGGACTGTCGGTGGCCCTGCCGACCGGGCAGGTCCGCCAGCTGCTGGAGTCCTTCTCGCCCGACGTCGTGCATCTGGCGGCGCCCGCGGTCCTCGGCGCGGCGGGGGCGAGAGCGGCGCGCAGCCTCGGCATCCCGTCCGTCGCCGTGTACCAGACCGACTTCGCCGGCTTCGCTCGCCGTTACGGATTGGGAGTCGCCAGCCCGGGGACGTGGAACTGGCTGCGCTGGGTGCACGCCCAGACCGATCTGACGCTCGCCCCCTCCTCGCTCGCCTGCTGGGACCTGGACCGGCACCGCATCCGCCCCGTGCGCAAGTGGGGACGCGGCGTCGATCTCCAGCGCTTCAACCCGAAGCATCGCAGTCCGCTGCTCCGTCGTCGCCTGGCCCCCAACGGCGAGACGATCGTGGGCTACGTCGGCCGCCTGGCTCCGGAGAAGCGCGTCCACCTGCTCCATCACATGGCCGGCATGGCAGGGGCACGGCTCGTGGTCGTGGGCGACGGACCGTCCGGTCGGAGGCTCCGCCGAGGCCTGCGCGACGCCGAGTTCCTCGGGTTCCTGACCGGGGTCGAGCTGTCACAGACCCTCGCCTCGCTGGACGTGTTCGTGCACACTGGAGCCGACGAGACCTTCTGCCAAACCATCCAGGAGGCATTGGCTTCCGGCGTGCCGGTGGTGACACCTGCGGCGGGCGGACCCATGGACCTCGTGCGCCACGGGGACAACGGCTGGCTGTTTCCCGACGACGATCCGGCGCTACTGCGGGGCGCCGTGGCCGACCTCGTCTCCAACGACGAGCTTCGCCTGGCGATGGGCCAACGGGCTCGCGCCTCTGTCGAGCGCCGAAGCTGGGAGGAGCTGGGCGAGGAGCTCATCGCCCACTACCGCAGCATCTCCGGGGCCACCGACCGCTCCCAACGGGTGGCCTGATGTCGGGGCGATCGTGGATCGTCGTGTCGGTCCACGACGCGGCCCCGGCGACGAGGCGGGCTTGCGAACGTTGGATCGACGAGCTCGAGCGACTCTGCGTACCCGCCACCATGCTGGCCGTGCCTGGCCCGTGGAGAGAGCCGGCCATGTCGGACGACCACTGGTTCGGCCTCTGGCTGCAGGCATGCCGCGGTCGCGGTCACGAGATCTGCCAGCACGGGTGGGCCCATTCGGCGACCGGGCGAGGATCGCGCCGTCGCCGCGCTGTCGGCAGAGTCGTGGCGCGGGGCTGCGCCGAGTTCTGGACCCTCGACGAGGCCGAAGCCGCCCGGCGTCTCGCCCTCGGTCGGGCCCAGCTGCGGTCCGTCGGCATCGAGCCCGCCGGCTTCACCCCTCCCGGGTGGCTGGCGTCGGCCGGTGCGATGCGGAGCCTGCGGGCGATGGGGTACCGGTACACGACCTCCCACCTCGCCGTCACGGACCTGTCCACCGGCGCTCGCCACCGGGCCGTCGCCCTCTCCCACCGGACCGGTGGGTCGCTCGAGCGCCCCGGCTCGGCCCTCATGGCCAGGACGGCTCGGCTCCTCGCCGGTCAGGGGCGACCCGTGCGCATCGCCCTCCACCCCGACGACGTGGACCGGCCCCGTCTGCGGGCGGCAGCACTGAAGGCCATCGACGCCGCCCTGACGGCAGGGGCCTCACCCATGACGTACCTCGACGTGGTCAACGGACGGGACACCGGGGCGCAGGTCGCATGAGTCACGCGACGCGCATCGTGCAGCTCGCCAACTTCTACGGCCCCGAGTCGGGCGGCCTACGCACGGTGCTCGACGAGCTCGGGCGCGGCTACCGACGAGCCGGGTTCGAGCGGTACTCGATCGTTCCGGGCGAGCGCGACACGGAAGAGACCTCCGACGCCGGCACCAGGGTCACCCTGGCCGCTCCGCTGCTACCGGGCGGCGGCGGATACCGCGTCTTGACCTCTCGACGTCGCGTCGAAGCGGTGCTCGACCGCATCGGGCCCGAGCGCCTCGAGGTGTCGGACAAGCTCTCGCTCGTTTGGGTGGGCCGCTGGGCGTCCGCCCGGGGCGTGCCCTGCATCCTGCTTTCCCACGAACGACTCGACGCCATCCTGGCGGCGCGGGTGCCGGGCTGGTTTCCGCTCGCCCGGGCGGCCGACTGGTGGAACCGTCGCCTCGTGGCCCGCTTCGACCGCGTCGTCTGCACGTCGGCCTTCGGCGCGGAGGAGTTCGAGCGGATCGGCGCCACCGACCTGGCGCTGGTTCCACTCGGAGTCGACCTCGATCTGTTCCGCCCCCGGCCGCACCCGTCCTCGGGGAGCACCCGGCTGGTGACGGTGGGTCGGCTGTCGAAGGAGAAGCGGCCCGAGCTGGCCATCGAGACGCTGCGAACGCTCCGGGGGCGCGGCGTCGACGCCCGCCTGACCGTCGTGGGTGCCGGCCCGCTCCGGTCGCAGCTGGCGGCCGCCGCCGAGGACCTTCCCGTGCGGTTCACGGGCCACCTCGACGACAGGTCGGTTGTGGCCGGGGTGCTGGCGGAGGCCGACGCCGCGCTCGCACCGTGCCCGGTCGAGAGCTTCGGCTTGTCGGTGCTCGAGGCCATGGCCACGGGCACCCCGGTGGTGGTCGCCGAGGGTGGCGCTTCCGGAGAGCTGATCGACCGCGGCTCGGGTCGGGTCGCGGCGCCCGAGCCGGCGTCCATGGCCGACGTCCTGACCGAGCTGCTCGCGGTGCCCGACCGGCGGGCATCGGCGCGAGCCCGAGCCGAGCGCTACCCGTGGTCGCGCACCATCGACGGGATGCTCGCCGCTCATTCCCTGAGAGCCCGTCCTCTGGAGGTGACCGCGTGAGAGCCCGTCCCCTGGCGAGCGACGATCACGACGCCGTGCGCGCCATCTTCCGCTCCACCCTGCTGCTCGGCCGCGAGCTGTCGTTCGCCGTCCCCGACCTGTCGCGGTACGAGTCGCTGTGCCTGGACTGGTACCTGGGACCGGGTCACGAGGACGCCGCTGTCGTCGAAGCCGACGACGGCCGGGTCGTCGGCTACGCGCTGGTGTGCACCGACAGCGATGCCCACTCCCGCTGGATGCGCCGGCGTGCGGTGCGGTTCACGCTCTCGGTGGCGAGGGGGTTCGCGCTGGGCCGGTACCGCGGCGACGCCGCCCGCTTCTACCGCTCCCGCCTGCGCGACGGGATGGCGATGTGGCGCTCGGCCCCGGCCGCTCCGATGCCTGCTCACGTGCACCTCAACCTCGAGCAGGGGTGGCGGGGCGGCGCGGCGCGGCGGCTGTTGACCGACCACATCGACGATCGTGTCCGCCGGGCTGGTCTCCCCGGCTGGTACGGCGAGATCAATGCGCTGGCGGGCCACCGCTCACGGGCCATCGAACGGATGGGCGGTCAGGTCGCGCACCGGGCCCCCAACCACACCCTCACCGCCCTGGTCGGCAAGCCGGTCGAGCGCCTGACGTTGGTGAGGAGCTTCACGTCGCCGCTCCCGCCCCCGCCCGGGCCCCGGCGGCGCCGGACGCGAGCACCGGAGACCGCCTTCGTCTTTCCGTCAGGGGGCAGCAGCGGCGCCGCCCAGGTGGGGATCCTCCGCAGCCTGCTGGAGGCCGGCATCCGGCCCGACGTGATGGTCGGCTCGTCCGTGGGCGCCTTGAACGCGGCGTTCGTCGCCATGGACCCGACCGTGGCCCAGGTGGAGCGGCTGGCGACGATCTGGCGCGGACTCACTCGCGAGGACGTCTTCGGCCGCAACCGGTACGGGACCATCACCCGCGTGGTGCTCCGACACGACCACATCTACACGCCCGCCGCCCTTCGCGCCCTCATCGCCCGCTTCTGCGCGCTCACCGAGCTGGCCGAGACCAAGGTGCCCGTCCACGTGGCGACCACCGACCTCGACAACGGCGTGGCCCGGTGGTGGGAGGCCGGGCCGGCGCTCGACATCCTCTACGCCAGCGCCTGCTTGCCCGGACTGTTCCCGCCGGCCATGCTCGGAGGCCATCGCCACGTCGACGGCGGCGTGCTCGAGCCTGCACCCGTGCAGCGGGCGGTCGACCTGGACGCCAACGACGTGTACGTGTTGGGCGAGATCGTCGGCCCGGAGGAGGAGCGGCCGCGACGGCTCACGGCTCTGGACGTCCTCATCCGCAGCTTCGCCATCAGTCGCTACGCCCGCCTGCCCGAGCCGAGCGCCCTGGCCCGCGCCGGGCAGCGGGTGATCACGGTGCCCGGAGCCGACACCACGGACGTCGAGATCACCGATTTCAGCCAGACCGATCGCATCATCGACGAAAGCCGGTTGCGCAGTCGGCGCTTCCTGCTCGGCGAGACGCCGGAGGCGGAGCAGGCGAAGCAGGCGGGACAGGCGGCGGCGGAAGAGCCGGCGATCCGCCTACCGGAGATCGCTCACGCCTCGAACGACAGCCAGAAGGTGGCCGTGCCGCTGGCGGGCGGCTCGTAGCGCACCTCGTCCAGCTCCCCCGACTGCACGACACCGGCGAAGGTGGCGTCGGTGTGGACTCGCACTGTCAACCCGGGAAGTCGCCAGAGGTCGCCCTCGAGGGCCTCGGACGAGGAGACGAGAAACGAGGTGGGCTGCGGACCCCGCCGGGAATGGGCGGCGCAGGTCGTGCTCAGGGCACCGCGCTCGGCGGTGGCGTGGACCGGGCCGGCGTGGACGAGCCGGATCCACCGCGTGCGCCCGTCCGGGTCCCGCCAGTGGACCGCGGCAGGGTGATATTGGCCCCAGCCCGACCACCGCCGAGCTCCCCGCTCGCATCCGATCATCACGTCGGTCGACAACCAGGCGGAGGCGATCCGCTCCGGGTCGGACGACACGAGACGCTCGATCTTGCGCTCGGACTCGAAGCGGCACAGGGGCTCTCGGGCGGCAGGTGGCACCGCCGCATCCAGACAGGCGATGACGGGTGCCAGAGATAGGTCGTGGGAGTGGGAGAACGGCCGGCCCAGCTCGGGCACGGGTGGGTCGGCATCGGGCGCCGCCGCCTGGATCCACAGTCCGACGGCGGCGACGTAGCGGCGCATGTCCATGCCGTAGGCCCGCGTGTACGGACCGGCGAGGTTGCCGAGCCCGGCGTGGTACCACGGAGCCAGGTCGGCCCACAGCTCGCCCTCGAGGCGAGCGCCCCAGGCGCGCAGCTGGGCCGACGGTGAGTGCATCCGCCACAGGACCAGCGCGTAGAAGTCGACCCCGTAGTAGGTGGGCGAGTTCCACTCGTCGAGCGTCCCGTGGATGTCGAAGCGCTCGACGATGCACCCGCCGAGGTCCTCTCCTCTCCCGACGAGCTCGGGCCGGTCCAGCAGGTGGCCGGCCTGGACCTCGAGCCATGCCCGCATGAGGGCGATGTTGGAGTAGGTGGCGCCCACGCGGTCGGGCGGTTCGCCGTCCACGGCCAGCGCGATGGCGGCCACCATCGCATCGACGGTCGCTCGGGGCAGGTGCTCACCGGCGAGAATGAGGGCGAGGGCGAAGCCAGTCCCGACGAACTGCCTCCAGTTCGGATCGAACCCGGCATACTCGACGGCGCCGGGCTGGGGATCGGGGAACTCGCGAAAGCGGGCGAACGTGCCGTGCCACGGCGCGCCCGGATCGACGAGCTGACAGCCGACCACCGCGGTGAACGCCCGCGCCGCCCTTTCCACGTCGCCGTCCGCGCGCCGACGCAGCAGACCGAGCGCGTACCAGACCGTGGGCGGCACCAGGTGGAGGCTGCGCGCCGGGAACAGCGAGTCGAATGAGCCGGGAGGGTTCCAGAGCATGGCGACGTCGTCGTCCCACCACGGCGTCATCCAGTCGAGCGCCTCCGCCCACGCCCCTGAGGCCACGGCGGCCATGCTAAAGGCCGGTCGGCGCACCGCGGTCGATCGCGTGCCGCGTGCCATCTCGCCGTCGGTCCCCCCTTCCGCCCAGCACGAACCCCGAGTCTAGGCTGAGCACGTCATGGCTGACTGGTCAACGATCGCATCGGCGGCCACGGCGGCCGGCACGCTCGTCCTGGCGGTGGCCACTTTCTCGTCGGTGCGCTCGGCCAACACGGCGGCGAGAGTCGCCGAGAGAACCCTGCAGGTCGGCCTGCGACCGATCCTCATGTCGTCGCGGGTCGAGGACCCCACGGTGAAGGTCGACTTCCTCGACGAGCACCGGATCCACCTTCGGGGCGGGATGGGCGCGGTGGAAGAGGTCGACGGCAACATCTACATGGTGATGGGACTGCGCAACGCCGGCTCGGGCCTGGCCGTCCTCCACGGGTGGTTCGTCCAGGAGCTGCCCGACGATCGGGCCGAGTGGGCGAGGACCGCGGCTCCTCCCGAGCCCGATTCGTTCCGCCGGTTGGGTCGCGACCTCTACGTGCCCGGCGGAGACACCGGGTTCTGGCAGGGAGCGATCCGCGACCCGGAGGACGGCTGCTACAAGATCGTGCGAGCCGCCGCCGACGGCGCGCCCCTGATCGTCGACCTGCTGTACGGCGACCAGGACGGGGGCCAGCGCACGGTCAGCCGCTTTCAGCTCACCGCCTACCAGGAGGGTCCGGACCGGCTGGCCTCGGTGGCCCGCCACTGGTTCCTCGACCGAGACGATCCGCGCTAGATCGCTCGTCGGCTCGTCAGCTCGTCAGCTGTCGGATGCGCTTGGTGATGAACGACCTCTCGGCGGTCGGCGGCTCGAGCGACAGGGCGAGGCGGTAGGCGTCGACGGCGTCGGGCAGGCGGCCGAGGCGGGCGAGCAGGTCGGCCCGAGCCACGTGCAGCTGGGGCCAGCGGGAGAGCTGGGCGTTGCCGGCCAGCGCATCGAGGATGACCAGGCCCGGACCGGGGCCCTCTGCCATGGCCACGGCCACGGCCCTGTTGGCCTCTACGACAGGTGTCGGCTCGTAACGGATGAGCTCGCCGTAGAGCATGGCGACCTCGCGCCAGTCGGTCGCGTCGGCGGTCGGTGCCGTCGAGTGGCAGGCGGCGATGGCCGCCTGGAGCTGGTACGGACCGGGCCGACCTCGCCTGAGCGCGCGCTCGACCAGGGCGGTGCCTTCGGCGATCTTGTCCTGATCCCAGCGGCTGCGGTCCTGGTCGGCGAGGAGGACGAGCTCGCCGCGTTCGTCGAGTCGGGCCGGGCGCCGGGCGTCGGTGAGCAGCAGCAGGGCCAGGAGGCCCCCCACCTCGGGCTCGTCCGGGAGGAGCAGCACGAGCACCCGGGCGAGACGAACAGCCTCGTCGCATAGGTCGGCGCGCACGGCGCGGTCACCGGACGAGGGCCGATGGCCCTCGGTGAAGACGAGATAGATGACGCGCAGGACGCCTGCCAGACGTTCGGCCCAGACTTCTCGCGAGGGGACGCGCAGGGGGATACCGGCCTGGCGGATCTTGCGCTTGGCTCGGACCAGGCGCTGGGCCATGGTGGGCTCGGGCACGAGGAAGACGGCGGCGATCTCAGTGGTGGTGAGGCCGCACACCGACCGGAGCGTGAGCGGTACCCGCACACCGGCGTCCAGCGCCGGATGGCAGCAGGTGAAGATGAGGCTCAACTGGTCGTCCTCTATCGTGCCCGGCGGTGATGGCGCACCTGGCTCTCCTAGCTCTCGCACGGCAGCCGCCTCTCTATCCAGGCGTCGGGACTCCCTCCGTATCCGGTCGAGGGCCTTGTGCCGAGCCGTACCGACCAGCCACGCCCCCGGGTTCGCCGGAAGGCCGGCGGTCGGCCACTGGGCCAGGGCCGCCGCGCATGCCTCCTGCACGGCGTCCTCGGCCAGCTCGACGTCACCGATGAGTCGGGACAGGGTCGCAACGGCCCGCCACCAGTGGGCACGGAAGACCGGCTCCAGGTCGACCGTCAGCTCGGGCCCCCGAAGGTCCGCAGCGGCCTGATCTCGACCGAGCCGCCCGCCTTGACTCCGGGGATCATCGCCGCCCACCGCACCGCCTCGTCGAGATCGCCGCACTCGAGCAGGAAGTACCCCCCGACCTGCTCCTTGATCTCGGCGAAGGGTCCGTCGGTGAGCACGGTCTCGCCGTCACGGATGGACATCGTGGTGGTGGCCTCGGGCGGCTGCAGCGCCCCGCTGGCCAGATGGACACCGGCCTTCTGCATGGCCGCCAGGGCGTCGCGATAATCGGGCGCCGTCGCCGGTCCGGGCACGAAGCCCTCCCGTGGATACACCAGGCACAGGTACTTCACCGTGCAGCCCTCCTCCCGCCGGCAGCCGTCGGCGCCGGCAACCCGTAGTCGTACGACGCAGGCTCGAATCGACAAGGCGGCGGCCTGTCGATCAAGCAGGGGCACCGGATCAGGCGTTGCTCGTGATCCGAGCCGGCTCGACCAGGACGGCGGCTCGGCGCTGCGCCGCCATGACGCGGTCGTACTCGTCCCAGTCCTCGTGGGTACCGCCGGCGTCGCGAAAGACCGCCCGGAGGAGGCTCGGGACCTCCTCGGCCGGGACGCCGTCCAGGGGGTCGTCGGGACCGGCGATGCGCACGGGGCCCTCGACGGCCACCCACTCCCAGCCACTCCGCCACACCACTGTCGCCCGGCCGCTCCGGCGCAGGTGGGTCAGCTTGCGGGTCCCACCAGCGGCGACGAGACCGACGACCGGGCGGCCGGTGACCGGGTCGTCCAGGATGCCGGCGTTGACCAGCGAGGCGTGCACCGATCCGTCGGCGCGGGTGGTGGCGACGACCGCCAGCCAGTGGTCGGCGGCACCGATACGCCGCACGAGGTCGAGGTCTGCCATGCGTTCCCTCCGTCTAATCGGGCCCGCCGGGGTGACTGTACCGGCGCTCTGCCCGTAGTCGGTTGGGATGCGACCGAATCGACTGACCTGCGGACCGGTCAGTCGTGCCGCTGGCTCGGCGTCAGCCGCTCGCCGACACCGATGACTCAGGCGTCGACGAGGGCTTCGTCGGCCGCCCGCTCCTGGAGGTGCAGGTCGACCTTGCGCTTGATGCGCTGCAGTGCGTTGTCGATCGACTTGACGTGCCGGCCCAGGCGCTCGCTGATCTCCTGGTAGGACTTGCCCTCGACGTACAGGCGGAGCACGTCGACCTCGAGGACCGACAGCATCTCGGCCATCGACCGGCGCATGTCCTCCATGCGCTCGCGCGAGATGGCCTGCTCGGCCGGGTCGGTGGCGTGATCGGAACCGAGCAGCTTCTCGACGAGACGGTCGTTGGGCTCGTCATCGGGCCGCGTGGCCGAGAAAGACACGTACTGGTTGAGGGGCTGGTGCTTGTGGCGGGTGGCCGTCTTGATGGCGGTGATGACCTGTCGAGTGATGCACAGCTCGGCGAACGCTCGGAAGGACGACTGGCGATCGGCTCGGAAGTCCCTCGCCGCTTTGTACAGGCCGATCAGCCCCTCCTGCTCGATGTCGTCGGCGTCGGCACCGACCAGGAAGTAGGTACGCGCCTTGGCGCGGGCGAACCGCCGGTACCGCTGGAGGAGCACGTCGAGAGCACAGCCGTCCCCGCCGTGGAACCGCGCCACCAGCTCGTCGTCGGGGGTATCGGCGGCCGGGCGGCGGTCCATTCGAAGCGACATGTGTTGTTCCACCCCTGTGGTGCTGTGACCCGAGCTACCGTGCTCTACGGCTGGTATGGACTAGTTCTTTGTAACCAGTCCGAAGCGTCGTGTCAACAGTCACACCCGCCCCGGATCCAGGCATTTCTACCCGGAACCGCCCAGAGGCCCCAAAATTTTCCGGGCCCGGGGTCTAGTACGAGAGGGCCAGCCGCTGCCTGGCCACCTCGAAGCATGCCACCGCTCCGGCAGCGGCCACGTTCAGGGAGGCGAGGCTGCCCACGCGGGGGATGGCGACGACCACATCACAGCGCTGGCGCGTGAGACGGGCCAGCCCCCGGCCCTCGGAGCCCAGGACCAGGGCGAGCGGCTGGTCGGCCAGGGACAGACCGAACAGCGACGTCTCGGCCCGGCTGTCGAGCCCCACGGTCCAGACGCTATGGCGAGCCAGGTCGACCAGGCCGCCGGGCACGCTCGGGACCACGGCGACGGGCAGGCGCTCGATGGCGCCGGCGGCGGCCTTGGCCACCGCCGGGGTGACGTGGGCGGCGCCGTGGCGGCCCAGCACCGCTCCGGTCGCCCCCGCTCCCTCGGCGGTGCGCAGCAGGGCGCCGAGGTTGTGCGGGTCGGTCACGCCGTCGAGGACGACGAGAAAGGGGGCGGGCCCGTTCGGGGCCGCCCGGGAAAGTGCCTCCAGGTCGGCCTCTGGCAGGGCCTCGGCGTGGGCCAGCACGCCCTGCGGCACTTCGGTGCGGGCCTCGGCGTCGAGGCGCGATCTGCCGACCGTGCGCAGGCGCACGCCGCGCTCTGCCGCCAGGAGGCGGATCTCGGCGAGGAGCGGCGACTCGTCGAGGCCCTCGGCCACCCAGACGTCCCGAGCTCGCCGACGGCCCGCCGCCAGCAGTTCGCGCACGGCCCGACGTCCCTCCACCTGCTCGCCACCCAGGCCGCGGGGCTGGCGGCGGGCGGTCTGCCGGGCGGCTTGGCGGGCGGTCTGCCCGGTCGTCTGCCGGTTCGTTTGCCGGCTCCCCTGCCGGGCACCGGCCCGGCTGCGCTGGGGTGCGCCGTGCTGGGGTGCGCCGCGCCCTGCCGGCGCCCCACGCCTCGGAGCCTGAGTGCGGCGTGGCCGCCGGGACCCGCCGGGAGGTCGCGCCCTGCCGGTCATCGCTCTCTGCGCTCGAGGAGGATCACGGACAGGCACGCGATCCCGTCGACCGGACCGGGCGGTCCGAGGCCTTCGGGCCGCTTGGCTTTGACGCTGACCGGCGCCTCGAGGACACCGCCCAGCCGATCGGCCAGACGCGCCCGGTACGGGGCCAGCGTGGGCGCCTCGAGGACGACGGTGCAGTCGGCGTTGACCGGCTGCCATCCGGCGTCGGCCACCATCGCCGTCACCCGGCCGAGGATCCCCACGCTGTCGGCGCCCGACCACATCGGGTCGGTGTCGGGGAAGTGCTGACCGATGTCCCCGAGGGCGGCCGCCCCCAGCATGGCGTCGGCCAGGGCGTGGGCGACGACGTCGCCGTCGCTGTGGCCGGCCAGTCCCCTGGCGCCCCCGATGGCGACGCCACCGAGGACCAGCCGACGCGCGGGATCGGCGCTGAACCCGTGGCTGTCGAAGCCGAGGCCCACCCGGCTGGTCATGGGCGGGCTCATGCCCGCAGCAGCGCTTCGGCCACGACGAGGTCGGAGGGCTGTGTCAGCTTGAGGTTGTGGGGATCGCCCGGCACCACCACCACGGTCCCGCCCGTCGCCTCCACCAAGGCGGCGTCGTCGGTCGCCTCGCCGCCGGTGCGATGGGCGGCCCTGAGCCGGCCGGGCCGGAACGCCTGCGGCGTCTGGACGGCTACCAGCTGGCTGCGATCGAGCGTCGACACGACCCGGTCCCCGGCGACCTGCTTGACCGTCTCGGCCACGGGAAGGCCCGGCACCACGGCGTCCACGCCGGGGCCGAGGGCCGCGACCACGGCGTGGAACAGTTCGGCCCCGGCCAACGGGCGGGCCCCGTCGTGGACCACGACCACCTCGGCGTCGTCGGGCACAGCCTCGAGGCCGGCTCGGACCGAGGCGGCCCGCGTCGACCCGCCGCACACGACGGCATCTGCCCGGGAGGGCTCCACCTGGGCGGGGTCGGCCACCACGAGCACGACACCTCCGGCCACCGATCGGGCCGCCTCGATCGACCAGTCAAGCACCTGGCGTCCCCCCAAAGACTCGAACTGCTTGAGCCGGCCGAAACGGCTCGAGCTTCCTGCCGCCACGACGACCGCCCAGATCCCGATCTGCCCCCTGCCCGGCTCACCCACTCCTGTTGTTACAGGCGTCGCGGCGCGGACGCGGTGCCCACTAGGGCAGCGCCTCGTTCAGCTTCTCCTCCGCCTCCTCCTCGGTGACGCCGATGGCGAAGGTGAGCTCGGACACGAGGATCTGACGGGCGCGTGTGAGCATGCGCTTCTCGCCCGCCGAGAGGCCCTTGTCCTTGTCGCGAATGGAGAGGTTCCGAACGACCTCGGCCACCTGGTAGATGTCCCCGGACTTGAGCTTCTCGACGTGGTTCTTGTACCGACGGGACCAGTTTGTCGGCATCCGCGCCTCCTTCTTGCGAAGGACGGCGAACACCTCCTCGACCTCCTCGTCGTTGATCACCTCGCGGAGGCCGACCTCGTCGGTGTTGTCAGCAGGAACCATCAGGGTGAGGTCCCCGTAGGCGAGCCGGAGCACCAGGTACTCGCGGTTCTCGCCGAAGACGTCCTTTTTCTCACGCTTTTCGATCACGGCGGCGCCGTGATGGGGGTAGACGACCTTGTCACCGACGTCGAAAGACATACCACTCCCGGAAACGAGACGGCGAGGGGGTTATTCCTAGGGTACGGGGACCAGGCGACTTTGGACAACTTTGCGGACGAAGTGTTTGCCATGACGGGGCCGGGGCCGGGCCGGCAGGCGGGCTACGCTGCGGCTCCAGATGCAGCACGGCGAGTTGCTGGCCAGATCGGAGCTGTTCAGGGGACTCGATCCCCCCACCCTCCACCAGGTGGTCGATACGGCGCGGGCGCTCTCCCTCCAGCGCAACGACGTGGTCTTCGCCCAGGATGACCCGGCCGAGGAGCTCTTCATCGTCCGGTCGGGGCGGATCGCCATCGCCCAGCGGTCGGTCGACGGGCGCCAGACCATGGTCGCCCTGATGGAGCAGGAGGACCTGTTCGGCGACATGCCCCTGTTCGACGGCCGGCCCCGTTCGGCCGAGGCCAGGGCCCTGGAGCCCTCGGAACTGGTCGGCGTTCACTACGAGCCGATCAGGGCCGTCCTGGCCCAGCAGCCGGAGCTGCTGTGGTCGGTGGTCTCCATGCTGGCCGGCCGCCTGCGGGCGACGAACGCCGCCCTGGCCGACAGCGTCTTCCTCGACGTCCCGGGGCGCACGGCCAAGCGCCTGCTCGAGCTGGCCGGACCGGCCGACGAGTTCGTGCTCCCCGTGACCCAGGAGGAGCTGGCCGGTCTGGTCGGCGCGTCACGCGAACGGGTGAACAAGGCGCTGGCCGCCTTCCTGCGGTTGGGTTGGCTGGAGCAGGCCGAACGCCATTACCGGATCGTCGACCGCGACCAGATGACACGACGGGCGACGTGATCGCCTTCGGGGTGGCGCTCGGGAGCGGTCAGGAGAGGAACTCGACCACCCGGCGCCAGGCGTCGGCGGCGTCGTCGGCCCGGTGGGTGGGCCGGGCGGGGTCGTGGACGAAGCCGTGCTCGGCTTCGGGGTACTCGACCACGGTCACGTCGGGCAGCGCACGCAGGGCCTCGACGTCGGCCGGCGGCGTCAAGGGATCGCGGCCGGCTACCAGGGCCAGCACCGGCGTGTCCGACCGTTTGGACAGGTACTCGAGCGCGTCCCGCTGTCCGGCGCCGCGCCACCCCTCGGGCACCCGGATCATTCCGTAGAAGGCGACGGCCCGGTCGAAACGGCCCGAGCCCGCCGCCTTCAACGCATACATGCCTCCCATGCAGAAGCCCATCACCGCCGTCCGCTCACAGCCGGTGCGATCGGCCGCCGCCACCAGGTCTCCCACCTGCCGGTCGTCGTCGAGCTCCCGGACGCCGGCCGTGCGCTCCTCGTAGCTCCAGCCCTCGTGTCCGGCGAAGGGCTCGGCGGCGCACACCACCCAGCCGTGCTCGTCGGCCAGCCGGGCGCACATGGAGTCGAAGAGCGGGCGTAGGCCCATGATGTCGGTGGCCAGGGCGACGCCGAGGCGGGCACCGCTATCGGGCCGGTGGTTCTCGGCTGGCAATGCCAGCTCGGCTGCGGTCCCCGAAGGCAACGTGGTGCGCACGTCCGTGGCGAGCTCAGCTGTAGCGGTCGAGGATGCTCGTCTCGGCCAGGCGGGACAGCCCGTCCTTCACGGCCCGGGCCCGGGCCCCGCCCACGCCGCCAACCTCGTCGAGATCCTCCACGGTGGCCCGCATGGTCTTCTGCAGGGTCGAGAAGTGGGCCACGATGCGCTCGATCACGCTGTCGGGCAAACGGGGGATCTTGGAGAGCAGCCGATAGCCGCGGGGCTCGAGGCTGGCGTCGAGCTCGACCTCCGGCATGATGCGGAGGATGCGGGCCACGTTCTTCACGTCGAGCAGATCCTCGCTGGACAAGTTGGCCAGGTCCTCCATGGCCCGGTCGAGACCGTGGCCCCGGTGCTCGTGGAGGTAGTCCTTCACGACCAGCCGGCGATCGTCGTCGACCCCGCCCATCAGCTCGTCCAGGGCCAGGAGCAGCAGACGCCCGTCCTCGCCCAGCTCCACCAGATAGCCGTGCACCTCCTCGGCGATGCGCCGAACCATCTCCGCCCGCTGCAGCAAGCTGGCGACGTCGCGCACGGTGACGAGGTCCTCCACCTCGAGCGTCGACAACGCACTGCTCACCGTGTCGAGCCGGTTCTTGTAACGCTCGAGCGTCTGGAGTGCCTGGTTGGCCCGGTTGATGAGCTGAGGGATGGGTTGGAGCGGATGCTTGAGGTCGTGCCGGTACACGGCGATGATCGACATGTCCTCCGACACCGAGATCACGGGGACGTCGATCGAGCGCGCCACGCGCTCGGCCGTGCGGTGGCGGGTACCCGTTTCGGTCGTGGGCACATTTGGATTGGGGACGAGATGGACGTTGGCGCGGGCGATACGGCTGGCGTCGGGCGAGAGGATGATGGCTCCGTCCATCTTGGCCAGCTCGGACAGTCGCTGAGGGGTGAACCCGGCATCCACGAGGAACCCGCCCGAGCAGATGGAGAGCACGGCGGGACCGTCGCCCACGACGATGAGCGCGCCCATGTTCGCCTGCAGAATCCGGTCGAGCCCTTCGCGTAGCGGCCGTCCGGGGGCCACCACCGCGAGCGCTTCGATCATGGCCGCGCTACGCCGGGCCAGCACGAGCGCATGCTAGTCCCGGGCCGGCAAAAATGATCGTTGGCTAGCTACGACCCGCATCCCCGGCGCGGTCTCGGGCTCGACCGCACCAGCTCAACGGCCTCGGCCAAGGTCGTGACCCGGATG
>JBPYEI010000026.1:0-8625 GCA_051985455.1 Acidimicrobiales bacterium
GCTCTGGCTGGCGGGGATGTGGTCGAGGGCGAGATGGAACGGACCCGCCTGGTTGGCCACGAGCGTGGTCCAGCCGGCTGGCGTCCCGTAGATGCATCCGTTGCCCTCGGCGACGCTCCAGCGGGTGTTGTAGCGGACGCGCACGAGCACGACACCGGGGCTGCTGGTGTCGAGGACGATGTTCCCCCCGTCCATGCTCACCAGTTGGGCAGGTCCGTCGACGATGCCCGTCGATCCCGCCACCTGGAACACGCGCCAGTGGCGGTCGTGCCAGACGGGCACGAGACCGGGAACCCCCGCCTCCACGAGCCGTCCCTCCTGGACGGCGGCGTAGTCGAGCCGGACGTCGGGGAGGGCGACATAGCGGACCCCGTTTTCGAGCAGCCACGCCCGGTAGCTGGTGGCGTCGAGCTGGTCCCGGGCGTAGAACAGCGCGTTGTCGGCCGTGTCGAGCTGGCGCTCCCATCCTCGGGCCAGCGGGTAGTAGGGAGCGACGTAGGCCGCTTCCCAGTGCCGGGCCGTCGGGACGATCTCCACCCGGCCGGCCGGGATGTCGTTCTGGCCCAAATAGCCCAGCAAGGGCTGGAAGTACCCGGTCTGCGTCGAGGGGTCGCTGCGACTGGTGAACGAAGTCGCCGACGGGCCCCACTGGAGCAGGGCGAGCGGCACCACGGCAGCCGGCACGAGGAAGCGCCGGTGCGGCCAGAGCAGGCACGCAGCCAGCGGGGCGCCGACGCATTCCCCGAGACGGCTGATGTTGCTTCCCATAGAGCTCGGCACGACGAAGCTCAGCACGATCGCCGCCACGTACAGGATCGCTCCCGTACGCAGGGTTCGTTCCCAGCGGGGGACGAGCACGACTGCCACCGCGAAGAGCCCCAGCAGCCAGCCGAAGTCGAACGCGGTGAACGGCATCACCCCCTGGCCGGGGAAGACGATCGTCAGCACCACGACCGGAAGGGCGGCGACGACCACGAGGCCGGCCAGGGCCAGACGGCGCTGAGGCCAGGATGCGAGCAGCCAGGCGGCGGCGGCGAGGACAAGGAACGAGCCGGCCAGCGGGCTGGCCAGGGCCGTGGCGACGGCCAGGACACCCGCCAGCCGCCACCGTCGCCGGGTGGCGGCCCAGATGGCGGCGAGAGCCAGGGCCTCGCCCAGCAGGAACGGAAGCTGGCCGATGGCCACCTGGACCAAGGTCCCGACGGCGAAGATCATCGATCCGACCCTGGCCGAGCTGCCGAAATGGCCGACCACCAGGCGGTCGAAGGCCCAGGCGGCCACGGCTGCGCTCAGCACCTCGGTGGCCTGGACCCCGATGATCCCGGCGACGGGCGGGAAGATGACGCTGTAGTTGAGGGTCCAGTGCCCCCCGTACCACTGGCTGTCCCACAGCGTCAGCCCCTGCTGGTGGAACAGCCCGATGCGGTAGAGCTGGGCCGAGAAGTCGACCCCCCGCCACCCCTCGACGACGGCGACGAGCGCCAGCGTGCCGGCCGTGAGAGGGGCGAGCACCGACGGCAGGACCCCCCTCGGTGGCCTGAGGGAGGAATCCATCCGCCCGACGGCGCGACCCAGCCACCGCGCGCCAAGGACGTGGGAATGGAGGGTCGCGGCCACGCAGGCTGGCTCGGACTACCCGCGGTTGCCCGGGTGAACGGTCCGCATTACAGAAACGCTACAGGCCCCGCCTGGGAGGGACCTGAGCATTGGGCTACCCGTCGCCGGAGCCACGTCCTCCGCCGGTCTCCCGTGCGGGCTCTGTGCTCGGGCCCGCCTCCCGGGCGGGCTCTGTGTTCGGGCCCGCCTCCCGGGCGGGCTCTGTGTTCGAGCCCGCCTCCCGGGCGGGCTGTGCCTTCGGGCTGGCCTCGGCGGCCGGGCGCTGCTCGGCCCGGGCTCGGAGCTTCGCTCGCTCCTCCGGTCCGACGTGGGCGTCCATGGCCGGGAAGGGGCTGGGCATGATCTTGGCTCGGACGTCGTCCGGCAGGCTGAGGTCGCCGCCGGTGTGCCCCACGCTGAAGACCCGCTCAGGCCGGGCCCGGCCGATGATCGCCGTGACCCATCGGAGCATTGTCGTCACCCGGTTCCCGAAGCCGTTGAGAAACCCGATGTGGATGAACATCCACACGAACCAGCCCGGGAGCCCGTGCAGCCGGATCCCGCGCGTGCTGACGATGGCCTTGAACCGCCCGATGGCGGCGGCGCTGCCCAGATCGCGGTACTTGAAGGGCAGGTTCCGCGTGTCGCCTTTGAGCCGGCGTCGGATGGTGTTTGCGGCGTGCAGCCCCCCTTGCATGGCGACCTCGCTCACTCCCGGCAGATCGTTGAGGGTGGCCATGTCACCGACGGCGAACACCTCGGGATGGCCGGGCAGGGTGAGATCGGGCAGCACGGCGATCCGCCCGGCGCGGTCGGTCCTCGCCCCGCTCGCCGCAGCCAGCTTGGCCGCCAGCGGCGACGCCTGCACCCCGGCCGCCCAGATGGTCGTGCCGGCGTCGATGCGGCCCTTGCCGTCGGGTCCCTCGATGTCCACGCCCAGACCGTCGACCCCGACGACGCGCGCGCCCATGCGCAGCTCGACACCCATGCGCTCGAGGTCCCTGGCTGCGTGCCCGGACAGTCGGTCGCCGAAGTTGGCGAGAGGCTGCTTGCCGCCGTCGACCAGCACGACCCGCACCGACGACGGGTCGATGGCGCGGAACTCCCGCCCCAGGCTGCGGGTCGCCAGCTCTCGGACCTGTCCCGCGAGCTCCACCCCAGTCGGACCGGCGCCGACGACGACCGTGGTGAGAAGGAACCGTCGTGTCGCCTCTTCGGGCGCGCCCTCGGCCAGCTCGAAGGCTCCGTAGATCCGCCGGCGCAGCTCCTGGGCGTCGTCGATCGTCTTCATGCCCGGTGCGATGAGCGCGTACTCGTCGTGCCCGAAGTACGACTGCTGGACGCCGGCGGCCACGATCAGGCTGTCATAGTGATAGTCGCGCTCCACCAACGGCCAGGTGCCGACGTGCACGATCCTGCGGTCGAGGTCCAGACCGGTGACCGTCGCCAGCTCGACTCGCACGTTCTCGTGCTTGCGCAGCAGGTGGCGGAGGGCGGGGGCGATCTGGCCCGGAGACAGTATGCCGGTCGCCACCTGGTAGAGCAGGGGCTGGAACAGATGGTGGTTGCGCCGGTCGAGGAGGGTCACCTCGATGTCCTTCGAGCGCGCCAGCAGGCGGGTCGCGGGCAGACCGCCGAAACCGCCCCCGATGACGACGACCCGGTGGCGAGACTGCTCAGCCAAGGTGGTCCACCCCTCGGACCGGAGCCCGCCCGCTCAGAGCCCCGGGCTGAACTGCATGAGGCCGCCGTCGGCCATGATGGTCGTCGCCGTGACGTAGCTGGAGCCTGCGCCCGCCAGGAAGGCGACCACGTTGGCGATCTCCCGCGGCTCGGCCATCCTCGCCAGCGGAATGGCCGCATTGATGCGCTTGAGCGCTGCGGGGTCGTCGACGGTGGACCTGTTGATCGGCGTGACCACCGCCCCCGGGCCCACGCCCACCACTGTGATCCCGTGCGGTGCCAGCTCGACCCCCGCCGTTCGGGTCAGCATGCGCATGGCTCCCTTCGAGAGGCAGTAGGGCGTGTTCCCCGGCATCGGCCAGTCTTCGTGGACCGACGTCATGTTGATGATCCGCCCCCCGCTGCCCTGGGCGATCATCTGCCGGGCCGCCAGCTGGGTGCCGAAGAAGGCGCTCTTCAGGTTGATGTCGAGCACCTTGTCGTAGTCCTCCTCGGTCGAGTCCAGTATCGACGTACGGGTCTCGACGCCGGCGTTGTTGACCATGATGTCCAAGCGACCGAAGGCCTCCACCGCGCTATTGATGAGCCGCTGCAGGTCGTCGACCTTGCTGACGTTTGCCTCGACGCCGATCGAGCTGTCTCCCATGGCGGCGATCTTGCGCTCGAGCTCTTCTGTGGCCTCAGGGTGCACGATGTAGTCGATAACCAGGCTGGCGCCGAGCTCGGCGAGGGCGAGGGTGACCGCCTGGCCGATGCCGCTGTTCCCTCCGGTGACGATGGCCACCTCGCCATTGAGGCTCAGGTCAGCCGTCATCTCTTTCATCATCTCGCTCTGCTTATCCACCGACGCCTCCTCTGTTCGCCCGCAATCTCTACCGCATGCGCTCGGTCAGGTGCTCGCCGACCCGGAGGGCGTTGGCGATCGCCGTGAGGGCCGGGTTCACCGCCCCGATGCTCGGGAAGAAGCTGGTGTCGACCACATAGAGGTTGTCGAGCTCGTGGGTCTTGCAGTTGACATCCAGCACCGAGGTCTCCGGGTCGGTCCCGAACCGGCAGGTGCCGGCCTGGTGGGCACAGCCCGCCACCGGGATGGCCATGTCCATGTAGAAGTTCTTGTGCAGCAAGTGGTGGTTAGCCATCCCCACGTGGTTGAGGATCTTCTTGAACTCGTGGTACAGGCGCTCGGCCTCCTGGTCGTTGGTCGAGGTGTAGGCCAGGCGGATGGCCCCGTGGCGGTCCACGGTGACCCGGTTGTCGGGCGCGGGCAGGTCCTCGGTGGTGAGCCAGAAGTCCACCGCGTGCTTGGCCGTCTCCTCCAGGCTCCAGTGCGGAGCTAGCTTGGTGAGGTGGGGCTCCTCGCCCTTCATGGCCTCGGGGTTGGACTTGCCCACCATCTGCAGGTTGCCGACCGGGTACTCGTAGTCGCCGACCCCGAAGTAGAAGTCATTGAGGCCAAGGGTCTTCTGGAACACGGTGTCGTTGGTCTCCTTGGCCAGAGCCACAGCGGCCACGCAGTTGTGGAACATGTAGTTGCGACCCACCTGGTCCGAGCCGTTGGCCAGCCCGTTGGGGTGCTCGTCTGTGGCCGAGTTGAGCAGGATCTTGGCGCTGTTCGCCGCCCCCGCGGACAACGCCACGATGTCGCCTGAATAGACCTCCTGGTCGCCGTTGCGGCTCACGACCACCCCGGTGATGGTGCGGCCCCGCTCGTCGGTCTGCAGCCGGGTGACCTCCGAGTTGGTAAGCAGCGTCACGTTGGGACGGTCGAGGATGGGGCGGACGGCAATCACCTCGGCATCGGACTTGGCGTGGACCATGCAGGGATAGCCGTCGCACCACGCGCAGCGGATGCACGTGCTCTTGGGCCGGTTGGGCTCGTCGAGCATGATCCCGCACGGGGCGTGGAAGGGGTGGTAGCCCGCTGAGCGCATGTCGTCCGAGATCTGCTCCAGACGGGGCTCGTGGGAGACGGCCGGGAAGGGGTACTCCTTGCTCCAGTGCCCCTCCGTGGGATCCTCGCCGTGGTTGCCGTGCACCTGGTACAGCCACTCGGCCTGGGTGTACCAGGGTTCGAAGTCGTCGTAGGTGAGCGGCCAGGCGGGCGATATGCCGTCGACGTGCTTGAGCTCGCCGAAGTCCTGGGGACGAAGGCGGTACAGGGCGGCGCCATACATCTTGGTGGCGCCGCCGACGAAGTAGTGGACCTGCGGTTGGAAGGGCTTGCCGTCTGCGTCGTACCAGGTGTCCGGGGTGATGTACTTGCCGTCGACGAACACTGGTCCGGGCTCCCAGTTGTCCCTCTCCCGCGGCAGGTAGTCGCCCCGCTCGAGCAGCAGGATCTTCTTGCCCGACGGGGCCAGGGTGTGCGCAAGAGTCCCACCTCCTGCGCCGCTGCCGATGACGATGACGTCGAATCGCTCGGGCATCCGCCCCTCCTCCCGTTCGGAGCAAAGCGTAGGGACCAAGATGGAAGCAGTCATCATCCGCTGTGGGTGATTTCGCCCGAGCAGGCAGCGGTGTCGTAGCGTCGAGGGTGGCGGCGGGGAATCATCCTCCTCGGGTGAGGACGCGCTGCTCGCCGGCCTGAAAAGATGACCGCCGGGCCACGCCGGCAGGCGGGTGAGAGCGGAGCCAGAAAATCGGACGTGCTCGGACAAACAGGAGCCCGACGGGTGGGGGCGCCGCCCGTCGCACCATGGCCTTCGACCCGAGGCTCCTGAAATACGCGCGCACGACACGTGCCTACCTCCTCTTGTCGGTGGGCCTCGGCGGTGTCACCGCACTGCTGGTGGTGGCCCAGGCATGGCTGCTCGCTGACACGGTCGCCGGCGCCTTTGCGCATCGGCAGGGCCTGGCGCAGCTGCGCACACCGCTGGCGCTCCTCCTGGCTGTCATCATCGGGCGTGCCGCCCTGGGCTGGTGCTCGGAGCGCGCCGCGCACCGCGCCTCGGCTCGGGCGAAGTCGGAGCTGCGGACGGCCCTCGTCGAGCACGTCGCCGCCCTCGGCCCGGGTCAACCGGCGGACAGGGGCGATCGGCCCGACGAAGTCGCCGGCGATGACCCCGGCGATGACCGAACAGGTGGACTCGCCGTCCTCGCCACCCACGGCATTGACGCCCTCGACGGCTATTTCTCCCGCTACCTCCCCCAGGTCTTCCTGGCCGTGATCGTCCCCGTCACGGTCATCGCCGTGGTGGGCGGGCTCGACTGGATCTCGGCCGCCATCATCGCCGTCACCGTCCCGCTCGTCCCCCTGTTCATGGCGCTCGTCGGAGCCTCCACCGGCGAACGAACGGAGCGCCAGCTGCACAGCCTGCAGCGGCTGGCGGGACGCTTTCTCGACGCCGTGGCCGGCCTCCCGACGCTCAAGGTCTTCGGGAGGGCCAAGGCACAAGCCGACGCCATCGGCGAGATGACCGACCGGTACCGACACACGACGATGCTCACGCTGCGCATCGCCTTCCTGTCCTCGCTCGTACTCGAGCTCATCGCCACCATCTCCGTGGCTCTGGTCGCCGTCGCCGTCGGCCTACGCCTCCTCGGCGGGCACCTCGACCTGCGGACAGCCCTGTTCGTGCTGATCCTGGCCCCCGAGGCGTACCTGCCCCTGCGCCTGCTCGGTACCAACTTCCACGCCAGCGCCGAGGGCATGAAGGCCGCCGAGGAGGTCTTCACCGTGCTCGAGCGCCCGCTGCCCGCTCGCGGCTCGGTTGCGGCCGTACCCGATCCGTCCCTCATGGCCATCGCCGTGCGCGACCTCCAGGTGACCTATCCCGGCCGTGGACACCCGGCGCTGCGGCCGGTGTCCTTCACCGTCCATCCCGGTGAGCTGCTGGCCATCGTGGGCCCGAGCGGGTGCGGCAAGTCGACGTTGCTCGGTGTCCTGCTGGGGCTGGTGGCGGCCGACTCCGGATCCGTGCGGATCGGCGACCGCGACCTGAACGACCTGGACATCGACGCCTGGCGTTCCAAGCTGGCGTGGGTGCCCCAGCGCCCCCACCTTTTCGCCGCGTCCTTGGCCGACAACGTGCGCCTGGGTCGGCCCGACGCGCCCGCCTCAGACGTGGCGCTCGCCCTGGCCCGCGCTGGGCTCGACGAAGTCGTGGCGCGCCTGCCCGAGGGCCTCGACACCCGGCTCGGCGAGCGGGGGGCCGGGCTGTCAGCGGGCGAGCGGCAGCGCGTCGCCCTGGCCCGCGCCTTCCTGCTGGACGCTCCACTGCTGCTGCTGGACGAGCCCACCGCCAGTCTCGACGGCAGCACCGAGGACGTCGTCCTCCGTGCCATCCGGCGCTTGGTTACCGACCGCACCGTCGTTCTCGCTGCCCACCGGCCCGAGCTGGTGGCCATGGCGGACCGGGTGGTCAGCCTGGTCCCCGAGGCGGTGGCCGGGTGAGCGAGCGCACGACCCCCGCCGCCAGCGTGCCGCCACCCGTGCCCGCTCCGCTCGGGCGGACCCTCTCGGTCGCCCGCCCCGCCGCCGGCCGGCTCGCCCTAGCCACCCTCCTCGGCGCCGGAGCGATCGGTGCCGCCATCGCGCTGCTGGGCACCTCGGCGTGGCTGATCTCGCGAGCGTCGCAGCGTCCGTCCGAGTCGGCCCTCGGCCTCGCCATCGTCGGCGTGCAGTTCTTCGCCTTGTCGAGAGGCCTGCTCCGCTATGGCGAGCGGCTGGTCGGTCACGACGCCGCCTTCCGTGTCCTCGCCGCTCTGCGAACCCACGTGTACCGACGCCTCGAGGTCCTGGCGCCGACGGGCCTTCCCGCCTTCCGCAGCGGTGACCTGCTGGCGCGGCTGGTCCAGGATGTCGACTCCCTCCAGGATCTTGTCCTACGGGTCATCCCTCCGTTCGCCGTCGCCGTCGTCGTGGGAGCGGCGACCGTCGGCGTCATCAGTTGGCTGCTGCCGGCATCGGGACTGATCCTCCTTGGCGCGCTGGTGCTGGCGTCCACGCTCGTCCCGTGGCTCACCGGGAGACTGGCCGAGAGATCAGAGTCGGGCCAGGCGGCGGCGCGGGGCGAGCTGGCCGCGTCGGTGGTCGACCTGATCGAGGGTGCTCCCGACCTGGCCGTCTTCGGCGCCACGGGGACGCAGCTGCGCCGGATCGACGCGGCCGACGCCCGGCTCACCCGGGCGGCGCGGGCATCAGCGAGCACGTCCGGTGTCGGGCTGGCCCTGACCACGCTCCTCGCCGGGCTCGCCACGTGGGGAAGCCTCGTGGTCGGAGTCCCCGCCGTGCACTCGGGACGCCTGGACGGGGTGCTCCTCGCCGTCATCGTCCTCGTCCCTTTGGCTGCGTTCGAGCTCGTGGTCGGGCTCCCGGCGGCGGCGCAGTCCCTGCAGCGGAGCCGC
>JBPYEI010000027.1:0-31447 GCA_051985455.1 Acidimicrobiales bacterium
GGCGCAGGGACTCCATCCGTGACTCCCCGATGAGGCCGAACCGGTGGAGCGAGCGGCCGACCCGATAACTGAGTGGTGGACGCCGGCTTCCGGCACTGTTCCGCAGAAGGGGTACCCCCGTGAGCACCAGCGCTCGGACCAGTCGCGGTTGGGCGGCCGCCAGGTGGACCGCCACCCGTCCCCCGAACGAATGGCCCACGACCACCGCCGGTACCTGCAGCTCCGCCAGCACCGGGGCGATGGCCGCCGCGTAGTCGTCCGACCCCCAGACCTCGGGCGGTGGCGGGGTCGCCCCGAACCCCGGCAGGTCCAGAGCCACCGCGCCCACGGCTCCTGGCTCTCTGGCGGTCGAGGCAGAGGCCGGGTGCGGCACCGACGACGCTCCGGTCTTCGCCGCCTGCGCGCCGAGCACGGCGCGCCAGTCCTGATGGCTGCGCCCCCACCCGTGAAGCGCCAGCACCCATGGGCCGCCGTCGGCGCCGAAGGACGCGCCGAAGAGCCGGCCTCCGTCGAAGGACTTCAGCATGGCCAGGCGGGGACGGGCGATAGGGCTGTTTGCGGAACGGACATCGGCATCGGTGGGCGGTCGGCTGACGCCCGCCACCCACCTGCACCATGACGATATCCGCTCGCGCCGGATCGTCTCTGCATGGGCGCTGACGCGCCTACAAACTGTTTCGGTGGCGCGCCTGCGGCTCGTTCGTTGGCCGGCCTCCCGGGCCCGCCGTAGCCCTTGACGCGTCGTCACTGCAGGTGCAGACTGCCCGCAGCGCAACCGGAGGAAGTCGAGCCAGAACGCCGGGGTCAGGAAGGGCCTCAGGTCCCCGCCCGATGCGGTCGGCGAGATGGGCGAAGGTGCGTCAGGGTCGGCAGCTGGCCGAGGGCCAGGGCGAGGCCCGAGGATCGGCCCCGAGGAGTCCGGGGGGCGGAAGCCCTTCGGCTACTTGGGGTCGATTTTTTTTCTCTGGGCGCTTCGTCGGCGCCGCCAGCGGACCGGCCGGCGGTCCGCGCCTGCACAACACCGGGTTCCACGTATTGACGAAAACGGTGTTACAGCGCCGCGCCCCAGAGTCCACTTTCGGCAATAGGCGGAACCGCGGGTTTCCCGGCGGTGGTCGCGCTCGGGTGGCCGGGGTGGTGCTCCGCCGCCCATCCACCGCTCTGTCACACCCCGTCGATACCGTCGGCAGCCATGAGCGACACCGCGCTGCTCGAGGGCCTCAACGACGCTCAGCGCCACGCCGTCACGGCGGAGGCTGCTCCTCTGTGCGTGCTGGCCGGTGCCGGTTCGGGGAAGACGCGCGTCCTCACGCGCCGTGTCGCCTGGCGCGTCGAGCAGGGCACCGCCGACGCTCGGCACGTCCTGGCGCTCACCTTCACCCGCAAGGCCGCCGGCGAGCTCCGGTCCCGTCTCCGGGCCCTCGGGGTTCGCCACCAGGTGACCGCCGGGACCTTTCATGGCATCGCCTATGGACAGCTGCGCCAGCGGTGGGCCGACCTGTGCATGCGCCCACCAACGCTGCTCGATCGCAAGGTTCGGCTCCTCGCCCGTCTGGTCCCGCGCCGCGACGAGGGACGGAGCCCGTCGCTCGCTGATCTGGCGGGAGAGATCGAGTGGGCCAAGGCGAGGATGCTCACACCGGAGCGCTACGCGGAGGCGACCATCGCCGCCGGGCGACGACCCCCTGTGCCCGCCCACGAGATGGCGGCCGTCTACCGCCGCTACGAGGACGAGAAGCGGCGTCATGGGCTGGTTGACTTCGACGATCTGCTCGTGGCGTGCATCAACGACCTCGAGCACGACCCCGGCTTCGCCGCCGCCCAACGGTGGCGCTTCCGACACGTGTTCGTCGACGAGTTCCAGGATGTCAACCCGGCACAGTTCCGGCTCCTCCAGGGTTGGATGGGCGACCGGATCGACCTGTGTGTCGTGGGCGATCCCAACCAGGCCATCTACTCGTGGAACGGCGCTGACCCGTCGCTGCTGGGCGGCTTCTCCCAGCGCTATCCCACTGCAGGCGTCGTGCGACTCGACCGCAACTACCGATCGTCGCCCCAGGTCCTCACCGTCGCCGCCGCCGTCCTGGCCCAGGGTCGGGCGGCGGACGCCGACCTCCTGCGTGCCACGCGGGCTGACGGACCCATGCCGACGGTGACGGCTTCCGACAGCGACGTGTCCGAGGCCCGCACCATCGCCAGCAGGCTCCGCCGGACCCGCCGTCCCGGCATGCCCTGGGCCCACCTGGCCGTCCTGACCCGCACCAACGCCCAGCTGGTGCTGCTCGAGGAAGCGCTGCGGGCGGCCCGGATCCCGTTCCGGGTCTCGGGAGGCGGGGCGTTCCTGGACCGCCCCGAGGTCAAGGACGCCCTGGACGAGCTCCGACGTGGGCCCGTAGGGATGCCGTTCGCCGCTCGCCTCGCCGACCTCGAGGCGCGGGTCGTCGAGGCCGGCCCGGGAGGCCGGCCCGAAGGAGAAGCCTCGGGCGCGCCAGCGGCCGAGGCCGGCCCGGGAGGCCGGCCCGACGACGAGGATCGGCGATCCCACCTCGAGGGCCTGGTCCGGCTCGGTCGCGACTACGAGGCGGTGGACCCGAGCGCGTCGGCCGAGGGGTTCTCGGCCTGGCTGGCGGCGACCGTTCGCAGCGAAGGGGCCGAGGACACGGCCGACGCAGTCGAGCTGAGCACGTTCCACCGAGCCAAGGGGCTGGAGTGGCCCGTGGTGTTCCTGGCCGGGCTGGAGCGCGGGCTGGTGCCGATCGGCCACGCCACCACGCCGGCGGCCGAGGCCGAGGAGCGCCGGCTGCTCTACGTGGCCCTGACCCGAGCCGAGCGGGAGCTGCACTGCTCGTGGGCCGAACGGCGGACCTTCGGGTCGCGCACGGTGACGAGGACCCGGTCGCCGTACCTCGAGGCCGTCGACCTGGCTCGCCGGGCGCTGACGCGGGCCGCCGATGGCTCGGACCCGCTCAGGCTCATCAAAGCGGAGCGTTCCCGGCTCGACCGCCAGCCGGCGTCCGCTGGACGCCGCTCCCGACCTCGCAGCCCGGCCGCCGCCATGGCCGAGGCAGCCGACCCCGCCATGATCGCCGCCCTGCGTGACTGGCGAGCGTCGGCGGCCCGCATGTCGGGGGTACCGGCCTACGTGATCTGCCACGACACGACGTTGGCCGCCGTCGCCAGCGCCCTGCCGTCGTCGCGCGACGAGCTCCTCGCCCTGCCGGGTCTGGGACCGGTGAAGGCCGCCCGATATGGAGACGCCCTGCTCGATCTGGTCTCCCAGCACCGGCGGTCAGCGTGATCGCGGTCCCCCAGTCGGAGGGTTGACGCCGCGTCGCAACGGCGCGAGAAAGTGGCATGCGCTCGTTCATCTGGCCGAGCGAGGACGGTTGGCCCTACCCGGACGAGGATGACGAGCTCATCGACCCGGCGTCGGGCATCGACGACGACCTGGTATCGGTCCGTACGCTTCCCGATCGGGTGCTCGACGACCTCGAACCACTCGAGCGGTTCCTGATCGGTGCCCGCTTTGGCGTGGGGGGTCACGAGATCAGGTCAATGAAGCAGCTCCACGCCGACACCGGCTTGTCGCGCGCCGACCTGCGGGCCAGCCTCGGATCGGGACTGACGAAGCTCCGCACCCAGCTCGCCTGACGTCGACCTAACAGCGAGCTGGCGCCCCAGCTGGTTGCAACGCGGTCAGTCGACGGCGAAATCGACGAAGACGGGTGCGTGATCGGACGGCAGCTTCCCCTTGCGGGCGAATCGGTCGATGAGCGCGTAGTCGACCCGCTCGGCGAGCGGCCTGGTGACCAGGATGAGGTCGATGCGCATGCCACGGTGTTGGTGGAAGTCGCCCGCCCGGTAGTCCCACCACGAGAACAGCCCGCTTTCGTCGTAGCGCTCGCGAAAGGCGTCCACCAGGCCCCACTCCTCGATGGCGGTCAGCGCCTTGCGCTCGGGCTCGCTCACGTGCGTGGCCCCGACGAACTTCGCCGGGTCGTACAGGTCGCGGTCCTCGGGGGCGACGTTGAAATCGCCGCAGACGGCCAAGGGCGCCGTCGGGTCGTAGTCCTGCTCCAGGCGAGCTCTCAGCTCTGCGAGCCACGTCAGCTTGCCCTGGTAGTACTCGCTCCCGACGCTGCGCCCGTTGGGTACGTAGACGCTCACCACCGGCACGTCTCCGCACAGGGCGCTCACGAAACGCCCTTCGCTTTCCGAGCTCCCATCCTCCTCGGCCAGGCCGGCCGAGATGTCCTTCAGCCCGATCCGGCTGAGAATGGCGACGCCGTTCCAGCGACCGGTCCCGTGGTGGGCAGCCTCGTAGCCCAAGGCGGCGAAGGCCATGGCCGGAAACGTGGCGTCGGCCACCTTGGTCTCCTGCATGCACAGGACGTCCGGCTGGGCATAGCCGATCCACTCCTCGACGCGCGGCATCCGGGCGTTCAGCGAGTTGACGTTCCAGGTGGCGATCCGCATGAGTACCCCATTCTTGTCGCACCGATCGGGTTGCCCGGCGCCATCTGGCCGGGTCTCGATCAGGTCTGAACCCGGGCCTCGGAGGTCGTGGTCTTGGTCGCCGCCGCCGTGGCCCTCTTCCCGCTCGTGGCCTTCCTGGGCCCCGTGGCCTTCCTCGTCTTCGTGGCCTGCTTCGCCATGCTGGCCTGCTTCGCCGTGCTGGCCTTCTTGGTGGTGCTGGCCTTCTTCGCCGTCTTGGCCTTCTTCGTGGACGGGGCCTTCTTCGTGGACGGGGTCTTCTTCGTCGTCGCCCGGGCCCTCGCCGCCTTGGCTGGCGCCTTGCCAGCGGCCGCCTTGCCCGCGGCCGCCTTGTCCGCGGCCGTCCCGGCCGCCGGCGTCTTGACCGTTTTGGCGGCCGCCCGCTTCGCCTTCTTGGCCGTCTTCCGCTTCGTGCCTCCGGCCCTCTCGGGCGCGACCTCGTCGGTGCCCGTCACCTCAGAGATCTCGGCCTCCACCGTCTCCTCGCTCGGCGATCCGGCGACGTGGGCGAACTCCGGGAGGGCCAGCTCCACCCCGCGCCGCTGGGGGTCGAGCGCCTGGAGGACGAACGGCCGCCGCTCGCGTCGTCGCAGCACCTGGCGGGCGCTGCGTGGTGCAGGGTCCCCGAGACCGGAGACCGGGACGTACGCCTGGGCGTCGTCGATGCGCACGAACGCACCGTGGGACGTGAAGCTCTCGACCTCGCCCTCGACCTGCTGGCCCAGAGGATGCTCGGCGATGAACCTGATGAACGTGAGGGGATCGTTCACCGCCTGGGGCGGCGGCCCCGAGCCCCGCCTCTGGCGACGACGCTTGGACGCTCCCTGGGGCGAAACGACCTCCTCGGTGGCGGCGGCGATGGCCTTCCGCACCATGGGATCGGCGGGGACGGCGGGCTCCCGCACCGCGCCTGCAGCTTCCTCGGGCTCGTGCGGCCCGCCGTCCCCTCGACCACGAGGAGGCGGCGGGGCGGTCGGGACCGGCATCGGCTTCGATGCTTCCTTGGAGCCGATCCGGACCCGCGTGCGCTTGGCGTCCTGCGTCGCCACCCGGCTGCGAGGGCCCCTGACGGGCGTGCGAGGGGTGAAGATCCAGCCGACTCCCTGAACAGGCTTGCCCCCGAGCAGGCGCCCCTGCGAGAACAGCCAGTCGTGCTCGCCGTGAAACTCCTGGAACGAGTCGTTGGACAGCACGGTGGCGCCGCTCTTCTCGGCGATGCGCAGCAGGAAAGCGTCGCCCCTGCCGATGGCGCCCGCTGGAGGCGAGACGATCTCCCCATGTGCCTCCGCCTCGTCGAACGCCTGGCGCTCCGACTCGTCGATCCGGTGGCCGAACGAGGCGTCCACGACCACCGTCACCTCCGAGTCCGGGTGCTCGCGCTGGAACTCCCGCACTGCCTCGTCGAGCTGGGCCAGGCTCGGCACGGAGCGACCCTCGGTGGCGATGTTGGAGCCGTCCACGACGACGCGCCGATATGCCATTTCCTGTAGTCAACCACCCAGGGGCGGCCCCGTGGGCGACCGGAAGCGGAGGCCGCCAGGAACGGTGCCGGCGGGGAGTTCCCTACCATGGGCCGATGACCGAGCTGAAGGCCGTCCTGTTCGACCTCGGCGGCGTGCTCATCTCCAGTCCGTTCGACGCCTTCGCCGGGTACGAGCATGCCAACGGGCTGCCACCCGGCTTCATCCGCTCGCTCAATGCCAGCAACTCCGACCACAACGCCTGGGCCCAGCTCGAGCGCAATGCGGTCACGTTCGAGGAGTTCTGTCGTCTCTTCGAGGCGGAGGCCCGCGCCGTGGGTCACGAGCTGGACGCCGCCGCCGTGATGGGTCTCCTCGCCGGAGAGGTCCGCCCCGAGATGGTCACCGCCGTCCGCCGCTGTCGCCAGCGCCTCCGTACCGCAGCGCTCACGAACAACTTCACCCTGCCCGACGGGGATCCGGCGATGACCGAGATGCGGGAGCTGTTCGACGTCGTGATCGAGTCGAGCCGCGTCGGGGTCCGCAAGCCCGACCCGCGCTTCTACGAGCTGGCTTGCGGCGAGATCGGCATCGAGCCGACCGAGGCGGTGTTCCTCGATGACCTGGGGATCAACCTGAAGCCGGCCCGAGCCCTCGGCATGACGACGATCAAGGTGGACGACCCCGAGCGAGCGATCACCGAGCTCGAGGCGGTCGTGGGCTTCGCCCTCCGGTAACCCCGTAACCGGTCAGTCGAAGGGCTCCACGGCGCGGGCCAGGAGGTCCTTCGACTCCAGCTGATGCATGGCCGCGCTGCCCGTGGCCGGGCTGCCCGACTCGATGCGGCTCACGTGACGCAGCGTGTAGTCGGTGCGAAGGAGGCGGTGCAGCCGACCGTGGACGAAGGCCCAGGCTCCCATGTTCTCGGGCTCCTCCTGGAGCCATACCACCTCGCTCGCCTTCTCGTAGCGGGCCAGGAGCGTGGCGATGCCGTCCTCGGGCCACGGGTACAGCTGTTCCACCCTGACGACGGCCGTCACAGGACCGTCGCCGGTCTGGATACGGGCATCGCGCGCCGCTATGGCGTCATAGGCGACCTTCCCGGTGCAGAGGATGACGCGCTCGACTGCCAGCGGGTCGAGCCTGCCACCCTCGCCGGTCGCGGGGTCCTCGAGCACGGCGCGGAAGTGACCGGTGGTGAGGTCGTCGATCGCCGTGCGCGACGTCTTGGCCCGCAACAGGGACTTGGGGGTGAAGATCACCAGCGGGCGACGCATCTCGCGGCGCACCTGGGACCGGAGGAGGTGGAAGTACTGGCCCGCCGTGGTGAGGTTCACGAGGCACGAGTTGTCCTCGGCCCCCAGGGTGAGGAACCGCTCCATGCGGGCCGAGGAGTGGTCGGGACCCTGCCCCTCGTATCCATGGGGCAGCAGCAGCACGAGCGACGAGCTCTGTCCCCACTTGTCCTCGGCGGCCATGATGAACTCGTCGACGACGACCTGACCCTCGTTGATGAAGTCGCCGAACTGCGCCTCCCAGGCCACGAGGGCATCACCGTGGACGACCGAGTAGCCGTACTCGAAGCCCAGGGCAGCGAACTCGGAGAGCGACGAGTCGTAGACGAAGAAGCGACCACGTCGCCCGTCCCTCACCGAGCCGTTCAGCTGGGCCAGCGGTAGGTACTCGTCACCGGTGTGATAGTCGACCAGCACGGCGTGGCGCTGACTGAAGGTGCCGCGCCGGGTGTCCTGTCCGGTGAGGCGGACGTCGGTCCCCTCGACCAACATCGAGCCGAAGGCGAGCGCTTCCGCCAACGACCAGTCGACCTCGCCACCGGCATATAGCTTCGCCCTCGCGTCCAGCTGTCGGGCGAGCTTGGGATGGACGCTGAATCCCTCGGGCGGGCGGTGCAACCGCTCTGCGATGCCGTCTAGCACGGCCCGGTCGACCCCCGTCTCGATGGGCGCCAGCGGTGCGGGTGTGGGTGGAGCCGCCGGAACGGACGTCGGCCGGGGTGGAGCAGACGACCGCGTCTGGTCGAGCGCGGCCTCGAGGCGCGCCCTGAAGTCCTCCAGTGCTCGCTCGGCGTCTTCCAGGGTGATGTCGCCCCGCTTGACCAGCGACTCGGTGTACAGCTTGCGCACGGACCGCTTGCTCTCGATGCGCTCGTACATCTGGGGCTGGGTGTAGCTGGGCTCGTCGCCCTCGTTGTGGCCGTACCGCCGGTAGCAAACCATGTCGATGACGACGTCCTTGTGGAACGCCTCACGAAAGGCGAAGGCGAGCCGGCCGACCCGCACGCACGCCTCGGGGTCGTCCCCGTTGACGTGGAAGATCGGCGCTTGGACCATCTTGGCCACGTCGGTGGGATAGAGGCTGGAACGAGCAGCCTCCGGTCCTGTCGTGAAGCCGAGCTGGTTGTTGATCACGAGGTGGACGGTCCCGCCTGTCCGGTAGCCGCGCAGGTTCGACAGGTTGAGGGTCTCCGCCACGACACCCTGGCCGGCGAAAGCGGCGTCACCGTGGATGAGCAGCGACAGGACGGGAAACACGGCGGAGCCGTTCAGCAGGTCCTGCTTGGCCCTGGCCATCCCCTCCACCACCGGGTCCACCGCTTCGAGGTGCGACGGATTCGATGCCAGGGTCACCGGGAGCTCGGCGCCCGAGAGACCGACGAACTTGCCCGCGGCGCCCCTGTGGTACTTGACGTCGCCCGAGCCCTGCACCGACTCGGGGTCGATGTCGCCCTCGAACTCCCGGAAGATCTCGCCGTACGACTTGCCCACGATGTTGGTCAGCACGTTCAGTCGCCCCCGGTGGGCCATGCCGATCACGGCCTCGGTCACGCCCGCCTTCGCCGCCTCGTCGAGGACGGCATCGAGCAGGGGGATGGCCGACTCGGCGCCTTCGAGCCCGAACCGCTTCTGCCCGATGTACTTGCTGTGCAGGAAGCGCTCGAAGGCCTCGGCGGCGTTCAGGCGACCGAGGACGTGCCGCTGATCTGTCTGGTCGAGCTTCGTCGAGACCCCCTCGACGTGCTCCTGGATCCAGCGCTTCTGGTCCGGCTCCTGGATGTGCATGTACTCGACGCCCACGGTGCGGCAGTACGCGTCGCGCAGAATGCCGAGCGTGTCTCCCAGGGTGAGCATGTCGCGCCCCGCCAACCCGTCGGTCAGGAACTCGCGGTCGAGATCCCACAGGGTGAGGCCGTAGGTGGCGGGATCGAGCTCCTGGTGCATCCTCGGCGGACAGGAGCAGAGCGGATCGAGGTCGGCGATCAGGTGGCCTCTCACCCGGTACATGTTGATGAGGGTCTGCACGTGCACCTGCTTGACCAGGTGGCCGCGCTCCTGATCGACCGGGTTGACGTCGGGCCGCCACTGCACCGGCTCGTAGGGGACGCCCATCGAGCGGAAGACGTCCTGATAGAAGCCGTCTTCGCCCAGGAGGAGCCGGTGGATCCTCGACAGGAACGTCCCCGACTCGGCTCCCTGGATGATGCGGTGGTCGTAGGTCGAGGTGAGGGTGATGACCTTGCTCACTCCCAGCTGGGCGAGCATGCTCGGATCGGCGGCCTCGTACTCGACGGGGTAGTCGATCGAGCCGACCCCCACGATGAGGCCCTGGCCCGCCATGAGGCGCGGCACCGACAACGCGGTACCGACGGTGCCCGGGTTGGTCAGGCTGACGGTGGTCCCGGCGAAGTCGTCGACGGTGACGCGGTTCGTCCGCACCTTGCGGATGAGGTCCTCGTACGCGAGCAGGAACTCCTGAAAATCCAGCGTGTCGGCGGCCTTGATGCACGGCACGAGGAGGGTCCGCGACCCGTCCGCCCGCTCTACGTCCACCGCCAGCCCGAGGCCGACGTGCGGATGACGCACCACCCCGGGAGTTCCCTTGCCGTCGGCGTCGGGCACGAAGCTGGCGTTCATGGCCGGCACTGACTGGACGGCTCGAACCACGGCGTAGCCGATGACGTGGGTGAAGCTGACCTTGCCGCCGCTCGTGCGCGACAGGTGGTTGTTCAGGATCTTGCGGTTGACCTCGAGGAGCTTGGCCGGGACCTGGTGCACGCTGGTCGCAGTGGGCACGCCCAGGCTGGCCTCCATGTTGGCCACGATGCGGGCCCCCGCACCCCGGATCGGGGTGGCGGGAGGTTCACCGGGCTCGGGAGCAGGCGCCCGAGCGGTATCCGGAGCCGGAGGCGGCGCTGGAGCCGCAGGTGCCGTGGGAGGCGGAGGCGCGGTAGGCGGAGTTGGGACCACCTCGGCCTCCGCCACAGCCGCCTCCTCGGCGGTCGGCCCGGGCGTCGCGGGGGGCGCGGCGGGCGCGGCGCCAGCGGCCTCGGCTACGGCGGCCGCTCCGTCGCCTTGCCGGTAGTCGGCGAAGAACTCCTGCCAGCTCTCACTCACCGACGATGGGTCACGTCGATACTGCTCGTACATGTCCTCGACGAGCCACTCGTTCGGACCGAAACCCCCGAACGACTCTTCAGAACGCGGCTCTGGCATCACCACCGATTTTACCGGCGACCCGAGCCGCTACCGTCGAGGACTGTGCCTGCGCAGTTCATATACCAGATGCGGGACCTCCGCCGTTTCTATCCCCCCGACCGCGAGGTGCTGAAGGGGATCAACCTGTCCTTCTATCCGGGCGCCAAGATCGGCGTCATCGGGGCCAACGGGTCGGGCAAGTCCTCGTTGCTACGGATCATGGCCGGGGAGGACGACGGCTACACCGGCCAGGCCAGGCTCACACCAGGATTCACGGTCGGCCACCTCCCCCAGGAGCCGACCCTCGACCCGAGCCGCGACGTCCTCGGGAACGTCGCCGAGGGCATGGGAGAGGCCACGGCCCTGCTCCAGCGCTTCGAGGAGATCAGCGAGCAGCTGGGCTCGGCCGGCCCTGAGGAGATGGAGAGACTGCTGGCGGAGCAGGGCGAGTGCCAGGACCGCATCGAGGCCATCGGGGCCTGGGACCTCGACCGCACCCTCGAGGTCGCCATGGACGCGCTCCGGCTCCCTCCCGGCGACGCCGACGTGAGCACGCTCTCAGGCGGCGAGCGACGCAGGGTCGCCCTGTGCCGGCTCCTTCTCAGCCGCCCCGATCTCCTCCTGCTCGACGAGCCCACCAACCACCTCGACGCCGAGTCGGTGGCCTGGCTCGAGCGCTTCCTGCACGAGTACGAGGGCACCGTCGTGGCCGTCACCCACGACCGCTACTTCCTCGACAACGCGGCCGGGTGGATCCTCGAGCTCGAGCGGGGCGCTGGGCTGCCGTGGGAGGGCAACTATTCCTCGTGGCTGGAGCAGAAAGAAGCCCGTCTGGCCCGCGAGGAGAAGGCCGACTCGGCCCGCCGTCGCACCCTTGGTCGTGAGCTCGAGTGGGTCCGCATGTCTCCCCGGGCGCGCCAGGCCAAGGGCAAGGCCCGGTTGTCGGCCTACGAGGCCCTGCTGGCCGAGGCCACCGCCGCCCCGGTGCGGGAGAACCGGCTCGAGCTGGCGATCCCGCCGGGGCCCCGCCTGGGCGATCTCGTCGTCGAGGCGGCCGAGCTGCGCAAGGGGTACGGCGACCGTCTGCTCATCGACCGGCTCGACTTCTCGTTGCCGCGTGGCGGGATCGTGGGCGTCATCGGAGCCAACGGAGCGGGCAAGACGACGCTGCTGCGCATGATCACGGGCCAGGAGGAGCCCGACGAGGGCACCCTCGTCGTCGGCCCGACGGTCAGCCTGGCGTACGTCGACCAGTCCCGTGAGACCCTCGACCCGTCCCACACCGTGTACGAGGAGATCACCGGCGGCCAGGACCACTTGACCGTGGGCGCCCGCGAGATCCACGGACGAGCGTACGTGGCCGGGTTCAACTTCACCGGATCCGACCAGCAGAAGAAGGTCGGTGACTGCTCGGGCGGCGAGCGCAACCGCATTCACCTGGCCAAGGTCCTGCGCGCCGGAGGCAACGTCCTGCTCCTCGACGAGCCGACCAACGACCTCGACGTCGACACGCTGCGGACGCTCGAGGACGCGCTCGTCGATTACGCGGGATGCGCCGTCGTCATCACCCACGACCGGTGGTTCCTCGATCGTGTCGCGACGCACGTCCTCGCCTTCGAGGGCGAGTCGGTGGCGCACTGGTTCGAGGGGAACTTCAGCGACTACGAGGCCGAGCGCCGACGCCGGCTCGGAGCGGCGGCGGACCAGCCCCACCGCATCCGCTACAAGCCGCTCGTGAGGGGCCGGTGACGAGGCCGGGGATCGTGGCCTGACGCCCGATGGGTGACTAGTGTGGGCTACGGCGCGACCTGTACGTTGGCACGGTTCGGGGGGCGAGGTGGCACACGGCGAGGCCGCTCAGAGCCAGGCGGGGCTGGAGTGATGACGAGTAGTCGAGCGGTGGTGCGAACGGTGGAGCCCGGCAGCTCGGCCATCTGCGCGCACTGTGGGGCTCCGGTGAAGTTCGTGGCGCGCGCCCAGCTCCGCCAGGTCATCGCCAACGTGTACGTCGACGGCACGTGGGACCGGGTGGAGCACTACCACGCCGACTGCTACCAGGAGGCCGGCCAGCCCTATGGCTCGCCCAACTCCGAGCAGGGGCGGGCTGGGCACAGATAGCCACAGGCCACAGGCAGCCGGATAGCCTGGGTGCCGATGCGTACCCGGGTGAGCCGTGCGATCGCCTTCGAGGCGGCCCACCACCTGCCGTGGCACGCCGGCAAGTGCCAGCGACTGCACGGTCACCACTACCGCCTCGAGGTCACCGTCGAGGGGCCGGTCAACGAGCAGGGTGTCGTCATGGACTTCGAGGACCTGGCCGCCGTTCTCGAGCGCGAGGTGGTCAGCAGGTACGACCATCGCCTCCTCAACGACGTCCTCGACAACCCCACCGCCGAGCGGATCGCCCAGCAGACGTGGAAGTACCTCGAAGCCGCCGGCCTCGGTCTGGTCTCCCTTCGTCTCTGGGAGACCCCACAGTCGATGGTCGAGCTGTTGGCCGGATGAGCCCCACCCGCCACGTGGTCATCCTGTCGGGCGGGCTCGATTCCACCACTTGCATGGCGCTGGCGGAGCGGGAAGCGGACGGTCCACCGCTGGCGCTCAGCTTCGACTACGGCCAGTCACACCGGATCGAGCTCGAGCGCGCCGCCAAGATCGCCGGCCACTACGACAGCGAGCACCTCGTCGTGTCCATCGACGCCAGCGCGTGGGGCGGTTCGGCCCTGACCGACCGGTCCATCGAGATCCCCGAGCCGACCGAGTCAGACGCCGGCGGGATACCGGTCACCTACGTTCCCGCGCGCAACATCATCTTCCTCGCCGTCGCCCTCGGTGTGGCCGAGGCCCGCGATGCCGACGCGGTGTACCTCGGCGTCAACGCCCTCGACTACAGCGGCTATCCCGACTGCCGGCCGGCGTTCGTCGACGCCTTCCGGGCAGTGGCGGAGGTCGGTCAGAAACGCGCCCTCGAAGGCCGACCGGTCGACATCCGCACACCACTCATCGACCTCACCAAGGCAGAGATCGTCCGCCTGGCCCTGGATCTCGGCGCGCCGGTCGAGCTGACGTGGTCGTGCTACCGCGCCGGACCGGAGCCATGCCAGGACTGTGACGCGTGCCAGCTGCGCGCTCGCGGCTTCGCCGATGCCGGCGCGGCCGATCCCGCCCTGGCGACATCATGACGAGCGTGGAGAGCGTGTTGGTGACCGAGGTCTTCTCGGCCATCCAGGGCGAAGGGGCTCTCGTCGGTGAGCGTCAGGTCTTCCTCCGAGTCACCGGCTGCAACATCCGCTGTGTCTACTGTGATCAACCCGAGGCCCTCGAGAAGCGACCGGGGCCGTGCCGAATCGAGCAGACGCCGGGGCGTCGGGACTGGCTGTGGCGTGAGAGCCCGCTGCCGGTCTCCGAGGTGACCGATGCCGTCGACCGCCTCTGGAGGGCTGCCCCACACCACTCCGTGAGCGTGACGGGCGGGGAGCCCCTGCTCCAGGCCGGGCGACTGGGCGCCCTGCTCCCGCTCCTCGTCCAGCGGGGCCACAAGATCTACCTCGAGACCAACGGCACGCTCACCCGTGGCCTGGCGCAGGTGTTGGAGTGGGTGGACCACATCGCCATGGACATCAAGCTCGACAGTGTCGACCACCAGGGTGTCGACATCGAGACGCACCGGCGGTTCCTGCAGGCCGGTATCGGTCGGCACCTGTTCGTCAAGATCGTGCTCGGGCCCGCCACGGCGCCAAGCGAGCTGGACCGTGCCGTGGCCATGGTGCACGAGGTGGCGCCGGAGACTGAGATCTTCCTCCAACCGGTCACGCCCTTCGCCGACGTGACAGCGGCGCCGAGCCCCAGCCAGGTGCTCGATCTGCAGGAGCGGGCGCTGCGCCTGCACCAGCGCGTCCGGGTCGTGCCCCAGACGCACAAGCTGATCGGGCAGCTCTGACGTCTCTGGCGCACCTGCTACCGTGACACCGACGTCAGTTTTCGGTTTTGGGACGCCCATGGACCTCGAGTTCACATCGGATCAGGAGGAGCTGCGCAGCACGGTGCGGGCCGTGCTCGAGCGCGAGTGCCCGCCCGGTCTGGTGCGCGAAGTCGTCGAGAAGGGCACCCAGGCCGACGACCTGTGGGCGGCCATGGTGGATCTGGACTGGCCCGCTCTCACCATCGACCCGGCCCACGGCGGCCTGGGCCTCGGGTTCGTCGAGCTCGCCGTCGTGGTCGAGGAGCTGGGACGAGCGATCGCTCCGGGACCATTCCTTCCGACCGTGTCGCAGTTCGTGCCCGTCGTTCGCGAGGCGGGAACGCCGGAGCAGCAGCACCGCTTCCTCGGCGATGTCGCCACCGGTCGTGTCACCGGCACCCTGGCCGTGGCGGAGGAATCGGGCAGCTGGGCCGGCGACGACGTGGGCCTGGTGGCGCGGCGGGACGGTGAGGGGTGGCTCCTCGACGGCACCAAGCGCTACGTAGCCGAAGGCGCGAGGGCGGATGAACTGGTCGTGGCGGCGAGGCTCGAGGGCACGGCGGGCGCCGAGGGCCTCGCCCTGTTCGTCGTCCCGCAGGACGCGGTCGAAGCGACGCCGGTTCAAGCTCTCGACGCCAGCCGCCAGTACGCCACCGTGGACTTCGCGGGTGTGCGCGTCGGCGCCGACCGCGCCCTTGGCCATCCGGGCACGAGCGCGGTCGCGCTGTCCAGGGCCACCGAGGAGGCCTCGACCGCGTTGGCCCTGGAGATGGTCGGCACCTGCCAGTCCATCTTCGACATCGCCCTCGAGTACGCCAAGACCCGCCAGCAGTTCGGCGCCCCCATCGGCTCCTTCCAGGCCATGAAGCACAAGTTCGCCGACATGTTCGTCGCCCTGGAGTCAGCCCGGGCCGTGTGCTACTTCGCGTCGGCCACGCTCGCCGAGGACGACGAGCGTCGATCGCTCGCCGCCTCGATGGCCAAGGCGGCGGCCGGCGACTGCCAGCGCCTGCTCGCCCAGGAGGGCGTCCAGAGCCTCGGGGGGATCGGCTTCACGTGGGAGCACGACATGCACCTGTACGTGAAGCGGGCCAAGTCCGGCGACGCCGTCTTCGGCACGGCGCGCCAGCACCGGGCCCGGGTGGCCACTCTCTCGGGCGTCTGAGCCGGCGCCTCGGACGAGCCTCGGACTAGTCGAAGACGACCCGCAGCTCCTTCGGAGCACGAAAGGCGAGACCGCGGATCTCAGGTGCGGGCGCGTCGGGGTCGAGGCGGAGGCCGGGAAGGCGATCGAGCAGCGCGTTCAGAGCGACCGTGGTCTCCATCCTGGCCAGGTGCATGCCAAGACACATGTGGGGCCCCGAGGCAAACGCCAGATGCGGCTTGGGGTCACGGAAGATGTCGAAGCTCTCGGGGTCCGTGTACCTGGCCGGGTCATGGTTGGCGGCGCCCATGTTCACATTGACGATCACCCCGGCGGGGAGGGTGACGCCGCACAGGTCGACCTCGCAAGTGGTGGTGCGGGCGATGCCCGTCAGCGGGGGCTCCCACCGCACACCCTCCTCGATGGCCTGAGGCATGAGCGAGCGATCGGCGCGCAGCGCCTCGAGCTGGTCGGGGTTGGTCAATAGGCCGGTGAGCAGGTTGCTGGAGGACCGGTACGTCGTCTCGGCCCCGGCCGGCAGCAGCAGACGGAGGAAGGCGAAGATGTCCTCGTCGGTCAGCTTCTGCCCGTCCAGCTCGGCCTCCGCCAGCGCCGTGATGACGTCGTCGGACGGCTGCCGCCGTCGCTCGGCGAGGATGGCGGCGAAGTAGTCCCGCAGCTTGGCGGAGGCCTCCATCCCGTGGTCGAAGTCGGCGCTCACGCTGATCAGCCCGACGGCCCAGGCGTGGAACGTTTCGAGGTCCTCCGGGGGCAGGCCGAGCATCCCGGCGATCACCTTCACGGGAAACGGAAACGTGAGCTCGGCCACGAGATCGGCGCGCCCTCGTCCGGCGAAGCCGTCGACGAAACGGTCGACGATGGGCCGCACCAGCTCCGCCTCCCAGCGGACCATGGCCTTGCGGGTGAACGCCTGCTGGATGAGCCCGCGGTAGGCGCGGTGCTCGGGCTCGTCCATTTCCAGGATGCTGTGGCCGAACACCATGCCCATGCTCTCGGCGTAGCCCGACGACGAGAACGTCTGCCCGTCGCGGAGAACCTTCTCCACGCCCTCGTGGGTCAGGACGGTGTAGGCGTCAGGCAGGTCCAGGCCCTCGAGGTTCTCCAGCTCGTACAGCTCGGCCAGGTCCACCTCTTGGACCGGCCCTTGGCGCCGGAGCTCGGCGAAGCCGGGATAGGGGTTGGCGACCTTGGACGCCCCCACGCTCTTCTCGAACACCTCGAACGGGTCAAAGGTGGCGTCGTCGAACGGTGCGATTCGGCCCTGCGTCGTCATCGCTCCCCTCTCAGGACCCGGTCAGTTCCCTAACACGGATGTCATGTTTTACCATACCGACGGTGCAAACGGTCGACGCCGCGCCGGCACAGCGCGATCCGAAGCAGCCCTTCTGGGATCCCGACGTGCAGACCATGCCCGTCGAGCAGCTCCACGAGCTGCGGGAGGTGCGGCTGCGGGAGATGGTCTGGAGGGTGTTCGAGGGACCCGTCCCCTTCTTCGTCCGCAAGCTGGCCGAGGCAGGTGTCACCGGGCCCGAGGACATCAAGGGACTGGACGATCTGGAGCGCCTGCCGCTGACGGTGAAGCAGGATCTGCGCGACTCCGAGGCCGAGCACCCACCCGTCGGCGACTACCGCTTCGTCGACCTGCACGAGTGCGTCCGCCTGGGCACGTCAACCGGGACGACGGGCACCCCGACGATCATGCTGTGGACCCCACGTGACCTCACCGTCGAGCACGAGTGCGCGGCGCGCAACTGGTGGCGGTCGGGCATCCGCCCCGGGATGATCGTGACCCACGGCCACCCCGCCTATCTCTACGGAGGCGGACCCCTGCTGTCCAGCGCCAACGAGTACTTCGGCTGCCTGAACATCTGGGTTCCCCCGCCCGACACCGACGAGCTCGCCGAGCAGGGCATGCGCATGTGGATGCGGATCAAGCCCGACATCCCCTACGTCGGCTTCGCCCTGGGCCGCTACTTCGAGGTCGCCGCCAAGCTGGGGCTCGACCCCATGAAGGACGTGGGACTGCGCATCCCGTCGATGCCCGGCGCCGGTGGCAAGGGGTCCCCCCTCGCCACCGCCGGCGCCGAGTGCTTCGCCTTCCTCGGCGGGCCGTGCAAGGAGAACAACGGTGCCCACCTGGCCGACGACCATACCTGCGTGCAGGCCATCGACCCCGAGACCGGACGAGAGGTCCCCGACGGCGAGTGGGGAAACCTCGTCGTCACGACCTTCGGTCGCGACAACTGCATGATCCGCTACGACCTCGAGGAGGCGTGCCGGATCGAGCGCACGCCGTGCCCCTGTGGGGAGACGAGCTCCCGGGGCTGGTGGGGCGGACGCTTCAAGGACCTGCTTTCGAGCCAGGGACGAAAATTCCAGGTGGCCGAGGTGCAGTCGGCGCTGGCCACCGTTCCCGAGGTGGCCCAGCCCAGCCTCGAGTTCGTCATCGTGCGGCCGCGGCAGGAGCACGCTCCCCTCGCCCTACGGGTCGAAGCGGGCGACGAGCCCGCCGTGGCCGAACGGCTGGCGGTCGCGGTCAAGGAGCGCCTCGGCCTGGAGTCCAGCATCGAGCTGGTCGAGCGGGGCAGCCTCCCCCGCTCCGGCTACAAGACCACGAGGGTCGTCGACGCCTGACGGGGGCGTCTCGGCACCTTCCGCTGGTTCCACGTTTGGTCGAAATGGCTGGTGCGCGCACCTGTCAAGCGCCCACTTTCGACGCCCTGTGGAACTCTCCCTCACGTCTACACGGGCTGCGGCCGTGTCGGGGGTCCCCACAGAGCCCTCGGCGTTCCATATGTCGTCGAAAGTGACCTCGCTTTCGACGCAAGGTGGAACCCGGCAAAGAACCGCAGCTCCGTCTCCGGACTAGGCGGCCGCCTTCTCCAGGATGTGCACGGCGCAGGTGGACCCGAGCCCGATGACGTGCGCCATGCCGACGGTAGCGCCCTCGATCTGGCGGTCACCGGCCTCGCCGCGCAGGTGGGTGACGATCTCGTAGACGCCGGCCACGCCAGTGGCGGCGATGGGATGACCCTTCGAGATGAGCCCCCCGGAGACGTTGACCGGGATGCGGCCGTCGCGCCAGGGGCCGCGCGAGTCGATGAAGTCGCCCGCCCCGCCCGGCTCGCACAGGCGCAGGTTGTCGTAGTGCAGGAGCTCGGCCGTGGCGAAGCAGTCGTGCAGCTCGACCAGGTCGAGGTCCTGCGGGTCCACGCCGGCCTGCTCGTATGCCTTGTCTGCCGCCTGGCGGGTCAGCGTGTTCACGTCGGGCTGCTGGTGGCCGCCCTCGACCCACGGGTCGGTGGTCAGCACCGAGGCGGACACCTTGACGGCCCGTCGGCGGACGTCGGGGTCGAGCGTCTTGAGCTTCTCGCCCGACACGACGACCGCGGCAGCCGAGCCGTCCCCCGTCGGACAGCACATGAGCAGCGTGTTCGGGTACGACATCATGGGCGAGGCCATGACCTCCTCGAGGCTGAAGGCCTTCTGGTACTGGGCCAGGGGGTTGAGCGAGGAGTGGGCGTGGTTCTTCTCGGCCACCCGGGCGAACTGCTCGAAGGCCACCCCGTCGTGGTCGTGGGCGTACTCCATGCCGGCCTGGGCGAACACACCGGGCATGAAGCCCGTGCCGAGAACCCCCTCCGTGCCCATCACCGCGCCGGTGCGGCCCTCCCGCTCGTACACGCGCTTGTCGCCCTTCGCTCCCCCGCCACCGAGGAGGCCGGCCTTGCCCATCTTCTCGGTGCCGACGGCCAGGCCCATGTCCGCCTCGCCCGCCTTGATGGCCATCGACACGATCCGCACGGCGCTGGCACCGGTCGCGCAGGCGTTGGTGACGTTGTAGACGGGGATGCCGGTCTGCCCGATCTGCTTCTGCAGCTGCTGACCGACGCCCCCGAAGGGCTCGAACTGGTTGCCGACGGCGAGAATGTCCATGTCGGCCATCGACACATCGGCGTCCGACAGGGCACCGAGGGCGGCCTCCGAGCTGATGTCCATCAGGTCCCGATCGGGGAAGCGACCGAACTTGATCATCGAGGCGCCGAGAATCCACACGTCGTCAGGCATCGTTCCCCTGTTCACTCTTGGCTCTCTCGGCCACCGGCGAGTACCCGAAGGCCACCGCCTCGGTGCCGTCGTCGTCCGTCCCGGCGACGAACGTCGTCATCGCCACCGGCATGCCGAGCTCGATGGACTCGGGCACCGGCTCGACGTCGCGGATGTTCGCCTTCACCACTCCCCCGCCGTCGAGCTCAATGATCGCCGACACGAACGGAACCGCGACGCTGGGCGCAGCCCGGTGCACGATCGTGTACGAGCGCAGGGTGCCCGTATCAGACATGCGCCGCTGCTCGAAGCTGGTCCCGGAACACCTGGCGCAGGCGTTGCGCCGCTCGAAGTACGTCGCGCCGCAGTCTCGGCATGCGCTGGCGACGAGGTACGGCTCGCCGTCGTCGAGCACCAGGTAGTCGACTATCGAGATGCGTTCACCCATGGTCGGCGCCCAACCTACAGCCCGTACAGGGCGACGGCGTTCTCGCCGGCGATGAGCGTCTGCTGCTCCCTGGTGAGGTCCTCGATGGCCTCGGACAGCTCGGCGGTCACTCCCGGGTACTTGGCGTCGGGATGTGGATAGTCCGACGCCCAGATGATGCGGTCAGCGCCGCACAGCGGGGACTTGGCGGTGAACGCGAGGGTGGACTCGTCGGCGTCGAAGCTGATCCAGCACTGGCGGCGGAAGTAGTCCGAGGGGCGCTCCTTCAGCCAGGGCACGTCCCACGAGAAGATCTCGGCGTGGTGATCGAGCCGCTCGAGCCACGGCACCAACCAGCCGCCGTTGGCCTCCAGGAAGATGAGCTTGAGGTCCGGGAAGCGCTCGCAGACGCCGCCAGCCAGCAGGAACGCCATCGAGCTCATCATGTCGAAGGGGTTGGACAGCGCCTGGGTGAAGTAGATGTTGTCGATGTTGACGTCGGCCCCGGCGTCCTCCGGCAGGGGCGCGCCCGAGGTGCCGAGCCGGTTGAAGTGCATCCCGATGCAGGCGCCCGGCAGGTCGGCGGCGAGGAAGGGATGGAGCCCGATCGGGAGCCCCGTGTCGGATGCCGCCCGCCAGATGGGGTCGTACACGGGGTCGTTGAACTGCTTCCACTCCGCCGTGGGATTGGGCCGGATGAACACAGCGACGACCCCGGGGAGCCCGGCGACCCGCCGGATCTCGGCCGCCGCCCGGTCGAGGTCCTGTTGCGGCAGGACGGCGGCGGCGAACAGCCGGCCGTCCCCGTCGCCGACGTGGTCGGACACCCAGTCGTTGTAGGCGCGGCACTGGGCGGCGGCGAAGTCGACGTCCCGGTGGCTCTGGATGCCGAGCAGCATGGTGGGATACAGGACGGACTGGTCGATGCCGTCGGCCGACATGTCCTCCAGGCGGGCCTTGGCGTTGTAGGCGGCCGGCCGCACCTCGGTGTAGCGGAGCTCTCCCCGCTGGGCCCTGGCCCGGTCCTCGTCCGACATGCCGGCCGTGCCGGCCAGGGCCAGGCCGTTGGCCGGGATGCGCAGCTGGTCCATGATCGTCCACTCATGGCCCTTGTCGTCGGTCTCGATGTGCCAGATCCGGTCCTCGTAGCCCTTCGGGGCGTACTGCAGCATCCCATTCGGGTGCTCGAGCACGTGTCCGTCGCTGTCGATGAAGCGCATCGGCCACCTCCTGACGTTCCCGTCAGGGATCGTACTGCCGGCGACGGAGCTCAGCTGGCGCCCCGTCGCAGGCGCTCGAGCACCAACGTCCGCTGCACCTGTCCGGTGGCCGGCGTCCGGGGCAGGGAGTCGACCAGCTCGAGGCGGCGGGGCTGCTTGAACGGGGCCAGGCGGTGGCGGCAGCCTTCTCGCAGCATGTCGAGGTCGAGCTGGTAGCCGGAGGTTGCGACGACGACGGCGCAGACGACCTCACCCCAGGCAGGCTCGGGCACACCGACCACGGCCACGTCGGCGACCCCGGGCAGGTCGGCCAGCACGCGCTCGACCTCGAGTGGGGCGACGGTCTCCCCTCCGGTGCGGATCACGTCGCGGACCCGGCCCACGATCGAGAGGTAGCCCTCGTCGTCGAGCACCCCGAGGTCGCCACTGTGGTACCAGCCGTCCCGCAACGCATCCGCCGTGGCCTCGGGATCCTCGAAGTAGCCGTCCATGAGCAGCTCGCCGCGCAGGCACACCTCGCCCGCGTCGCTCAGCCTGAGGTCGACCCCGAGGCTGGGGGGGCCGACGCTGCCCGGCTTGCGCTCCAGGTCCTGGTGGCCGAGGCAGGCGCCGGCGCCCGCTTCGGTGGACCCGTAGAACACCCGGGTGGTCGTGGCCGGGAGCTTCTCCCGGATGGCGGCGATGAGCTCGGGCGGCGTCGCCGACGTGCCCGTGTCGGCCTCGTGCAGGCTGGAGACGTCCCAGGAGCGCTCGCCTCCGTCGAGCTCGGGGAGCACGCGATCCCACACGGCCGGGATGAGGTAGATGCGCCCGGCCCGGCGGTCCTCGACCGCCTCGAGGAGCGTGGCGGCGTCGGCTCGGGAGACGAAGGCGGCCTCCTCGCGCGCCTGCCAGCAGCCCAGGGCGATGGTCCAGGCCGCCATGTGGAACAACGGGAACATGATCACCGTCGGGCCCCGGTACACGTGGCCGTTCTCGGGGAAGGTCCGCAGACAGCTGGCCCGATGGGAGAGCACGACACCTTTCGGCGTGCCGGTGCTCCCGCTGGTGAAGAAGATGACGTGCGGATCCCGTTCCGAGAGCAGAGGATCGCTCGCGTCGCCCGCGCTCTCGGCCCGCAGCTCGTGGTCCACGCGAGCGACCGGCACGTCCCCCACCAGCTTGACCACGGCCTCGGCCCCGTCGGCCCCGCCGCCCGTGGTGATGAGGAGTCGCGGGCGTGCCCGCTCGAGGATGGGCGCCGCCTCCTCCGGGCTCAGGCCCGGGTTGAGCGGGACGAAGACCGCTCCCACCTTGGCCACGGCGGCGAAGAGCGGGACGGCGTCGAGGGTCGTGCCGCCCCACCAGGCAACGCGGTCACCGCGACCGACGCCTGCTGCGAGCAGGGCGTGACCGGTCCCGTTGGCGGCCCGGTCAACTTCGCCGAACGTCAGAGTGCTCCCGCCCAGCGACGCCGCCACCCGTCGCGGCGTGACGGCCGCAGCTCGGCGAAAGACCTCCCCGACGACCAGGCTCACGTGGACATCGTAGCCTCGAGAGAATATGATTCTGGAAATGGAGACTGACAGTCCGGTGGCCGTCAGGACGGTGGAGCGGGCCCTGGCGGGCCGCTATTCGGCCTACGCCGACGAGGTCCGGCGCCTGATCGACGCCGGCGTGGCCCTCATGCGTGACGGCGATGGCAGCGACCCCCGGGTGAGCGAGATCGTGGCTCACGCCGGCCTCTCCAACCAGGCCTTCTACCGCCACTTCCGCAGCAAGGACGAGCTGCTGCTGGCCATCTTGGATGACGGCCTGCGCCAGTTGGTCGGCTACCTCGAGCACCAGATGGCGAAGGAGACGTCGGGGCTCGGGCAGGTGCGACGGTGGGTCGAGGGCATCCTGACGCAGGCGGTGAATCCGGGAGCGGCCGAGGCCACCCGTGGCGTCGTGGTCAACACCGCCCGGCTGGGCCAGCTGTTCCCCGAGGAGTTCCGGCGCAGCGAGGAGGTCATCAAGGCGCCGGTCCGAGCCGCCATCGAGCGTGCCGTGGAGCAGGGCGAGCTGGCGTCTGCCGATCCCGAGCGCGACGCCGAGGCCGCCTATCGCCTGGCCATGGGAACGATGCAATCCTGTTTGAGCAACGGGCGGAGACCGTCGAAGGCCGACGTCGCCCACCTGGTGGGATTCGTCGTCGGCGGGATGCGAGGGAGTCGCTGATATGGAGCGCGAGCTGCTGCTCACCGGCGTCGGCGGCCAGGGCGTCCAGCTGGCGGCCCAGGTCATCGGGCGGGCAGCCGCCCTCGAAGGCCGCGGCACCATGGTCTTCGGGCTGTACTCGGGGATGATGCGCGGCGGCAACTCCGACTCGACGGTCGTCGTGGCCGACGGTCCCATCCAGGCCCCGCCCATCGTGTCCCACAGCTGGTCGGCGATCGTCATGCACCACAAGTTCTGGGCGCCGATGGTTCCCAAGCTCCGTCCCGGCGCCATCGTGCTGCTCAACTCGTCGCTGTTCGAGGGAGACATCGACCGGAAGGCACTCGAGGTCTTTGACGTGCCGGTGACGGACATGGCGGCCGAGCTCGGCAACCCCATGGGCGCGGCCATGGTCATGGTCGGCGCCTATGCCGGCGTCACCGGGCTGGTGGGCGTCGACGCCGCCGTGGACGGCATGCGACAGTCGCTACCCCCGTACCGCCAGCAGCACGCGGCGGCGAACGAGACCGCCATCCGGGCCGGCGCCGCCGCAGTCGAGCTCCTCGCCGCCCCGGCGTGGGAACTGACCGAGGTCCAACGATGACGACCGTCTTGACGCGCGGGACCGTGACGATCGACGTGGAGGGATGCAAGGGATGCGAGCTGTGCATCCCGGCCTGCCCGCCGCAGGTGCTCACGATGTCGACCGATGTGAACGAGATGGGTTTTCGGTATCCGCAGCTGCACGCGGGATGCACGGGGTGCCGGGCGTGCCTCGACATGTGCCCCGATTTCGTGTTCGAGGTCTACCGGTACGACTCGCCTGTGGAGCTGGAGGTCGAGCTGTGACCAGGCGGCTCATGGAGGGCTCCGAGGCCATGGCAGAGGCGGCCGTGGCGTCGGGGTGCCGCTTCTTCGCCGGCTACCCGATGACGCCATTCACCGAGCTGCTCGAGCACCTGGCCCGGCGGCTGCCCGAGGTCGGCGGAGTGTGCATCAACGCCGAGAGCGAGCTGGAGGCGGTGGGCATGGCGTGGGGGGCGCTGGCCACCGGCGCCCGGGCGGCCACCGGGTCGACCGGCCAGGGTCTGTCGCTCATGCAAGAGTCGTTCTCCGAGATGACACTGGCCGAGCTGCCGCTGGTGGTGTTCAACATGGCGAGAGGCCAGTCGGACTACTTCCAGGCCACCCGAGGAGGCGGCCACGGGGACTACCGGCACATCGTCCTGGCTCCGATGGACATCGGCGAAGCGGTCGAGCTCACCCAGCTCGCCTTCCACCTGGCCGACAAGTGGCGCAACCCCGTCCTGCTCTACGGCGACTACCTGCTGGCCCACACGGCGGAGGCGGTCGACGTGTCTCCCATGACCTTCGCACCGCTCCCACCGAAGGACTGGGCGGTCGACGGCTCCCTGGGCGGGACCGGCAGGTCGCGGACGGTCAGCTCGCTCGGGGTGGGCAAGGTCAACCGGCCGGGCGGCGGGATCCCGGCCCACTTCGAGGCGGTGGTTCCCAAGCAGGCGGCGATGACTGCCGAAGAGACTCGGGTCGAGACAGGGTTCCTCGACGACGCCGAGCACGTGGTCGTGGCCTTCGGCACGGCGGCCAAGTTCGTGCGCTATGTGGTCCGACAGCTGCGAGCCGAAGGTGTGGGCATCGGGTACGTGCGGCCGATCAGCTTGTGGCCGTTCTCGTACGACGCGGTGGGATCGGCGGCCGAGGGGGTACGCGAGGTGATGGTGTTCGAGATCAACGGCGGCCAGATGGTCGATGACGTCCGGATCGGGGTGCAGGGCCGGGCGCGGGTGACCTCGATCGGGGGTATATCGACCGACGGCTCGGGCTTCGGAGTCGGGCCGCTTCTGGACGTGGACGTGATCCGGGGCCGGGTCGAGGCGGTCGTCTCGGGACAGGGGGTGCCGGCATGACACCAGCAGAGCGGCGCATCGTGGCCACCGATTCGCCTCCCGCGGGAGCGCACCGCGTCGCCGAGCTGACGCCCGATCTCCTCCTCACCGAGGAGCACCAGATGTGCCCCGGGTGTGGCGAGCCCCTGGCGCTGCGCGTCCTCCTCGACACGCTGACCCAGCTGGAGGTGGCCCAACACGCCATCGCGGTGATGGGGATCGGCTGCTACACCAGCTTCTCCAGCACCGTGGACCTCGACCTGGTCCAGGCCCTGCACGGGCGGGCGCCATCGGTGGCGACCGGCGTCAAGCGGATGCTGCCCGACCGCGTCGTGTTCACCATGCAGGGCGACGGCGACATGGTGAACGAGGGCCTCCAGGAGGTGGTCCACACGGCGGCGCGGGGCGAGAGCGTCACTGCCGTGCTGCTCAACAACGGCGTGTTCGGCGAGACGGGCGGCCACATGACAGCCACGAGCGTGATCGGCCAGCGCACCAAGAACACCCTCGAGGGGCGCGACGCCGAGTACCACGGCCACCCCATTCGCATCGGCGACCTCCTCGCCACGCTCGACGGCTCGGCCTACGTGGCCCGGGGCTCGGTCCACAACGCCGGAGCCGTGGCGCGGACGAAGCGCATGATGCGCAGGGCCTTCGAGTCCCAGCTGCGGAGGGAGGGGTTCTCCTTCGTCGAGATCCTTACCATGTGCCCGACGGGATGGTTCGTGCCCACGGCAGAGGGCCCCGGGTACATGGACGACACCCTCGGTCAGGTCCACACCATGGGCGAGTTGAAGGCGCGACGCTGACCGACTCCCCCAGGCTGGACGGCAAGGTCACCTTCGTCGCCGGCGCCAGCCGGGGCATCGGGCGAACCATCGCCATGGCCCTGGCCGAGGCCGGCGCCTCGGTCGTCGTCGCCGCCCGCTCTGTCACCGAGGGCAAGCTGCCCGGCACCATCCACTCGGTGGCCGACGCCATCACGTCCGAGGGCGGTGTGGCCCTGCCGGTCGCCTGTGACGTGACCAACGAGAAATCCGTCGACGCCGCCGTGACCGGCGCCGTCGACCAGTTGGGCGGCATCGACATACTCGTCGCCAACGCCGGCGTCATGTGGCTGGCTCCGACCCAGGACACGCCGCTGGCGCGCTGGGAGCTGTGCCTGCGGGTCAACCTCACCGGCGTCTTCCTGGTCACCAAGGCCGTGCTCCCGCACGTCATCGCCCGCGGCTCGGGGTCACTCGTCGCCATCACGACGACCGGCGTGTTGATGACCGACCACGGCGCCAATGCCTACTGGGTGTCCAAGGCCGGCGTCGAGCGCTACTACACCGGTCTGGCGGCCGAGCTTCGCCCCCACAACATCGCCGTCAACTGCCTGGCACCGAGCAAGGTCGTGATGACGGAGGGGGCGCACGCCTGGGGCGTGCGCGTCCCGGAGGAGATGGTCGAGGAGCCGCACGCCATGGGGCGTGCGGCGGTGTATCTGGCCGCGCAGGACGCTGCCGGTCTCACCGGCACCGTCCAATACTCGCTGGAGCTGCTCGAGCGCCTGGGGAGTTGAGCGTGCCCCTCCTGCCGTCGGGTCTCTTCGTGGACGAACGCGAACCAGCGCAGCGGAACGCTGCGCTGGTGGTCCTCGTGCACGGCTCGATGGACCGCGGTCCGAGCTTCTCGCGGGTCACCAACCGCTTGCGCGACGTGCGCGTGCTCGCGTACGACCGGCGCGGCTACCACCGGTCGCGGGACGCGCTGCCGCTGGCCACGTCGCTCGACGAGCACGTGGAGGATCTCTTCTCGATACTTGCCGGCCGCCACGCAGTGGCGGCCGGACACAGCTATGGAGGAACGGTGGCGCTGGCCGCTGCTTCGCAGCGGCCAGCCCAGATCCACGCCGTCCTCGCCTACGAGCCACCGGCGCCATGGATGTCGTGGTGGCCGAGACGCAGCGCCGGGAACTCGGCCGCCAGGGCCCGGACGCCCGAGGAGGCGGCGGAGGCGTTCATGCGGCGGATGATCGGTGACACGCGCTGGGAGCGACTGCCCGAACGTACGCGGGAACGGCGGCGGGGCGAGGGAGCGGCGCTGGTCGCGGAGATGTCGTCCATCCGCGCCGACGGTGCACCATTCGACACGACGCGGATCTCGATGCCGACCGTGATCGCCCGCGGAGAGCAGTCGATCGCCCACCACCGCAGGGGAGCCGGAGCGCTGGCCGAGCTCATCCCCGGCGCCGAGCTGGTCGAGGTGGAAGGCGCCGGCCACGGGGCCCACCTCACGCACCCCGATGCCTTCGCCGCGTGCGTACGGCGGGCGTTGGATCGCGCTCGCCTCGGCCATGACCGGTGACTCGCCCATTGCGGCGCGACCATGGCTCGCATGAGGGTCCTCGTCAGCGGCTCGCACGGCCTGATCGGCACCACCCTCGTCCGCACCCTGCGGACGAGGGGACACGAGGTCGGGCGGATCGTCCGCCGCCACACGAGGCCTTCGGCGGGGCCGGCGGACGTGAGATGGGACATCGAGAGCGGCAGCATCGACACCGGCGCCATGGAGGGAGCCGACGCGCTCGTCAATCTGATCGGGCCCAGCCTGGCCCGTCGATGGTCGAAGCGCTACAAGGCGCGTCTGCGCGACAGCCGCGTCGACGGCACGACGCAGCTCGCAGCGGCGCTGGCGCAGCTGAAGCGGCCACCCCGGGTCATGGTCAGCGGCTCGGCCATCGGCTACTACGGCAACCGGGGCGACGAGGTGCTGACCGAGGAGAGCGACCCCGGCACCGGCTTCCTCGCCGAGCTGGTCCAGGCCTGGGAAGCGGCCACGAGCCCAGCCGAGAAGGTCGGCATCCGGGTCGTGCACCTGCGCTCCGGCATCGTCCAGAGCGCCGATGGTGGCGCCCTTCGCAAGCAGCTCCCCCTGTTCAAGCTGGGTCTGGGCGGCCAGCTCTCAGCAGGCCGCCAGTACGTGAGCTGGATCTCCCTCGCCGACGAGATCGACGCCATCATGCATGCCATCGAGCACGACGACGTCAGGGGCGCCCTCAACGCCACGGCCCCCAATCCCGTCACCAACGCCCAGTTCACCAGGATCCTGGGTGCCGCCCTCGGTCGCCCGACGCTGCTGCGGGTCCCCTCCCTCGCACTGTCGCTGGCGTTCGGCCCCGCGATGGCACGGGAGACCGTGCTGGTCAGCCAGCGGGTGCGGCCGGCCTGGCTGGAGGCGACCGGCTACACGTTTCGTCATCCCGAGCTGGCTGACGCCCTCGATGCCGCCCTGGGGCGTTCCCGCCCTTAGACAGCCGCCGGCGGGCCGGAGCCCCGCCGGCGGCGGCCTCCCAGGCCGTAGCCGCGAGCACATAGCCTCGGGGCGATGCTGGATGCCGACGTCGTCGTGGTGGGTGCCGGGCCCGCCGGGTCGGCGGCCGCCGTCTCCCTGGCTCGGGCGGGGCGGGACGTGGTCGTGCTGGACCGGGCCCGCTTCCCCCGCGACAAGTGCTGCGGCGACGGGCTGACCACCGACGCCCTGCGGCGCCTCGACCGACTCGGGCTCGACCCCAAGACCGTGGCGTCGTGGCAAGCGGTCGACGAGATCGTGGTCCGCTCGCCCTCCGGGCGCATCGCCCGGCTGCCCTTCCCCCGCAACCAGGGCACGTACGCGGCCGTGGCCCAGCGCCGCCATCTCGATGCCGCGCTTGTCGAGCTGGCGCGCGAGGCAGGCGCAACCGTCCTTGACGGTTGCGCCCTCAGGACAGCCCGGTGGTCCAGCGACCGCGTCGTTCTCGACGCCGAAGGCGTCGAGAACGTCACCGCCCGTTTCGTCATCGGCGCCGACGGGATGTGGTCGCCCCTGCGCAAGGCCCTCGGCGCGGGCGACGAGGCGGGGTACCTGGGCGAGTGGCACGCTTTTCGGCAGTACTTCGGCGGCGTCGGACCACAGGCGGCCGACATGTGGGTGTGGTTCGAGCCCGACCTGCTGCCCGGCTATGCCTGGTCGTTCCCGCTCCCCGACGGACGAGCCAACGTCGGGTTCGGCCTCCCCCGGCAGGCGGGGCGGCCCTCGGGCGAGATGGCCCAGGTCTGGGCCGGGCTCGCCGACCGGCCTGCGTTGCGCGCCGTCCTCGGCCCCGCGGCCCAGCCCGAGTCGCCGCATCGGGCCTGGCCCATCCCGGCCCGGGTGACGAGCAGCCCCCTCACCGCCGCCGGCAATCGGGTCCTGTTCGCGGGAGACGCCGCCCGTGCCACCGATCCCATGACGGGCGAGGGCATCGCTCAGGCGCTCGAGACGGCGACGCTGGCGGCCGACGCCATCCTCGCCGGGAGTGCCGAGGACCCGGCGCGGGTCGCCGGCCGCTACCGCCGGGACGTGGCTCGAAATCTCGCCCCCAACCACCACCTGTCCGTCGCCCTGTCACGCGCCCTTCGCCATCGCAAGGGCGCGCGCGGCGCCATACGCGTCGTCGGGGCCACGGATTGGTCTCGACGAAACTTCGCCCGCTGGCTGTTCGAGGACTACCGGCGGGCGGCGCTGCTCACCCCGTGGAGGTGGGAACGGGGGCTGCTCCGCGGCTCGGGGGCATTTCGCTAAGACGGCCGACGCCGGGACTCGGCCCACGTTTGGCCGGCGTCCACGTCGATGTCGTGCGGCAGTCCCAACGCCCGCTCGGCGATGATGTTGCGCTGGACCTCCGACGTGCCCCCGCCGATCGTGAGCGCGGGCGAGAAGAGGTAGCCGTAGGACCAGGTGGCGTCGGACGACCCGAACGGTCCCGTCCCGGCCAGCATCCCCTTCGCTCCGGCCAGGTCCTTGGCCAGGCCCATGATTCGCTGGCCGTGCTCGTCCGCCAACGCCTTGCGCACCGACGCCTCGGGACCGGGCTGGCGCCCCTTCACCGCCGCCGTGACGGTGCGAAGGCGAATGAGACGGAGGATCTCGGCCTCGATGTGGAGCTGGGCCAGGCGCTGGCGCTGGTGGGGATCGGAGACACGGGCCTTGCGGGCCAGCTCCACCAGGTCCTCGGCGGTCGGACCGCGGCCCCAGAGGGCGCCCTCTCCGGACAGCGACACCCGCTCGTTGCCGAGCGTCACCTTGGCCAGCGCCCACCCCCGGTTCTCGTCGCCGACGCGGTTCTCGGCCGGGATGCGGACGTCATCGAGGAAGACCTCGTTGAACAGGTGCACTCCCGTCATCTCCACGATGGGCCGGACGGTGATGCCGGGACTGTCCATGGGGCAGATGAAGTAGGAGATCCCTTCGTGCTTCGGGACGTCCGGGTCGGTCCGGGCGAGCAGGATCCCGAAGCGGGACAGGTGCGCCAACGAGGTCCACACCTTCTGGCCGGATACGACGTACGTGTCGCCGTCGCGAACGGCGCGGGTGGAGAGGTCGGCCAGGTCCGAGCCCGCGCCCGGCTCGCTGAACAGCTGGCACCACAGATCCTCGCCGGCGAGCATCGGCATGAGGTACCGCTCCTGCTGGGCCTGCGTGCCGGCGTGCAGCAGGGTCGGGCCCGCCCAGCCGATGCCGATCGGGTTGATGGGCCGGGCCACGCCGGCACGGCGCAGCTCGTCGTCGATCACCAGCTGGGTGATCGGGTCGGCCTCCCGTCCCCAGGGACGGGGCCAGTGCGGGGCCACGTAGCCGGCTTCGGCCAGTTGGCGTCCTGCGGCGTGAGGATGGTCTTCGAGCCACGACCGCAAGGCGACGCGCTCGGGATGGTCCTCGCCCGGCAGCTCGAGATCCACGGTCGCTCAGCGTACCGGCGCCACGCCCGTAAGATCGGCCGGAATGAGCGATTGGAACTTTGCCGACGTGTGGGAGGTCGTGGCCGAGACGCTGCCGGACTCTCTCGCGCTGATCCAGGGTGGGCGGCGGCAATCCTGGGCCGACACCGACCAGCGGGCCAACGGGCTCGCCCGTGCGCTGCTCGATCTGGGCGCCGGCGCCCAGGACAAGGTGGCGCAGTATCTCCACAACTGCCCCGAGTACCTCGAGTCGGTGTTCGGAGCGTTCAAGGCGGGACTCGTCCCGGTCAACACCAACTACCGGTACGGCGACGACGAGCTCGTCTACCTCTGGGACAACGCCGACGCCGTGGC
>JBPYEI010000028.1:0-19632 GCA_051985455.1 Acidimicrobiales bacterium
CGCTCCTGGAGCTTCTCCCGGTCGTAGTCCGAGTCGGTGTTCTCGATCTCACCCTTGATCTGGGCGATGCGGCCCTTGATGTCGGACTCGGTGCCGCCGCCCTCGACGAGCGTCGTCTCGTCCTTGGTGACGACCACCTTGCGGGCCTTGCCCAGCAGGTCGAGGGTGACGTTCTCGAGCTTGAGGCCCACCTCCTCGGTGATGACCTGGCCGCCGGTGAGGATGGCCATGTCCTGGAGCATCGCCTTGCGCCGGTCGCCGAACCCGGGGGCCTTGACGGCCACGCTCTTGAACGTGCCCCGGATCTTGTTGACCACCAGGGTCGCCAGGGCCTCGCCCTCGACGTCCTCGGCGATGATGACCAGCGGCCGCCCCGACTGCATGACCTTCTCCAGCACGGGGAGCAGATCGCGCACGGCGGAGATCTTCGAGCCCACGAGCAGGAGATAGGCGTCCTCCAGGCCGGCCTCCATGCGCTCGGGGTCGGTCACGAAGTAGGGCGAGATATAGCCCTTGTCGAACCGCATCCCCTCGACCAGGTCCATCTCCATGCCGAAGGTCTGGGACTCCTCGACGGTGATCACGCCGTCCTTGCCCACCTTGTCGATGGCCTCGGAGATCATCCCGCCGATCTCCGGGTCGGCCGCCGAGATGGCGGCGACCTGGGCGATCTGGTCCTTGGAGTCGATCTCGTGGGCCGACGACTTCAGCGAGGACACGGCGGCCTCGACGGCGGCCTCGATGCCCCGCTTGAGCGACATGGGATTGGCGCCGGCGGCCACGTTGCGCAGGCCCTCGTGGACCATGGCCCAGGCCAGCACGGTGGCCGTGGTGGTGCCGTCACCGGCTACGTCGTCGGTCTTCTTGGCGACCTCCTTGACCAGCTCGGCCCCGATCTTCTCGTAGGGGTCCTCCAGCTCGATCTCCTTGGCGATGGACACGCCGTCGTTGGTGATCGTGGGTGCACCCCACTTCTTGTCGAGCACGACGTTGCGGCCCTTGGGGCCCAGGGTGACGCGGACCGCGTCGGCCAGCTGGTTCATGCCGCTCTCGAGCTGCCTCCGGGCATTCTCGTCGAAGGCGATCAACTTGGGCATCTCGTGGTTCCCTCCAGTGGGTGGGCCGTTAGCACTCTCATCCCGTGACTGCTAACAGCATATACGCACGCCCGTGTTCTGCAACCGGGGCCCGGGGCGTGGACGGCACCCGCGGTTCCGGGGCGTGGAGGGTCGGTGAGGCGGAGCCATTTCGTCCCGATTCGGGCTCGGCGGCGGTCAGCCTCCCGCGACGGCCGGGACGATCGACAAGGTCTGGCCCTCGGGCACGGGAGTGTCCAGCCCCTGGAGGAAGCGGACGTCCTCGTCGGCCAGGAAGACGTTGACGAACCGGCGCAGCTTGCCGGTGTCGTCGAACAGGCGCCCGGCGAACCCGGGATAGGAGGCGTCGAGCGCCTTGAGGACTTCACCGACGCTGGCTCCCTCGACCGTGACCTCGCCGGCGCCGTTGGTCAGGGTGCGGAGCTGGGTCGGCACCCGCACGGTCACGCTCACGCCGGGTCGACCTCCTCCAGGTCGGCCAGCGCCTCGGCGAAGGCCTCGAGGGACGGGGCGATGGTGGCGCTGGGGCCGGCGTGTGGCGTCACCGCGTCGACCGTCTTCAATCCGTGCCCGGTGACGTAGACGACCACCCGCTCGTCGGGCCGAACCTGGCCGGCGGCGGCCAGCTTGGCCAGCGTCGCCACCGTGACGCCTCCGGCCGTCTCGGCGAAGATGCCTTCCGTGCGGGCAAGCAGCCCGATGCCCTCGACGATCTCGTCGTCGGTCACGGCGTCCAGCGCCCCACCGGTCGACCGCACCGTGTCGAGGGCGTACCAACCGTCGGCCGGGTTGCCGATCGCCAACGACTTGGCGATCGTGCTCGGTCGGACGGGACGGATGTGGTCGACGCCCTCGGCGAAGGCCGTGGCAATGGGGGCGCAACCGGTCGCCTGGGCCCCCGAGATCCGCACCTCGGGGGGCTCGGCCAGCAATCCCACGTCTCCCAGCTCGCGAAAACCCTTGTGGATCTTGGTCAGCTGGCTCCCGGAACCGACGGGCACCACGACATGATCGGGGGCCTGCCACCCCAGCTGCTCGGCCACCTCGAAGGCGAGGGTCTTCGATCCCTCGGCGTAGTAGGTACGCACGTTCACGTTCACGAAGGCCCAGGAGGGGTGCTCGGCCGTGAGCTCGGCGCACAGCCGGTTCACGTCGTCGTAGTTGCCCTCGACGGCGATGAGACGACCGCCGTAGACGGCCGTCGTCACGATCTTGGCCAGCTCGAGGTCCTGGGGAATGAAGACGAAGGACTCCATGCCCGCCCGGGCCGCGTGCGCCGCCACGGCGTTGGCCAGGTTGCCGGTCGAGGCGCACGCCGCCACCTTGAAGCCCAGCTCGCGGGCCTTGGTGAGCGCCACCGACACGACGCGGTCCTTGAACGACCCGGTCGGGTTCACCGTATCGTTCTTGACCCACACCTCTCCCAGCCCCAGCTCGGCGGCCAGGCGGTCGGCCCGGACCAGCGGAGTGAACCCGGCGCCGAGGTCGACCGGCGCGTCGGGCTCGACCGGGAGCAGGTCGGCGTAGCGCCAGATCGTGTCGGGTCCGGCGGCGATCCGCTCCGGGCTCACCCGGGCGGCGATGGCCTCGTAGTCGTAGGTGACCTCGAGGGGCCCGAAACAGTAGTCACAGACGTGCAGGGCCTCGGCGGGGTAGACGCGCGCGCATTCCCGGCACCGAAGGCCTTCTATGAAGGGCACTGGTCCTCCTCATCGCTCGGGCATTGGCACCTGGCGCCCTCCGCCTCTCGGCTGGCCGGCGCTGGTTGTCGCGGCGTCATGGGGCCCGGTCCCTCGACCGCTCTGGATGATGGCGTTATCAATAGTGATCGACCGGCGCCGGCCCGTCAAAGCAGATACGGCGCCACCACTCGTGTTGGTGGATGATGGCGCCATGGTCGCCCGACGGTCACGGACGTTCCACCACCGTGACTTTCCCCTCGAGGACCTGGCCGCCCGCAAGCGCGGCCGCCGGGTGTCGGTCTGCCTGCCCGCACGCGACGAGGCGACGACGGTGGGCGCCGTCGTGGGGGCGCTGTTCTCGGGTGAGCTGGCGTCGTGCGGCCTCGTCGACGAGGTCCTCGTCGTCGACGACGGCTCGACCGACGGGACCGCCGTCGTGGCCGAGTCGGCCGGGGCTCGGGTGGTGCGGGCCGCCGACGTGCTGGGCCAGCACGGCGGCGGTCCCGGCAAGGGCCAGGCGCTGTGGAGGGCAGTGGCTTCCACCGAGGGTGACGTCGTCGCCTTTCTCGACGCCGACGTCACCAACTTCCAGCCCTCGTTCGTGGCGGGGCTGCTCGGCCCGGTGCTCACCTACGAGGACGTGGCGCTGGTCAAGGCGTTCTACGAGCGCCCCATCGACGGGCAGGCGACGGGCGGTGGACGGGTGACCGAGCTGGTGGCCCGGCCGCTGATCGCGGTGCTGCTCCCCCACCTGTCGGACGTCGCCCAGCCCCTCGCCGGCGAGTGCGCGGCGCCGCGAGAGGTGCTCGAGCGTCTTCCTTTCGCCAGAGGGTACGGGGTGGAGCTGGGGCTGTTGGCCGATGTCGCTTCGAGTTTCGGCCGGGGCTCGATCGCGGAGGTCGACCTGGGCACCCGGGCCCACCGCAACCGCCCCCTGTCCGAGCTGGCCCCCCAGGCGGTCGCCATCGTGCAGGTCGCCCTGGAGCGGGCCGGGATGTCGGCACCGGGCCAGTCCTCGGCCACGCTGGCGGTGCCGGGCGGCTCGCCCGTGACCATTTCGTCGGATGATCTGCCACCGCTGGTCGACGTGCCCGGCTATGCCCGGCGCAGCGCGTGAAACGAGGTGAGGTAGCGGGCGACCTCGTCCTCCACGCACTCGAGGGTTTGGGTCGTCGCCCGCTCCCGCCCGTGGCGCTCGACGAGCGACACGACGTCGATCCGGCCGAGGCCGCCGTGCGTCCCGTGCCGGAGGGCGGGCAGGTCCCGGTCAACCACCTCGCCCACCACGGCGAGGACGGGCACGTCCGCCTGGGCCGCCAGCTCGGCCACGCCCCCGACCACCTTGCCCCGGAACGACTGCTCGTCGAGGAAGCCCTCACCCGTGACGACGAGATCGGCCTCGCCGATCTCGTCGGCGAGCCCCACCGCTTCGGCCACCAGCTCGAACCCGGGGACGAGGGTCGCACCCAGCGCCGCCAGGCCGCCGGCGAGACCGCCGGCGGCCCCGCTTCCGGGTAGGTGACGGACGTCGACGCCGTGCTCGTCCTCGTACATCTGGGCCAGGCGCTCGAGCCTCCGCCGAAGGAGCGCCACCTGGGCCGGGCTGGCTCCTTTCTGAGGGGCGAACTCCTCGGCGGCCTCGACGAACGTGGTCGTGACGTCGCACGCCACGACGAGCCCGACCTTGGCCAGCCGCGCGTGCGGCTGCAGCGCTCGCACCGCCCCGAGCCCACCGTCGGTCGTCGCCGATCCCCCGACGCCCACGACCACCTCGCGCGCGCCGGCTGAGACGGCGGCCGCGATGAGCTGGCCCGTGCCGGTGGTGGACGCCGCCACCGGGTCGTTGTGCCGGGGCCCGCCGGCCAGCTCCAGTCCCGAGGCGCGGGCCATCTCGACGACCGCAGTCCGGTCGTCGAGCCGCCACTCGGCCACCACCGGCTGACCCAACGGACCCTGGACGGACGTGCGGCGGATCCTTCCGCCCAGGGCGTCGAGGATGCCCTCGCCCCCGTCGGCCATCGGCACCTGGGTGCAGCTCCAGCCCCGCGACGCGCCAGCCCGGGCGGCGGCCGCCGCCACGGCGCTGGCAGCGGCCGTCCCCCTGAACTTGTCGGGGGCGGCCACGAGGTGGGGCATCGTGCCATCGTGCCCGACCGGTCCGTGCGGCTGCTCCGGGGCGCTCCCCGGGGGCTGGTCGGCGGGTGGCGAATGGGGCGGTAGGGTCCCGGAGATGGGCGGACCCGAGCTCGTCGTCGTGTCCAACCGTGGTCCCCTGTCGTTCTCACTGGACGACCACCAGGAGCTCGTCGCCCGGCGGGGCGCCGGCGGGCTGGTCTCGAGCCTCAGTCCGCTGGTGGCGGGAACGGACGCCATCTGGATCGCCGCTGCCATGGGCGAGCACGATCGGGCCGCGGCCGAGCGCGGCCTCATGGATATCGAGGGCTTTCGGCTGCGATCGCTGGCACTCGACCCGGCCCTGTACCGCATGGCGTACGACGTGGTGTCGAACGCCACGCTGTGGTTCCTGCATCACGGCCTGTTCGACCTGGCTCGCCGGCCGCGCCTCGACCGCCGCTGGCTCGAGGCGTGGAAGGCGTACGAGGCGGTGAACAAGGCCTTCGCCGACGCCGTGGTCGAGCTCGCTCCCACCGGCGCCACCGTGCTGGTGCAGGACTACCACCTGGCGTTGGTGGGCGCGGGACTGACCCGCCGTCGTCCGGACCTGCGAGCGGTCCACTTCACCCACACCCCGTTCTGCGATCCCAACGGCCTCAGGATCCTGCCCTCGGCGGTGGCCGAGGAGCTGCTCGCCGGGATGGCGGCCCACCTGTCGTGCGGGTTCCACTCTCCCCGCTGGGCGCAGGCCTTCGAGGCGTGCTGCGCCGAGGTGCTCGGCCACGTACCGCCGACATTCGTGGCACCGCTCGGGCCGGACGCCGAGGACCTAGCGAGGGTCGTCATCTCGGAGGCGAGCAGGACGTGGGACGAGTGGCTGACGGGCGTGCTGGGCGACCGTCAGATGGTCCTCAGAGTCGATCGGGTCGAGCTGTCGAAGAACGTCCTCCGCGGGTTCCTCGCCTTCGACGAGCTGCTGGCCGGCCACCCCGAGCTACGGGAGCGGGTGACGTTCGTGGCGTTGGTCTACGCCTCCCGCCAGGGCCTTCCCGAGTACCTCGCCTACCGCACCGAGGTCGAGCATCTGGCGGCGCAGGTCAACCACCGGTGGGCCACGCCGGGTTGGACACCGGTCGTGCTCGACGTCTCCGACAACTACCCGCGTTCGGTGGCGGCCCTTCGTCGCTACGACGTCCTCCTCGTCAACCCGCTGCGCGACGGGCTCAACCTGGTCGCCAAGGAGGGGCCCATCATCAACGCCAACGACGGGCTGCTCGCGCTCTCTCGTGAGGCGGGGGCGTGGGCGGAGCTGAGTGACACGGCTTTGGAGGTCAATCCGTTCGATGTCGCCGGCACCGCCGAGGTGCTGGCAACAGCCTTGACCATGCCGGCACCCGAGCGGGCCAAGCGATCGGCTGCCCTTCGCCAGGCTGCCGGGCGGCGGACGCCGCGCGACTGGCTCGACGACCAGCTGGCGGCGGCCGAAGCCTGACTGGTCACGGCGGAGGCTCCCTAGGTGTGTCTAGGTGGCGCCCAACCACTCGAGGAGATCAGCGACCTCCTCGGGGCCGTCGACGACCACGTCGGCGGCGGCCTGCAGCTCGGGTGGGATCTCGGCACTGGCCGCGGCCACCTTGCACGTGATCATGCCCTCCGTCGCCAGGCGGTCCAGAGCAGCGAAGGCGGCCAGGTCGCCCCGGTCGTCACCGACGAAACAGGCCGCCGCCAGGCCCCGGCACAGCTCGGCCACCACGGTGCCCTTGTCCGCCGGGAGTGGAGGACGCAGCTCGACGCTCATCTTGCCCGGGTGGAGCTCGAGGCCCGTCTCGCCGACCACCTCCTCGGCAAACGACCGCGCCCACCCGGCGCTGCCTGTCGCCGTGCGCCAGTGGAACGCCACGGTGAGGCCCTTGGGCTCCACCAGCATTCCGGGCGGTGCGGCCGCCCGGGCGGCCCGCTCCACCCGGTCGACGACCTCCCGCCACCGCTCTGCCTCCGGGCGGGTGTGAACCACACCGCCGCTGCCGGCCCACTCCAGACCGTAGAGGCCGGACACCATGATGCTCGGCCCGTGGCCGGTGGCGCCTCGCCCCAGCCCGAGATGCTCGACGAGAAAGCTCGCCGGGCGACCCGAGACGACTGCCACCCGGCGGTAGCCCGCCGCCAGCCGGTCGAGGGCCTCGACGCTCGCCGGGAGGGCGCGGGCTTCACCCGGGTCGTCGACGATGGGGCTGAGCGTGCCGTCGTAGTCGACCAGCACGCCACCCTCGTCGTGATGGTCGCGCAACTGCCTCAGCGAGCTCGCACCGAAGTCGGGTACCGCCACCCTGGGACCTGAGCCAGTTCGCGCCGCGCTCAGCGCGTCGTGGTGTGGGCCGTGGTCGTGGTGTGGGCGGTCGTGGTCGTCGTCGACGAGCCGGACGTGGGCGCGCCCTGCCCGGCCAGGTCGGGGCCGATGACGACGATCACGTCGGCGGCCTGGGCGTTGGTGACCGGCGACTGTGTGGGCACCGGCATGACGCTCGCGGGAGGCAGGCCCAGGGCGGTCGCCACGGCGCCCGCCTCACTGGCGAAGCCGGGCGCGAACAGGACGGCCGACGACGGCGCCGTCGTCGTGGTATTGGTCGGCGCGAGCACGTTGTAGCCAGCCTTGCGCAGCGTGTCGGACACCTTGGCGCCGGCGCCGCTGGTCTTCGTGCCGTTGGCCACCAGCGTCTTGACCTGAGCCGGCGGCCGTGGTGCCGCCGTCGTCGACGGCGGGGGCGCCGTCGTCGAAGTGGTGGTCGACACGACGGGGGCGGCGGCGACCGAGGCCACCGACCCGGCCTGGGGCCTTCCCACCGTGTGGAGGAGAACCACGCCGAGTGCCACCCCGACGACGACCAGGGCGATGCCCCGGCCTACCCGGACGGGGTGCGAGTCGTGCCGAGACTCACGGCCGCCCGGGTCCTCGCCATCGCTCATGGCGAGGGCGGCTCGCCTGCCGAGGAGCCCTCGTAGCGGGCCCGCCGGCGCCGGTCACGACGTCGTCGAAGGCGAAGGACCACCAGCGGGTCGTAGGCCGCCGCCTCACGCGATGCGACCAGTTGGCCGAGGAGCTGGTAGTAGCGGCCCGAGGACATCTGGAACCGGAGCTCGATCGCAGCCCGCTTGGATCCCGGCTCCATCCACCAGCTGCGCTCGAAGTCGAGAATCGCTCGGTCCCGATCGGAGAGCGCCATCCAGGGCAGCCTGCCAATCCTGCCGGCGAGAATCAAGCACCACGCCCCGGGGTCCACGAGGCCGCCGGTACCCTGAGGTATCAAGCCGGTGTGGCGCAGTTGGTAGCGCAGGCGACTTGTAATCGCCAGGTCGTGGGTTCGAGTCCCACCGCCGGCTCTGCTTCCGGCTCTGTTTCAGACCGGCTCGACGTCGTGGTAGCGCTTCAGGTACATGGCGATCTTGCCCGGCCCGAAGTGGTAGTTCTGGCGCAGGGTGGGGGATCTTGTCCACCACGTCGGTGTGGGTGGCTCTAGGGCTCGATTTCGGGCGCCTCGACCGGTCCTTCAGACCGGCGAGTCCGAGCTCCTCGTGGCGACGCTGCTCAGTCGATGGAACTGCTGGCACGCAATCGATGTCGACCAGTTCATTCGACCCATCCGGGCCGGACCAGGCCGGACTGGTAGGCGAAGACGACGAGCTGGCTCCGATCTCGGGCGCCGAGCTTGGTCATGGCCCGAGTGGCGTGGGTCTTGGCGGTCGAGACGCTCATGTAGAGCTTGTCGGCGATCTCTTCGTTGGACAGTCCCGCTGCGATGAGGCTCACAACTTCTCGCTCTCGTGCGGTTAGGTTGTCGGCGGCAGGCGTGCGGGGGGTAGCCCGACTGCGGGTGGAGAACTCGGCGATCAGTCGTCGGGTGACAGCGGGGGAGAGCAGTGCGTCCCCGGCAGCGACGACGCGGATGGCTCGGATCAGCTCGGAGGCGTCGGTGTCTTTGACCAAGAAGCCGGCGGCGCCGGCGCGCAGCCCTTCGAAGACGTACTCATCGAGCTCGAAGGTGGTCAGGATGATGACATGGACTGAGGCCAGCGCGGCGTCCGCGGCGATTTGCTTGGTGGCTTCGATGCCGTCGAGGCCGGGCATGCGGATGTCCATGAGCACAACGTCGGGTCGGGTACGCCGGAGCAGGCGGAGGGCTTCGTCGCCGTCGGCAGCCTCGCCCACCACCTCGATGTCGTCTTCGGCGTCGAGCAGAGCGGAGAAACCGGCGCGCACGAGAGCTTGGTCGTCGACCAGCGCGACCTTGGTCATCGGCGCTGTCCTTTGAAGGGGAGGCGGGCTCGCACCAAGAACCCGCCGCCAGGTCGAGGCCCGGCCAGCAGGGTCCCTCCGAGAGCTTGGGCTCGCTCGGACATGCCGGTGACGCCCTTGCCGCTCCCGTTGGTGCGGCTGGCCCGGAGGGCGGGACCGTCGTCGTCGACTTCGACGCAGAGCTCGCTCTCGCCATAGAGAAGGTGGACCGTCGCTCGGCCACTACCCGAGTGGCGGCTGCTGTTGGTGAGGGACTCTTGGACGATCCGGTACGCGGTTACGTCGACGTCAGCTGGGAGCGGGCGCCGCTCGCCTTCCTCCACCATCCGTACGGCTAAGCCGGCGGCCCGACTGCGCTCCAGCAGAGCGTCGAGCTCATCGAGTCCCGGCACCGGAGTGCGCGGCGCCTCGTTGTCGACGTCGCGCAGCACGCCGAGCACGGTGCGGAGCTCGACCAAGGCTTGCTTGCTCACCTCATGGATGGTGGTGAGCGCTTCCTGGGCTCGCTCTGGCTGTCGGTGCATGAGGTGCAGGGCGCCGTTGGCTTGCACGTTGATGACGGAGATGTTGTGGGCAACGATGTCGTGGAGGTCACGGGCTAGTCGCAAGCGTTCTTCGCTCGCCTGGCGCAGGGCCTCCTCTCTTCGGCCCTGGGCGATGGCTAACGACCGTTGGCGTCGAAGTCGGACCAGCTCGGCGCCCCCGACCAGCGCGGCTAGCCCGGCGCCCACGCTCAGGCCGAATGTGGCCGAGGGGGCGTGGCCCTCTCCGAACACCGTGGGACCCCACAGGGACACCACGTAGCAGACGGCCAGGAAGATGAGGGCGGCCGTGCGGCGGCGCAGGTAGATCGCCGTCGCGAACGCCACGATGACCGCCGGCCACGCCGAGCCACTGGGGCCGCCGAAGTGCTGGGAGGCCTGGAACGACAAGCTGAGCGCATAGGCGGCGACCATGACGGCCACCGGGTAGCGGCGCCGAGCGGTCAGCACCAGGCCTCCGGCGACGAGAAGCAACACATCGCCCGGGGTAACGGAGCCTCCCCGGTGGGCCACCTGGGCGAAGACCAGCCCCACCTGGGCTGACGCGACTCCGACGGCCACCGCCCCATCGACGATCCACCGTCGAGCCTCGGAGCCGGTCGCCTCGGTCTCGGTCTGGGAACGCGTCACCCGCACTGCCCTCGAGAGTACGCCTGAACGGCGCCGAACACGTCGTCTCGAGGGTGATCTTGGCCTAAGCCGCCCGTGATAGCCGCGCCTGCCTCGGTACCGCCAGGGACGACCTCTGCGGTACCGACGTTGGCCTCACGCTTACGAGGAATTCGCCGCCTCGCTGACGACACGGCCGAAGCCGGAGCCGAGCATGTGTCCGGGCAACACGCCAAACACCCCCTGGAGCAGAAGGGACCACCAATGGCAGTGATCGAAGTCCACGACCTCACCAAACGTTTCGGAGCGCTGACTGCCGTCGACCATCTCAGCTTCGAAGTCGACGCCGGCGCGGTGGTCGGCTTCCTCGGTCCCAACGGCGCGGGCAAGACCACCACGCTGCGAATGCTCCTGGGTCTCGTGGAGCCGACCGAAGGCTCGGCCGCGATCTGCGGTCGCCCGTACCAGGAGCTGCCCGACCCGCTCCACCGGGTCGGCGCGGTGCTCGAAGCCTCCGGCGCGTACCCAAGCCGCACTGCCCGCAACCATCTGCGGATCCAGGCGCTGGCCGGGAGAGTGCCGTCCGACCGGGTGGACGAGGTCCTCGACCTCGTCGATCTCACCAGTGCCGCCGGCCGGCGAGTCGGCGAGTTCTCCCTCGGGATGCGCCAGCGCCTCGGGCTCGCCGCGGCGCTCTTGGGCGAGCCCGAGATCCTGATCCTCGACGAGCCCGCCAACGGCATCGACCCCGAGGGCGTCCGGTGGTTGCGCGATCTGCTGCGCGGCCTGGCATGCGATGGGCGCACCGTGCTCGTCTCCAGCCACATCCTGGCCGAGGTCGCCCAGACCGTGGACAGCGTGATCATCTTAGACCGCGGACACCTCGTCACCCACGACACCCTGGACGAGCTGACCGCCCAGGCCCAGCACAAGCTGCGCATCCGAACACCGCAGGCCGAGCAGCTGCAAAGCCTGCTCACCGCCAAAGGGGCAACCGCGGTGCTCGTAACACCGGACCGGCTCGAAGTGACCGAGGCCAGCGCCGAGCAGGTCGGCCTCCTCGCCGCCGAACAGGCCATACCCATCTTCGAGACCACCACCAACGGAGTCGGCCTGGAGGACGTCTTCTTCCAGTTGACCGGTGCCGCACTCACCAAGGAGAACGCCCGATGATCCGCCTCCTCCGCATCGAATGGCTCAAGCTGCGCACCATGCGTCTCGGCTTCGGCCTACTTGCCACCTCAGCCGCCCTGACCGCCCTGTTCGCTTCCCTCGAAGCGTCGCGCGCCGGCGACGGCAAGAACGGTGTTGCCCCCCTCTTCACCGCGTCCGGGCTCGGAACGGTCACGACGGTGACCGGCTGGTCGATGATCTTCGCCGCCGTGCTCGGGGTGATCGTCACCAGCGGCGAGTACCGCCACTACACCGCCACCCTCACCTACCTTGGGACTCCGAATCGGCGGCGCGTGCTCGTCTCCAAGACCCTGACCGCAGCCGGGGCCGGTGCGATCTTCGGCCTCGTCTCCGGCCTCGTCGCTACCGGAGTCGGGCTCATCTTCGTAGCTGGACATGGCTATAACGTTGCCCTCGGCACCAGCACCCTCGCTGCTCATATTGCCGGAGCGGCGGTAGGAGCCGCTCTCTTCGGGGCAATCGGCGCCGGGCTCGGAACGCTGGTCCGATCCCAGCTGGCCGGTGTCATCGGCGTCTTCGTGTGGGCCCTCGTCATCGAGTCGATCATTGGCGGCCTCTTCACGTCGATCCGCCCTTACCTGCCCTATACCGCGGCGACCACGTTGGCTGGCATCAAGCTCGGAGGAGCCGCGTTCGGTCCCGCCCACAATGTCGCAGGCGGAGGTCCGCTGCCTTTCGCTGCTGCCGCAGCACTAGTGACCGGAGTCGCGGCGCTGCTCGGCACGATCGCTACCCGCACCACAGTGCGGAAGGACGTGACCTGATGGCGACCACGCTACCCGACCTCACATCCTCCGCGCACATTCTCCACAAGCCGACCCAACCAGTCACCCCAAGGAAAGAGGGGTTCACCATGCACAGCCACCTACTGCTCGCTGCCACCCTGTTGGCGACCACGGCCAACAACACCGAGCACTTCAGCATCGGGCCGTGGATCTTCGTTCCCATCCTCATCTTCGCCGCGATCGTTGCCGTGCCCGTTTACGTTATGAGGGATCGCCGCAAGCGTCGGGGGGTCGAGAGCGGGTGGTCGAAGACCGATCGTCGCTAGACGCTCTCCACCCGTGTCTACGTCAGCGACAAGAGGGCGATGGCAACCAATCTCGTCAGCGGGTCTCTGCACCGACTCGAGATGCAGGAGGCGATCCCAAAAGCGCGCTGCATGGCGCAGCGTCGCTACTGATGGCGCACGTCTGTTTCGGCAGGCAATCGCGACCGGCATCCGTCTATCAGTGGCCCCGCGATGATCACCGGGGCCAGGGTGGCATAGGCGATTTCAAGATGAGCGAGTCCGATGCGATCTCTCGTGGCGGTCCATTCACGAGGAGAGCACTTCGCGGCGATCTAAAGTCACTCGGTTTGCCGCCCGGTGCCATGGTAGCGATGCATTCATCTCTGTCACAGCTGGGATACGTAGTCGGTGGTGCCCGAGCAGTGGCGCTCGCCCTCGTCGATGCAGTCTGCCCTCACGGCACGCTGATCGTGCCTGCTTATTCGGGTGATTGGTCCGACCCTCACTGTGGAAGAATCCACCTGTTCCGGAGGCGTGGTGGCCGATCATCCGAGCGAAAAGGCCAGCATTGACGTAGCGATAACGCCGACTCGGTCTATGGGCGCGGTCGTCGAGTGCTTTCGCAACTTCCCTGGAGCTAAACGCAGCAATCACCCGATTGTTTCCTTCATCGCCGTCGGAGGCGAAGCCGATCGGGTCGTTGAGAATCACGAACTTGACTACGGCTTCGGCGAAACATCACCTCTCGCCCGACTTTACGACCTCGACGCGTGGCTGCTGCTCTTGGGCGTGGGCCACACCAACAACAGCTCGCTCCACCTCGTCGAATACCGGGCCGACTTCAAAGGAAAGCGTTGGTATCACATAGGGACCCCCGGTTTTCATTGACGGCGGGAGGGCGTGGCGAACTTGGGAACACCTCGACCCCGATGATTCAGACTTTGCCGCACTAGGTGCCGACTTCTGACCCAACGATCGCGTCTCACTGTGTCCCGGCGCGTACAACGGTCGCCTCTCAACGGAGCGGACCCTTCTGGACGAGTGGAGATAGGACGATCTGCCACACATCCCACGCTGGCGTGTTGACGCGTCCGGGTACCTCCCGCTCAACGGGCATGCTCTGGTACGCCTGCGTAGCTACTGCCGGCGGTGTAGCGAGCACGGCTCGGTATACGCCAGATATTGCAGACGAGCATGTCCCCCAGGCGGACGACGGTGGCGGCCTGTCCCGTGATGATGAGATCCATGCAACGCACGAGTCAGCCAGGATCCTCGATTGCTCGACACGTTACAACTCGTGACGGGGTCGTCAGTGGTATCCGCCTTCTGATCGCGCTCGAAGCCGCCTCTCTCGGAGTGATGGCTTTCCTGCATTTGAGCGGCCTGCTGGGAGAAGGTTCAGCGCCGTTCGAGCCCCGTTCCGCGGGAATCGCCGAGGCGGTGATTGGCGCGGTACTCGCTGTTGGTGTCGTAACTATGTGGCGCGCACCCCGGTGGGCCCGGCTGGTAGCGTTCGCCTGCGTCGGCTTCGCCGTCGTCGGCTTCGTTGTAGGGCTGACGATCACGGCCCGAGGCGGCGATCTGGCTGACATCGTGTACCACGCGACGGTGCTGCCCCTCCTGGTTGTCACGCTCTTGGTTCTCCTTTCTCGGCACCGGTTCGGGACTCGGCGCCTCCCGCGCGGCTCTCGCGCGCAGCGATGACCCCTCGGCCTTATCGATCTCTGGCCGCCACGTCCAGGCGCGCTGCTCTCGGGAGCTTCTCAGGTCCTCCCAGGGGCAGACCCAGCGTGTTCCCACGGGATCCTCGGCAAGGACATGGGGAGCTCGAAGCAGACGGTCCAATCGAGGCGAGGGTAACCACCAACCGGTCCGAAGGGACCGACCGCGGTCACTCGCTGGGTAGGTGGCCGCGGGTGGCATGGGTGCGGCTGGCTCTCACACTCCTGACCCTGGCCGGCCTTGTTGCCCTCGTTGTCCCCCAGCGGAGCCTCATCGCATCCTCGCTGGTCACCCTCGGCGAGATGAACTGGGTGTGGCTCCCCTTGGCCCTGGCGTTGGAATGGGCCTCGATCGCGACCTTCGCTCGCATGCAGCGCCGACTATTCCGAGCCGGAGACAAGAGGGTAACGCTGAGACCGGTATTGGCCACAGCTTTCGCCGGTAATGCCATCTCGGTCTCGGTCCCCGTCGTCGGACCACAGCTGGGGACGGCGTTCGCGTTCCGGCGCTTCAGGCGCCTCGGCATCGACTCGGGCCTGGCTGGGTGGACGTTGGTCGTCTCGGGAATCGTATCGTCGCTCACCGCTGGGCTCATCCTGGTGACCGGAGCCGTCGTGTCCGGAGACGGCGTGATGGCTGCCACGGGCGCCATCGGAGGCCTCGTTGGCGTCGCCGCGATCGCAGGAGCTGTGGTCGCACTCAGGGGCCGCGCATTCGAGACGGCGGTCGAGCGGTTGATGGCAAGAGTGCTTGGGCTCATCCAACGCCTTCCTCACCTGGCTGGCCGGAGACCGAACGAGGCGCCCAGCAAGTTGTTGTCCCGTCTGCGGGCCCTGCGCCTCGGGCCTGGTGACTGGGCCAAAGTGTCGGGACTGGCCCTGGCCAACTGGCTCACCGACGCTGGAGTCCTGGTCGTGAGCATTCTGGCCGTCGGAGGTGCCGTACCGTGGCGGGGTTTGCTGCTCGCCTATGCGGTGCGGATGGCAGCGGGCGGCGTGTCGCTCACCCCCGGAGGTATCGGGGTGGTTGAGGGTGCTCTCGCCGTAGCCCTCATGGCCGTCGGCCAGCAACGCCCCTCGGCGCTGGCCGCCGTGCTGGTCTACCGCTTCATCAGCTTTTGGATGGTCACCGCCGCCGGCTGGTTGGTCTATCTCATCGGCAAGAGGCAGGGTGTGCGGCGCGAAGCCTCTCGCTGGCAATTCATCTGGTTGAAGACACCGCCAAGGGCGGCCGGACACCCGAAAAGGGCAGGGCCAAGGTCGTGCTGGTGGGCGACGATCGCCGGCTCGAAGAGTGCCAGCTGGAGACTCGGGTGCGTCCCGACCGAGGGGTCCGTGCGCGCGTGGTCGAGGTAGGACTGACGGGTCGCTCTGGCGTTGGGCCCTCATCGGTGCGTCCCAACATTCGTCCCAACAATGCCGTCCCGACGCGCCCCACGGCGTATCACCTCGTCTCAGTCGCTCGCTCCGATCCCGATTCCGACGAGCCACAACGGGACACCGCGGGAAGACCGGCAACAGGGCGGGACGAAGCCTCGCCCACTTGTAATCGCCAGGTCGCGGGTTCGAGTCCCGCCGCCGGCTCGAAGAGCTGTGTGGTCTCGGCTGATCCGTGACGGATCGGTATCGGTTGATCGTTCACACCGTCTCGGCTGACGGTTTACATCGTCTCGGCTGATGGTTGACACCTCGCCCCCGCCTGCCCTCGGCTCTCCACCGAGCCGAGGGGGTGGGCCAAGTGTTCAGGGAGATCAGCGTGGCCGAGCAGCGATACCAGGCGGTGTTGGCCGTCCTCCAGGACGGACTGTCGGTGACAGCGGTGGCGGAGAAGATGGGGGTGAGTCGCCAGACACCGGCTCGAAGAGCTTGTATTTCTTTGTTGATCTCCGACTTTTCGTTTCGGATGATCCCCGACGCGTGTTCTGGTGATGCCCGACCAGTCTTCGGTTGATGCCTGACCTGTCTGCATCGTTGACCCGGCCTTGCCATCTTCAGGCTCGCGATCGAGCCTTGCGGTTTCAGTCGCCGGTGGCCACCCTGTCTCGCGCGACCTCGAACGCAAGAGGCCGCGCATCGGATCCGGGCGCCCCGAAGATCCTGGCCGCTTCGCGGAACTCGGGATCGCCGAGTGCGGCGGACGGAAGTGACACCAGATTGAATACCCGCCGCGCCAGCACGCCCCGTTGGCCGGGCAGCTTCGACATGCCGATCAGCGCCCCTCGAAGCTGTTCGAGTTCGTCTGGTGGCGCCGTGTCCTCTCCCCGTACGGCGGCCTCCATGCGCGCCAGCGCCGATCCGTCCGCGCCCGCCTGCAGCGGATACCACACGCCGATGTTCGAGTCAGTCCAGGCGTCGAACGCCGAAACGAATGCCTTACCCGGTTCGGAGCCGTCCAACGTTGCAGCGAGGTGTTCGGCCTGGGCGAAGGCCAACGAGGCGCCACGTCCCGCGGTCGGATTGGTGTGGAGCGTCGCGTCGCCGAGCAGGACCATGCCACCGACGATGGGGCCGTCGTCGTCGACCAGGCGTCGATAGCGATTCTCGACCCGGGCCATGGTCCTGATCTCGGAAATCGGCTCACCCGCGCTCAGCCACGGCGCGGTCAGCGGCATCATCGACAGGAACCGGGCGAAGCCGTCATCTCGGACCAGCACACGGCGCACCGGGTCCGAGACGGAGATGATGACCACCAGGCAGAAGGTGCCTCGATCGCCCGGGAACGCCAGCGTCGACGCCCACCCGCACCCCGCCACGATGGGAACGTCGGTGCGCGGATGGTCAACACCGCCATGCAGGCGGTAGTGCCGGCTGATGTACATGAACCCGCACTCCTGAGCCACCGTTGGCATCGGCCGCAGGCCCCGCTGGGCAAAAAAGCGTGGTGTCGGTGACCGGCGGCCGCTCGCGTCGACGACCAGGTCTGCCGGCACCAGCTCATTGCCGTCCGGCCGGACCCCCCGCACTGCATCTCCTTCGAACGTGAGGTCTTGGACTCCGGCGCCGGAGCATACGGTCACGGTCGCCTCCCGCTCCGCGGCCCGCCTCAGGACCGTCTCGAAGGTGATCCGGCGGCAGCACAGAATGGCATCGCCGGGACCGTCGCCCAGGTCCGCGGGGACCGGCAACACCCCCGCCGCGAGAAGATCTTCCAGCACGTCCGGGGCCTCGGTGCGCAGCACCCGCACCGCCCCGCCGAGGAACATGTGCGGTTGGCGCGCCTGGGGGACGCCGGGCCGATCCCACGCCACGAACGCCTCCTCGGGGTCGCCGGCCGGCGGCGGTCGGTCCCGCTCGACGACCGTCACGAGGTGGCCGCGCCGCCCCAGGAACAAAGCTGTGGCCAGCCCGCCAATGCCTCCGCCCATAACGGTGACCCGCATGGCTCCTCCAGTGTCAATGGATAGATACAGTGATACTGTATTGACAGGGTGATACTGTACTCCCATGTCCGAGGTCGTCAAGAGCCCGCCCCGCCGGGACCGGCGAGCACGCCAAGCGGCCGACACGCGGCGGCGGATCATCGAGGCTGCCGGCTCGCTCTTCGCCGCGCGGGGTTACGCGGCGACGACGATTGAGGCGATCGCCCACGAGGCAGATGTGGCCGTGGAGACTGTCTACGCGCGCTTCAGCAACAAACGGCGTCTGCTGTCGGAATACTTGGACGTGAGCATGGCCGGCGACTTCGAGCCGGTCCCCGTGCTCGACCGGCCCAACATCCGGGCTATCGCCGATGAGACCGACCAACACCGCCAGATCGAACTAATCGCTGCACACGCCCGCGCCATCTGCGAGCGGTCCGCAACTGCGCTCGCGGTGCTTCGCGGCGCGGCCAGCGCAGATCACCGCCTCGAGGACCTCGTCGAACTCAACATCCGCGAGCGGCGGGAAGGCCAACGGAGGCTGCTCGAAATGGTGGCCCACAACGGCCCTCTCCGGCCCGGAGTCACATTCGACTACCTCGTCGACACGTTCAGTGCGACCGTCAACCCCGATTCGTTCCATTTCCTCACCATGCGATGCGGATGGTCAGCCGGGAGGTTCGAGACGTGGGTTGTCGATATGATCACCCACCTCGTGCTGCCACCGACTGAGGACTGACGCTTCTCACACCCCTAAGCGTGACGCGGCGGAGGCGTCGACGCCGACTCTGATCGGCACCGAGCCGCCGATGGCCATCGGACGCCTCCCGCCCAACATCCGTCCCAACAATGCCGTCCCGGAGCGTCCCACGGTGTGCCACCTCGTCCCGGTCGGCCGCCCCGTCCACCCATCTGACCAGCCAGATCGGGACACCGCGGGAAGACCAGCGACAGGGTGGGACAAGGTCTCGCCCACTTGTAATCGCCAGGTCGTGGGTTCGAGTCCCACCGCCGGCTCCGAGAACCCGGCTCGGAGAACCGGCTCCACCGCCGGCTCCAGCACCCGGCTCGGAGAACACAGCTAGCAGGTTGCCTAGGACGTCTCTGGCTCCGGCTGTGCGCTGACCGGTCTCGGATCAGCAAGCGATGAGTTGGCGAACCTGCAATCGTCATATAGACGGAGAAGCCAGCCAGGGAGGCGGACGGATGAGCGCCGTACGGATACTGGTCGGTACGCGCAAGGGCGCCTTTATCCTGACCTCAGATGGAGGGCGATCAAGCTGGAACGTGGAGGGTCCGCTGTTCGGAGGCTGGGAGATCTACCACCTGAAAGGCTCGCCCGCTGAGCCCTCCCGACTATTCGCGTCCCAGTCCACCTCCTGGTTCGGCCAGTTGATCCAACGCTCTGAAGACGGGGGCAAGACGTGGACACCAGTCGGTAACCAGTTCAGCTACGAGGGCGTCCCCGGCACTCATCAGTGGTACGACGGCACGCCGCATCCTTGGGAGTTCGCCCGCGTCTGGCACCTCGAACCCTCCCTGACCGACCCGGACACCGTCTACGCCGGGGTCGAAGACGCGGCCCTGTTCCGTTCGGTCGACGGTGGTCTCGGGTGGAAGGAACTCCCGGGGCTGCGCGGTCACGGCTCAGGGTCGGCCTGGCAACCTGGGGCCGGCGGAATGTGCCTCCATACGATCATCCTGGATCCAAGCGACTCGAGCAGGATCTTCGCCGCCATCTCGGCGGCCGGGGTGTTTCGTACCGACGACAGCGGCAAGACATGGGCTCCGGCGAACCATGGCCTGCGATCGGAAGGCCTTCCGAATCCTACGGCCGAGGTCGGCCACTGCGTACACCGCATCGCCATGCACCCCTCGAGGCCAAACGTCCTGTTCATGCAGAAGCACTGGGACGTCATGCGTAGCGACGATGCGGGCGATTCCTGGCGCGAGATCAGTGGCAACCTACCGTCCGATTTCGGCTTTCCGATCGACGTTCACACTCACGAG
>JBPYEI010000029.1:0-18940 GCA_051985455.1 Acidimicrobiales bacterium
GGCTGGACGGATGCGAGCAGCCCCAGCAGCGGGATCAGCCCGACGAGACGGAGTCGGTGCATGGGTATCCCCTCCCTGTCGCCGTGGTTGTCTTCGCTGCGCGCGGCGGCGTCTCCTGTCTGTAATCGCCTAATCGCCCGTTTTGCGCTCACCGCTGGTCGCCGGGCTCCAGTCGGGGGCGGCGAGCTCGAAGCCCTCGAACTCGAACGCGGGCGAGACCGTGCACCCCACCAGGGTGTGCCGCCCGAGGCTGCGGGCGCTCTGCCAGGCTCCGGGGGGCACGACGAACTGGGGCCGCTGGCCGGCGGCCAGGTCGGGCCCGATCGCCACGACCTGCTCGGTGGCGCCGTCGGTCGAGATCCTGAGCTCCAGCGGGGCTCCTTCGTAGAAGTGCCAGGTCTCGGCGGCGTCGACGCGGTGCCAGTGCGAGACCTCGCCCCGCCGTAGCAGGAAGTAGATGGCGCTGCCGGCCGCCCGCTGGTCCGCCTTGGCGGAAGCGCGCCACGTCTGCCGGTATCGACCGCCCTCCGGATGGGGCTCCAGCTGGAGACACTCGATGATCTCCTCGGCATCCATGGCGATACCGTCCCCTCTACTGGATCACCGCGATCACGTCGCCTTCCTGGACCTGGTCGTCAGGGGTAACACGCACCTCGGCGACGGTGCCTCCCGCCGGCGACTCGACGGGGATCTCCATCTTCATGGACTCGAGGATGGCGATCGTGTCGCCCACGTCCACGGCCTGGCCGACCTCCACGTGGACCTGCCAGACGTTGGCCGTGATCTCGGCCCTGACCTCTTGCACGCCGAGACAGTACAGGGCACCCACGTCCTCACACGGACCTCACATCCTCCTATCGGGCCGCACACACCCCTCGCCGACCATGTCGCCAGCAACCACGAAAGGACATAGACCAGACCGTGAAGCAGATTCTCCTCAGGCACCCACTTCGAGTCGGTGTCGTATCCGCCATCCTCGCCGGCAGCGTGCTGGGCGGAGCCGTCGCCTTCGCCGACACGTCCTCGCCCCAGGCGACCCCGAACACCTCTGCCCCCGCCCCCGCCCAGGGTCAGCAGCCGGCGAAGCCGCGCCATCCCCGGGTCATCGGCAAGGTCACCAACGTGAGCACAACCGGGGGGCTGGCGAACCAGGGCACGATCACGGTGGTCGAGCCCGACGGGCACTCGACGACGTTCAGCGTCACCAGCTCGACCAGGGCCTGGAAGTACCAGGGCGAGGGACAGAAGCGGGTCAAGGAATCGGCGGCGTCCATCCCCACCAACGAGGTCATCGAGGCCGGCCTCCAGAACCAGCAGGGCGGCGTGGCCGCCCGCCGGATCCTCGACACCGGCTTCAAGGCCTCCTGAGCGATCTCCCCTACGGCCCGCGGCCCCCGGAGACCGCCCGGGGGCCGCGGGCATCCTCAACTGTGCGGGCGGGGACGTCCCTGACGGCCGGCGGTGGGCGCTGTGGCGGGCGCTTTGGAAGCGCGACGGGGGTCACCCGTAGCATGTCGTCCCGTACTTCATGGCCGCCGCCGTTCGCTTCCGTGCTGCCGTCGCCCTCATCGGGCGCTTTCCGGCCCTGGCCGGCGTCGACCTCGACGTAGCCTCCGGTGAGGTCCTGCTCGTCACCGGCCCCAACGGCGCTGGGAAGACCAGCCTCCTGCGGGCCTGTGCCGGGCTGCTGGCCGTCACGGCCGGCGAGGCCCACGTCCTGGGCCACGACGTGCGCCAGGACCGGCGCTCGGTGCGGCGCTCGGTGGCGATGCTCGGGCACGCCACGTTCCTGTACGACGACCTGACGGTCGTCGACAACGTCCGCTTCGCCGTGCGGGCGGCGCGGGGCGACCAGGGCGCCGTCGACCCCGCCCTTGAGCAACTGGGTCTGCGCGGTCGCCTCCGGCACACCGCGGTGGCCAAGCTGTCGGCCGGACAGCGACGCCGTGTGGCCATCGCGACCGTCGTCGCTCGGGCCCCCGACCTGTGGTTGCTGGACGAGCCCCACGCCGGTCTGGACGCGGCCGGGCGCGACATCCTCGACGAGGTCATCCGGGCCGCCTCCTCCAGCGGTGCCACCGTCATCCTGGCTTCCCACGAGACGGAGCGGGCCGCGGCGCTGGCCGGCAGGGTGGCCAGGATGGCGGGCGGACAGGTCGTCGCCGTGCCCCTTCATGCGGAGAAGCCCGTCCATGTGGCGTGACGCGCTGCTCGTAGCGGGCAAGGACCTCAGGGTCGAGCTCCGGTCGCGCGTCGCCACCAACCAGGTCGCGCCCTTCGCCTTCGCCGTGCTGGTGCTGTTCGCTTTCGCCCTCGACCCGAACCGAGGCGTGCTGAGCAGGGCCACGGCGGGACTGTTCTGGGTCGCGGTGCTCCTCTGCTCGCTGTTGGCGGTGCAGCGCAGCTTCGCCATGGAGGCCGCCGACTCCGCCCGCGACGGACTTCGCCTCTCGGGGCTCGACCCGGCTGGCATCTTTCTCGGCAAGGCGGCCGCCGTCGCCGTCCAGTTGCTTGCGCTCGAGGCGCTGCTGGCCGTCGGCATCGTGGTGCTCTACGGCTCCCACCTGCACGGAGCGCTGCTGCTGCTGGGCTCGTCCTCGGCCGCCACGGTCGGGCTCGCCGCCGCCGGCACCGTCTACGGCATGCTCGCCGCCGGCCTCCGGGTCCGCGAGACGCTGCTGCCGCTGCTGCTGCTCCCTGTGGTGGCTCCCGTCCTGCTCGCCGCCACGCGCGCGTGGGAGGCGGCGCTGTCGGGAGCGACCGGCGATGGCGGTCCGTGGCTGCAGCTGCTCGGTGTCTTCGCCGTGGTGTACCTGGCCGTCGGCGTGGTCGCCTTCGGCCCGCTGCTGGAGGAAGCGTGACCGCCGTGACCTCGGCGCGCGCCACCCGCCTGCTCGGCGTGTCAGCGCTGGCGGCGGTCGCCGCCACCGTGTACCTCGGGCTGTGGGTCACACCTCCTGACGTCGTGCAAGGCAACCTCGTGCGGCTGATCTACGTCCATCCGCCCGTGGCCTGGGTCGCTTACCTGGCGTTCGGCGTCACGGCCCTGGCCAGCGTGCTCTACCTGTGGCCGAGGACGCGGTCCCTGGCGTGGGACCGCCTGGCAGCCGCCTCGGCCGAGGTCGGGGTGGTGTTCACCGCACTGACGCTCGCCACCGGCTCGATCTGGGGCCGTCCCACATGGGGCGTGTGGTGGACGTGGGACGCCCGGCTGACGACCACGGCGCTGCTCCTGGTCCTCTACCTCGGCTACCTCGCCCTGCGCCGGGTGCCCGGTCAGCCCGACACGAGGGCCAAGCGCTCGGCCATCGCCGCCCTGGTGGCGGTCATCGACGTGCCCATCGTTCATCTCTCCGTCGTCTGGTGGCGAACGCTGCACCAGTCGGCCACCGTGCTCACGCCCAACCTCCAGCCGACGGTCCACGGGTCGATGGCGTGGACGATGTTGCTGGGATTCGTGGCGTTCACCCTCGTCTACGCCTGGCTCCTCGTCCACCGTTACCGGCTGGAGACGGCGGAGGAGGAGCTGGAGACCGAAGGGCTGTCCGCTGCCCTGGCGGAGCGGCGGGCCGAGGCGGCCGAGGGCGGCGTCGCGCTCGATGGCGGGGCCGACGGTGGCGGGGCCGACGGTGACGGGGACGGTGGCGGGGCCGCCCCCGAGCCCGCCGATCCCCGAGCCGACGCAACGGTCGTGAGCCGGTGAGCGGGTACGTCGAAGCGGGGTACGCCGTGGTGGGCGTCACGTTGTCGGCCTACGCGGCGTGGATCCTTCTCCGGCGTCGCTCCGTGGAGGAGACCGTCCGGCCCGGCCAGCGCGAGCGTTCCGGGGAACCTCGCCAGTGGGGCTGACCCGAGCGCGTCCCCGCACCCACAGCTCGCGGCGGCTGTGGCTGGCCGGGATCGTCGTGCTCGGCGCCGTCGCCTTCCTCGTCGTCCGCGGCCTGGGCAACTCCATCGTCTACTTCAAGACCGCCGATGAGGCGGTGGCGTCGCGCGCCCAGCTCGGAAGCCGCGACTTCCGGATCGAGGGTGTGGTCGTCCCCGGGTCCGTGCGACCGTCGGGCACCGACGTCGACTTCGCCATCGCCAGCAAAGGCGTCCAGGTTCCCGTGATCAACCAGGGGTCGCCGCCCCAGCTGTTTCAGCCCAACATCCCGGTCGTCCTCGAGGGTCATTTCGCCGGGCAGCAGTTCATGAGCGATCAGATCATGGTCAAGCATTCGGCCGTCTACGTCGCCCAGCACCCCAGTCGGGTCACGGCACCCGACGGCAGCACGCGATGAACCCCGCCATCGGGCGCGACGCCGTCCTGCTCGGCTTCCTGGCTGCGGTCGTCGGAGCGGCGACGCTCATCGTGGGCCTCGTTCGCCGGCGACCGGGTGTGCTGCGCAACGGCGTCGTGTACGCCGGGCTGCTGCTCGTGGCGGCGCTCGTCGCTGCCGGGGCCATGGAGCACGGACTGCTCACTCACGACTTCTCCATGACTTACGTGGCCCAGAACAACAGCCGCGAGACCCCGCTGCTGTTCACCGTGACCGGCATGTGGTCGGCGCTCGAGGGATCGATCCTGTTGTGGGCCCTCGTCCTGTCGGGCTACATCGCCGCCATGGCCTGGCGCTTCCGACGCCGGGCCGAGGACCCCATGGTCGCCTGGGCCACGGTGACCTGTCTCGTGGTGGCTGCGTTCTTCTTCGGGCTGATGCTCGGGCCCGCCAACCCCTTCCACACCGGGCCTGTGCCGGCGGACGGACTGGGTCCCAATCCGCTGCTCCAGGACCACCCGTTGGTGGCCTTTCACCCACCGTTGCTCTACCTCGGCTTCGTGGGCTTCACGATCCCGTTCTCGTTCGCGGTCGCCGCCTTGGTGACCGGCCGGCTGGGCGAGGGATGGCTCGTCGAGACCAGGCGCTGGACCCTGTTCGCGTGGGGGCTGCTGACGGTGGGCATCGTGCTGGGCGCCTGGTGGTCCTACCAGGTGCTCGGTTGGGGCGGCTTCTGGGCGTGGGACCCGGTCGAAAACGCGGCGTTCCTGCCCTGGCTGTGCGGCACCGCCTATCTCCACTCCGTCATGGCCCAGGAACGGCGCGGACTGCTGCGGGTGTGGAACCTCTCGCTGCTGATGGCCGCGTTCAGCCTCACCATCCTCGGCACCTTCCTGACCCGCTCGGGGGTGCTCGAGTCGGTGCACTCGTTCTCGGAGTCCACGCTGGGCCCCATCATCCTGGGCTTCTTCGGTCTGGTCGTGGCCGTCGGCATCGGCCTCATCGCCTGGCGGGGCGACCGCCTGCGCTCGCCCGGCAGCGTCGACGCACCCGTGTCGCGCGAGGGCGCCTTCCTCGTCAACAACCTCCTCTTCGCCGGCTTCGCCCTCGTAGTGCTCCTCGGAACGGTCTTCCCGCTGTTGTCGGACGCGGTACGAGGCCAGCAGGTCTCGGTGGGCAGGCCGTACTTCGACACCATGGCCAGGCCCATCGGACTGGCGCTGCTGTTCTTCATGGCCGTCGCACCCGTGCTGCCGTGGCGAAAGGCGGGCAGCGAGCTGCTGCGCAATCGGCTCGTGTGGCCGGCGTGGGCAGGCACGCTCGTCGTGGTCGGTTGCGTGGCGGCGGGGATCCGAGGCCTGGCCCCGCTGCTGGCCTTCGGTCTGGGTGCGTTCGCAGGGACTTCAGCCCTCAGGCAGCTGGTGGTGTCGACAAGGGCGGCCCATCGGCGAGGCGTGCCGTTCTGGAGCGGGCTGGTCGGCCGGGCCAACGGCGGCATGGTCGTCCACCTCGGCGTCGTGGTCATCGCCGTCGCCTTGGCTGCCAGTCTCTCCTTCGGGCACCGCGGCCAGGTGCGTCTGGCGCCCGGACAGGACACGCGCTTCGCCGGTCACACGCTCACCTACCTCGGCACCCGCGGCGTCGTCCACCCCAACCGGCGCGAGCTGGAGGCAGCCGTCCAGGTCGACGGCGGCCGCGTGTACCGCCCTGCGGTCAGCCAGTTCGGGTCTGACGCCGAGGGCATCGGCACGCCGTCGGTGGCCAGCGGCCTCACCAGCGACGTGTACCTCACCCTCGACAGTCCCCCCGACGGTGCCACCGTCGGCGGTGGCCCCGCACCGTCGATCGTGAGCGGCCAGTCGGGCTCCGGCTCGTCGGGGGCGACATCCGGGTCGGGTGGGGGGTCGGGTGGAGCCGGAGCGGCGACCATCGGGGTCGTGGTCCAGCCCATGGTGGCGTGGCTGTGGATCGGTGGAGCCGTGATGGCGCTGGGGACCGTGATGGCGGCGCTGCCCGAGCGGCGCCGGCGGGCTGACGGGGGTACCCAGCCGGAGCCGACGGGCGCCGGCACCGAGCCGCTCGAGGCCGAGCCCGCCCTGGAGCTCGAGCCCGAGCTGGAGCCGGCCGCCGCTCGACCGGGTGGTGGGACGTGACGTCGTCGGTGAGCTCGCCGCCGGCGCCGGGTCCCGACGCACCGAGGCGACGCCGACCGCGCGCCGTGCTGGTCGCCGCCTTGGCCGTGGCGGTCGTGGTGGGCGTCCTAGTGGCCGTGCTGGCCACCCGTCCGCCGGCCAGCTCGACGGCGGCGGCGAGCCCGCTGCTGGGAAAGCCCGCGCCGCCGATCACGGGAACCGCCCTGACCGGTGGTCCCGTCGACCTGTCCACGCTGCGGGGCCGGTTCGTGGTGGTGAACTTCTTCGCCAGCTGGTGCCCCCCGTGCCAGGTCGAGCAGCCGGAGCTGGTGCAGTTCGCCTTCCAGCACCGCTCGGCGGGCGACGCCCAGGTGATCGGCGTCGTCTTCGCCGACCGCGGCGCCAACGCGGCGCGCTTTCTCGCTTCCACCGGTGGCGCCTGGCCGGCAGTGGGAGACCCCAGCGGTCAGATCGCACTCCAGTACGGCGTGCGCGGGCCGCCCGAGACCTTCGTGGTGGCGCCCGACGGGCTGGTCGTGGCCCGGCTGCTCGGCGCCGTCAAGTCAACCGACCTCGACCAGGTCCTGGCGCGAGCCCGGGCAGAGGGGGCCTGAGTGCGCTGGCAGCGGTGGTCGTGGGTGGTCCTGGCCGTCCTGCTCGCGGTCGCGCTCGTCATCGGGTCCGGCACCCGGTCCGGTCCCGAGAGCGTCAGCCAGCGGGTCGATCGCATCGCCAAGGAAGTGCGCTGCCCCAGCTGCTCGGGCCTGTCGGTGGCCGAGTCCGACGCGCCGACGGCGGTGGCCGTGCGACAGCTGATCACGGACAGGGTGAAGGCGGGACGGAGCGACAGCAGCATCGAGACCGAGCTCGAGCACAGCTACGGGTCGGGGATCCTGCTGCGCCCGCCGGCGAGCGGCGTGGCCGCGGTGGTCTGGGTGGTGCCTCTCGTCGCTGCCGCGGCAGGCGTGGTCACCTTCGTCGTGCTGTTCCGGCGCCGTCGGCTGGCGACGGTCCCGGTGTCGCCGGCCAGCGACGAAGACCGAGCCCTCGTCGAGCAGGCGCTGCGCTGACGATGCCACGCACGGCGTCGCTCCGAGAGATGAAGGAGGAGCGCGACTTCCTGCTCCGCTCGATCTCGGACCTCGATCGCGAGTGGGCGGCGAACGACCTCACCGAGACCGACTACCGGCGCCTGCGGGACGGCTACACGGCGCGGGCGGCCGACGTCCTCCGACGGCTTCGGGCTCTCGAAGCGGCGCGTGGCGGCGACACTGGCTCTCCCGAGGGCGCCGGCGGGGACGGCGAGCTCGAGGGCGACGCCGAGCGGAGTGGCGACGCCGGCGGGGCGGTGTCGGGGGACTCCGGTTCGGCCCGCTCCGCTGGAGCAGGAGTCCAGGTGGCGACGCGCTCGACGCGCTCCACGCGCCGCCCGCAAGGACCTCGGGTAGGCGGGGATCGGGGTCGCCGGCGCCGGGGGTTGGTCGTCGTCGCCGTGCTCTGCTTCGTAGTCGCCGCCGGCGCCCTGGTCGTCGCCCGGGCCACGAACCGGCTCCCCGGCCAAACGTCGAGCGGCTCGGTGACACTCTCTGACGACCAACGGATGGCACAGCAGCTGCTGCAGGCCCGCGTCCTCGCCGGTCAGGGCCAGAACCTCGACGCCATCAAGATCTACGACAAGGTGCTGGCGGTGGCGCCCCGCCAGCCCGAAGCCCTCGCCTATCGAGGTTGGCTCCTGCGGCTGGCGGGGGTGGCGGGGCACGATCAGACGTTGCTGGCCCAGGGGCGGGCGTCGGTCGGCGCTGCCGTGGCCCAAGACCCGGGCTATCCCGACGCCCGGGTCTTCCTCGGCTTCATCCTCTTCCAGGACGACCACGACCCGGCAGGTGCGACCGAGCAGTTCCGGGCCTTCCTGGCCGACCACCCACAGGCGCAGATGGTTGCGCTCACCCGAGACGTCGTTTCCCAGGCCTTCGCCGCCGTGGGTCAGCCCGTGCCTCCGGCGTCATCGCCGTCGGGCCCCTGACGCGCAGGGGCGCCTGCGGCTCCCTTCCTGCCGGCCTCCCGGGCCGGCCTACCGGAAGACGCCCGTGTGGCCCAGCGAGTAGCGCCCCGGCTGCGGGTAGACGCACACTCCGTGGGGGCCGTGCCCGACCGGGATGCGGGCCAGCAGATGGCCGTCGACGGTCGAGATGGCGTACACCTCGGAGTTGTAGCGCCCCGCCAGCCACAGCACCTTCCCGTCAACCGACACGCCACCCATGTCCGGGCTGCCGCCGCCGGGGATGGTCCACTTGGTGGCCACGGCGCGTGTGGTGAGGTCCACCACCGAGACCGATCCCTCGCTGCGGTTGGAGACGTACAGGTACCTCGAGTCCCGACTGACGTACAAGCCGTGCGCTCCCTTGCCGGTCGGTATGAACCCGATGACCTTGAACGCGTCGCCGTCGATCTCGTACAGGCCGTTGGCCTTGAGGTCGGCCTCGTAGAAGACCTTGCCGTCGGGTGAGGTCTTCACGTCTTGCGGAGAGCTCCCGGGGATGCTCAGCGTGCCGACCAGCTGTTGGTGGGCAACGTCGACCTTGAGCATCTGGCCGGAGAACTCACACGACAGGATCATGTACGTGCCGTCGGTCGAGAAGTCGGCGTGGTCGACACCCTCGCACGGCACGGGGACCGAATGGACCAGCTGCATGGTGTGGGCGTCGCGGAAGTCCAATCGCCTGAGCGCCTCTGCGACAACCACCGCGTACTTGCCATCGGGCGTGAAGTACATGTTGTACGGGTCCTCGACCGGAACCGGGGTGCCCGGCTTGCCGGTGGCGGGATCGATCGGGGTCACGCTGTTGCCCTGGTCGTTGGTGACCCACAGAGTCTTCAGATCCCACGACGGCACGACGTGCTGGGGTTGCGCGCCTACCGGGAAGTGGTCCACGACCTTGTCGGTGTTGGGATCGATCACGTCGAGGGTGTTGGAGTCCGAGTTGGGCACGTAGACGAGGTTCGGGAATCCCCTCACGACCGGGCTGAGCAGTCCGGGGCGGTCGGCGGCGTAGATGTCGTTGGGATTGAGGACGGGAGGCATGCCCGGCAGTCCGGCGATCGTGGTCGAGGGGCCATGGCTGGTGGTCGACGTGGTGCCCGTGCCGGCGCTCGGCACCGACGGCAACGACGTTCTACCGCCGGGATCGGCGGCGAACACGAACAGCACGACGATGACCGCGATCCCCCCGACGACCAGCGCCCACCGGCGGATGAGCACGCTGGGAGGCGGCCTGCGCCGACGCGCGTTCCCACGCGGCCCGCCGGCGCGGGATGTCTCGTCAACGCGTGTCACGGCTCCGGTCCTTCCCTTCGCTAGCGTGGTTCACGCCATGCCCCCCCCGGTCTCCCGCAGAATATTCCTTGCCGCTGGCGCAGTGGTGACCCTCGCCGGGTGCAGCCAGGCCGTGCGGCGCTCGACGGCAACCACGGCGAGCCCCAATACCGGTGCACCCGGCACCGGCGCTCCCGCGGCGCCTCCTACCAGCGCCCCGACGGGTGGCCCGGCCACCTACGTCCCCAACGGGCCGCGGACGTCCACCGGGGTGGCGCTCACGTTCCACGGGTCGGGTGACCTGGGGCTCACCAACGCCCTGCTCGACCAGGTCAAAGTCCTCAGAGCCCCCATCACGGTGTTCGCCGTCGGCAACTGGCTGGCGGCCACCCCGTCCATCGGACACCGGATCCTGGGGGACGGCAACGAGCTGGCCAATCACACCTACACCCACCCGGACCTGGGAAGTCTCGGGGCCAGCGCGGTGGCCAGCGAGATCTCGCGCTGCGCCGACGTCCTCACCCAGGTCGAGGGCAACAACGGACGCTGGTTCCGGCCTTCGGGTCTCGACCGGCCCACTCCGCTCATCCTCCAGCAGGCTGGCGCAACCGGCTACGGCACCTCGGTCGGCTACGACGTCGACCCCCTCGACTACGAGGACCCCGGAGCCTCGAAGATCATCGCCCGCGTGCAGGCAGGTCTGCAGCCCGGGTCGATCGTGAGCCTGCACACCGGCCATGCCGGCACGGTGCAGGCGTTCGAGCCGATCGTGGCCGCGGTGCGGGCACGAGGGCTCCGGCCCGTGACCGTCAGCCAGCTCCTCGGGCCCCACCCCGCCTGACGCCGGCGCCTGACGCCGGCCCGGGGGGCGGCGCCATTTCGACCAAACGTGGAACCCGACCAATGGCTGGGCACGCCGTGACGTGGCCGACGCCGAGACACCCGCCGCCGCTCAGACCCGCAGTGCGCGCAACCGCTCGACCACCTGTGGTAGGGCAGCGACGAAGGCGTCGACGTCGGCGTCGCTGGTCGACCATCCGACCGACACCCGCAGCGAACGCTCGGCGTCGGCTCCCATGGCCTCCAGGACGGGCGACGGGGCGAGCGACTCGGACGAGCACGCCGAGCCGGAATGGACAGCGATGCCCTCCTGGTCGAGCCCGAGGAGGACGGCCTCGGCCTCAACGCCGGCCACGCCCAGGCAGGCGATGTGCGGAAGCCGTGCTACAGGGTCGCCGTAGATCGTGACTCCGTCGAGGTCGCGGGCCAGATCGAGCACGCGACCGGTCTGCGCCCACGCCCGCGACCGCTCCTCCTCGAGGCGGCCGTCACCCAACAGCTCGGCCGCCACGCCGAAGCCGACGATGGCGGGCGTGTTCTCGATGCCCCCGCGCCGGGCCCGCTCCTGCTCGCCGCCCAGGATCAGCGGATCGAGTCGCAGTCCTCGGCCGACGACGAGCGCCCCTACGCCCTTCGGGCCGCCGAGCTTGTGAGCGCTGACCGACACGAGGTCGGCCCCCAAGGCTCCAAGGTCGAGTGGAACGTGGCCGGCGGCGGCGGCGGCGTCGACGTGCACGAGCACTCCGCGCTCGCGGCACATGGGCACAATCTCACTGACGGGCTGCAGGGTCGCGACCTCGTGGTTGCCGAGCTGACAGTGCGCCAGCGCTGCCGGCGTTCCCGTGCCCGCCGCCCGGTCCAGGGCAGCGCCGAAGGACCCGACGTCGATGCGACCCAGCTCGTCGACCTCCGCCTCGACGACCTGGGCGTGGCGGGACGACGCGTCGCGGACGGCCGAATGCTCGACTGCGGTGCTGACCACGGCCCCACGGGGGCGAGCTTGCACGGCGCCCCAGACGGCGGTGTTGATGGCTTCGGTCGCTCCACTGGTGAAGATGACCTGGCGGGGCCTGGTGCCGAGCAGGTCGGCGACCCGTGCCCGGGACTCCTCCACCGCGGCCCGGGCGATGCGGCCCTCGGTGTGCACCCGGCCAGGGTCGGCGGCACCCTCTCCCGAGAGCCACGGCACCATGGCCTCGACGACCTCTGGGCGACCCGGAGAGGTCGAGGCGTGATCGAGGTAGTGGCGGCTCATCGATTCCTCACCGACCGCACATCGGGCTCAGGAAGGCACTAGAGGGCGGTGACGCAGGCGTCGTCGCCCCGCGCTCGGGACGAGATGACGACCGGCGTGCTGTCGCCGTAGAGGCCGGCCAACAGGCCCCGCACCATGCCCCGGTCCACGGCGCAGATAATCGGGTGTTGGGACGCCGTCTCCCCGAACGGACAGTGCTCGGCCACCACGGCCACCGACGTCCCCCGGGCCTCGGCGTGGGCGGCGAAACCATGGGCGGTGAGGGCGTCAGCCACGGTACGGATGGCGGCGTGCAGCGAACGCTGCCCTTCGCCCGGCGCCATCTGGGCGGCGAGGGCGGCGCCGTACTCCTCACCGACCGTCTCGGCCATGCACTCGGCGTCTTCAGGGGACAGCAGCGAGAGCGCCCGTCCCAGCAGCAGGACGAGCAGGTCGTCGCGGCGGGCGGGGAACTCGAGCGCCATGTCCTTGGCCGACGCCCGGTAGCGCTTGGAGGGTCGACCGGCCCCACCCGAGCCCGACCGGTCGACGAACACCTCGAGGTACCCCCCGGCGGCCAGCTTGTCGAGGTGATGACGGGCCACGTTGGGATGGAGATCGAAATGTGAGGCAACCTGCCCGGCCGTCACGCTCTCGCTCTCGCGGGTGAACAGGTAGATGTCGCGGCGGGTGGGGTCGCCGAAGGCCGAGGTGACGGCAGCCACGGCGGCGGAGAACTCCTCGTCGCCGAGGGTCCGGCGCCCGGGCTGGTCCTGCTCGGCGGTCGGCGCCGCCGCCGGCGCTTCGCTGCCCTGCACGACCGGTATTGTACCTACGGCTGTAGGGAAAATTCGGTGGGTGCCGCTGACGCCGCCCGCAGCCGGCCGGGAGGCCTATGTCGGTAGCTGATTCCGAGGTGCGGGAGGCGTTGGCCTCGGTGGCCGACCCTCAGCTGCGGCGCGGGATCGTCGAGCTTGGGATGGTGCGGTCGACCCGTGTCAGACGGGGTCGGGTGGCCGTCACTCTGGCCCTGCCGGTCGCCCCCCATCCCGGGCGGGACGAGCTGCTCCTGCGGGTCAGGTGCGCGCTGGAGGCCCTCCCGGGGGTCCGGGACATCGATGTCGGGCTCACCGCCATGACCGAGGAGGAGCGGGCCCGGCTGCGAGGCCACCTCCGGGGGGACCGGGCTCCCGCCGACCGCACCAACCCCTTCGCCCGGCCAAGCTCTCCCACCCGGGTGCTCGGGATCTCCTCGGGCAAGGGAGGCGTCGGCAAGTCCTCGGTGACGGTGAACCTGGCCGTCACCCTGGCCCGGCTCGGGCACAAGGTCTCGGTGCTCGACGCCGACGTCTACGGCTTCTCGGTCCCCAAGATGCTGGGCGTCGAGCACGACCCCATGGTCATCGACGACCTGCTCGTTCCGCCCGTCGCCCACGGGGTGGGGTGCATGTCGATCGGCTTCTTCGTCGGAGACGACCAGCCAGTCATGTGGCGAGGGCCGATGTTGCACAAAGCTCTCGAGCAGTTTCTCGTGGACGTCCACTGGGACGATCCCGACTTCCTCGTCGTCGACATGCCGCCTGGCACCGGCGACGTCGCCATGTCGATGGCGCAGTACCTCCCGAGGACGGAGATCCTCGTCGTCACGACACCGCAGCCCGCCGCCCAGCGGGTCGCCCAGCGCAGCGCCCTCATGGCGAAGAAGCTCAAGCTCACCGTGCGCGGCGTCATCGAGAACATGTCGTGGTTCACCGGCGACGACGGCACGCGGTACGAGCTCTTCGGCTCCGGCGGCGGCCGATCGTTGGCCGAGGACCTCGGTGTCCCACTCGTCGGACAGCTGCCGCTGGTGCCCGCCCTCCGCGTCGGAGGCGACGAGGGCCGGCCCGTGACGGTGACGGAGCCGACGGGCGAGGCGGCGCGAGCGGTGGAGGAGACGGCCAAACGCATCGAGGCGCTCGGGCCCGCCCGCATCTACCGCCGCGAGCTCGCCGTCCGCTGACGGCGCCCCTGCTTACGCGCGCCGACTGCGCGACCATGGAGAGGTGGCACAGGCCACCTGTCTCCACGGCCAGGCACCAGGCAGCTGTCTGATCTGTCAGACCCTGGCCACCAAGCCCGCCGAGGCCCCGAAGCCGAAGCCAGAGAAGGCCCACCGGCTTGGTCGCGCCCCCAGAAGCCTTCCGGCCCTGGGCCCCGAGGACCGCGGCCCCGACCGGCCCGCCCGACGCTTCAGCGTCGCCGGTGCCCTGGCGCTGCTGCTGGCCACGGTGATCGTGGTCTGGGTCGTGGTGGCGGCGCTGTGGTCCACCTTCAGGATCGTCGAGTTTGCCCTGGTGGCTGCCGCCGCCGGATGGCTCGGGTGGCGGCTCGGCGTGTGGCACGGTCGCCGCATCGGACGCTGACGCCAGCCGTCGCCGAGGCGGTCAGGCTCCGGGCAGCCGGTCGGCGTCCCACCCCAGGTGGGCGGCGGCTGACTGCATGACGTAGCGATCCGTCATGCCGGCGACGTAGGTGACGGCGGTCGAGAGCGCCGCCTCGCTGCCCGCACCGACGCCACCGCGCTCGGCGGCGCCGGGGATGAGGTTGGGGCGGTCGGCGAAGTGCTCGACCAGCGCCCGGAGGGCGCGCGCCACCCCCTGGCCTTGTGCCACCGATGCCGGTCGGAGGTAGATGCGCTCGTAGTTGGTGGCCCGGAACTCGGCCAGCGCAGCCGCCAGCTCCTCGCTCATTCCCACCTCGCCGGTCGCCGCCATCGCCTCCAGCACGCCGGCGATGAAGGCGCCCAGCTGCTCACCTCGGCTGTGGCCGCAGCGGCGACGCACCCGCTCGGGAAGCATGGCCGGGGTCACGATCCCCGCCCGGACGGCGTCCTCGAAGTCGTGACAGACGTAGGCGATGCGGTCGGCCCAGCTCACGATCTCGCCCTCGGGCGTGGTCGGGGCCGGACGCGACCACGAGTGGTTGCGGACGCCGTCCAGCGTCTCTGCGCACAGGTTGAGGGGGGCCAGCACGACATCGGCTCCCCACACGGCGTGGTCGAAGCCGGACGCCACGTAGGGCGACAGAGCGTCCTCGCAGGCGTGCCCTCCGGGGCCGTGGCCGCAGTCGTGACCCAGGGCGATGGCCTCCGTGAGCGCCACGTTGACCCGCGCCGCCCGAGCGAGGCTGACCGCCACCTGGGCGACCTCGATGGCGTGGGTGAGGCGGGTCCGCTGATGATCCTGCGGAAAGATGAACACCTGCGTCTTGCCTGCCAGCCGCCGGAAGGCGGTGGCGTGCAGGATGCGGTCCCGGTCGCGTTCGAAGCAGGTGCGCAGCGGGTCCGGCTCCTCTCGCAGGGCCCGGCTGCCGGCCTCGCGGGCTCGGGTCGCCCCGGGTGCCAGGGTCAGGTCCTCGATGTGCTCGCGCTCACCCCGCCGTAGCGTTCCCGCCGATCCCACCCCGGCGTGGCTGTCGCGGTGGGCCCGCCGGACCGCCGCTGTACCGGCATAACCGTCCATCGTCGACGCCCAGCGCAGGGCCCGCTCGCCCTGGTCGGCCGGGATCGGCTCCGTCGCCGGCTCGGTCGCCGGTACGGTCATGTCCCCGGCCATCTCCTCCGGTGGCTCGATCGAGACCATGGGCCAAGTTTGCCCGGCGGGTGTGACGCTGTCTCCGGTCGAGCCACGGTGGGCTCCGGCATACCATGGCGGTGGCCCATCGACCGCTGGGCGTGGTGCCTGGCGAAGTCGCTGACCAGAGGAGCATGGCGGTGGACATCCGTATCGGTGTCATCCACACGACCAGAGAGATCGAGGTCGAGCTGGCCGACGACTCGGATCGCGACAAGCTGATGGACGAGATCGACACGACCCTCGGGCGTCCTGACAGCGTCCTCTGGCTGACCGACCGCCGGGGCAAGCGGGTCGGGGTCCCGGTCGCCCGGGTCGCCTACATCGAGGTCGGCCTGGCCAGCGAGGACCGTAGGGTTGGCTTCGGTGCCCCCTGAGGGGGCGCCCGGACCCGTTCCCCCTGAGGGGGCGCCCGGCCCCGTGCTTCCTGAAGGGGCGCCCGGCCCCGTTCGCCGAGCGCCGGCGGACATGTTGGAGCGAAAGCTCCTCTTCGTGACGGGCAAGGGCGGCGTGGGCAAGACCACCGTCGCCTCGTCGCTCGCCCTCCTGGCCGCCAGCCGGGGCAAGCGCACGCTGCTCTGCGAGATCGATGCCAAGGGAGCCGTGGCCGACGCCCTCGAGACGGGACACACCGGCTTCCAGCCCACTGAGGTGCACCCGAGGCTGTGGACGATGTCGATGGACACCGAGGCCTCTCTGCGCGAGTACCTGCGCCTCAACCTCCGCGTGCCGGTCATCGGTCGCATCGGACCGCTCGCCCGGGCCTTCGAGTTCGTGGCCACGGCTGCTCCCGGCGTGCGGGAGATCCTCGTCGTGGGCAAGCTCGGCTACGAGGTCCGGGAGCGAAACTGGGACCTCATCGTCGTGGACGCCTCGCCCACCGGTCACATCGTCGGCCAGCTGGCTGCGCCCCAGGCCATCAACGATCTCGTCAGCATCGGCCCGGTGCGTCAGCAGACGGGCTGGATCCTCGACATCCTCTCCGACCCCTTCCTGACCGGGCTGTGCATCGTCGCCACGCCGGAGGAGATGCCGGTCAACGAGACCATCGAGCTGGCGGCGAGGGTGAAGAACGAGACGAGCGTCTCGCTCGCCGCCATCGTGGTCAACCGGGTGCTCCCCGAGCTGTTCGGGCGCGGCGAAGAGGCGGTCTTCGAGGCGTTGACCGAGCCGGACCGCGCTGCCGCGCTGGCCAAGGGGGTCGACGGCGACGTCCAGCCCGTGCTCGACGGCGCCGGGCTGGCCGTCACCATGCGCCGGACTGGCGCCGCCCACCTCGAGCGCCTGCGCGCCGAGGTCGACCCGTCGGTGCCCGTGCTCTACGTCCCCTACCTCTTCGCCCGGTCCCACGGCCTTCGGGCCACCCGCCAGGTGGCCGAGGCCCTGTCGGCCGAGCTGGGCTACTGAGGCCGACGATGCCGACTGCCACAACACCCGCGCCTGCCCGCGCCGGCTCGTTGGACCAGTTGCTGGCGGCCAAGGAGATCGCCATCTCGTGCGGGTCGGGCGGCGTGGGCAAGACGACTCTGTCCGCCGCCTCGGCGACCATGGCTGCCGTTCGGCACGGCGGAAAGGTGCTCGTCCTCACCGTCGATCCGGCCAAGCGCCTCGCCGACGCCCTGGGTGTCGAGGGGATCGGCAACGATGAGACGCAGGTGCCGCAGTCGGCGTTCACCGACGCCGGGATCACACCGCGAGGAGAGCTGTGGGCGGCCATGCTGGACACCAAGCAATCCTGGGACGCGCTGGTGCGCCGTGACGCTCCCGACGCCCGCACCGCCCGCGAGATCCTGGAGAACCCGCTCTACCAGAACATTTCGGGTCGTTTCGTGGAGAGCCACGAGTACATCGCCATGGAACGGCTCTACGAGATCCACAACAAGGGCATCTACGACCTGATCGTCGTCGACACGCCGCCCTCGCGCAACGCAATCGATTTCCTCGAGGCTCCGGAGCACATGGCGGAGTTCTTCTCGAGCCGGTTGCTGCGCTGGCTGATCGTCCCCTACCGGTCGAAGGTCGTGAACATCGCCTCCCGGCCCTTCTATCAGATTGCGGACCGGATCCTCGGTACCCAGTTCCTGCAGGACATCGCCGAGTTCTTCATGTTGTTCCAGACCATGTACGACGGGTTCGTCAAGCGGGCGAAGGCGGTGGAGCGTCTGCTCCACGAGCGGCGCACCACGTTCATGGTCGTGAGCACGCTCGAGGCGGCGCCGCTGCGAGAGGCCGAGCAGTTCATCGACGTCATGTCGGACAAGGGGTTCCACCTGGGCGCCGTGATCCTCAACAAGGTCCTACCGGAGTACATGCGCAGTGACCGCTCGGCCGCGGTTGCGGACCGGCTGCGGGCACGCGACGACGAGCTCGCCGAAGCGCTGGCGCCGGGGCTCGCCGACCCCGCCCAGATCCGCCGGGTCCTCGACGAGGTGGCCGAGAGCTTCCTCAACTTCCAGGTGGTGGCCAGCCGAGAGGCCGAGCAACAAGCCGAGCTCGCCGTCAGGCCCGAAGTGGTGGCCAGTGTCCCCTACTTCGACACCGACATCTACGACCTGGCCGGGCTCGTGCGGATCGGCGAACAGATCTGGAGCTGAAGGCCGGCCCGGGAGACCGGCCCCATACATGAGCAGGGAGGCACCGTGGCTGACATCGTGCCCGCCGAGATCGAGCGCTACGCCGAGGCCCACACCAGCCAGCCTCCCCCGTACCTCGAGGCGCTGGCAGAGGAGACCCGGGCCACGCTGGCCGCGCCGGGCATGATGGTCGGTGCCGTCGAGGGGCGGGTGCTCCAGATGCTCGTGTTCCTCGCCTCCGCCCGCCGCGTCCTCGAGATCGGCACGTTCAGCGGCTACTCCGCCCTGTCGATGGCCGCCGGTCTGCCCGACGGCGGCCACATCGTGACGTGCGAGGTCGACCCGAGGCACGCCGAGGTTGCCCGCCGGCACATCGCCGCCAGCCCCTTCGCCGATCGCATCGACGTGCGGGTGGGCCGGGCGCTCGACACGATCAGCGAACTCGACGGACCGTTCGACCTCGTCTTCATCGACGCCGACAAGGCGAGCTACGTCGACTACTACGAGGCCGTCCTGCCCAAGCTGGCTCCTCGGGGCGTCATCGTCGCCGACAACACCTTGTGGGGCGGTTCGGTCGCCGACGAGGCGAACGTGCACGAGAGCACCAAGGAGATCCGGACCTTCAACGACCACGTCGTCAACGACCCGAGGGTCGTGTGTGCCCAGATGACCGTGCGCGACGGCATGACCCTCATCCGCCGGGCCTGAGCTACCTGGCTGCCCCCCCCGACTGAACCGGGTCGCGGTTCCCGGGCGCCTCCACGGAGCCCAGCCCACAAAGGTCCTCGTACCATGTCCCCGTGCTCGACTACCACCTCCACCTGTGGCCCCACGGGGAGCGTGACAGCGCCGTCACGACCGAGCAGCTGGCGGCGTACTGCAGGCGCGCCGGAGCGGTGGGGATCACCGAGATCGCCGTCACCGAGCACCTCTTCCGGTTCGTGCAGGCCGACTCACTCCTGGGGAAGTTCT
>JBPYEI010000030.1:0-8120 GCA_051985455.1 Acidimicrobiales bacterium
GCTAGGGTTAGCACTCGACATCTGAGAGTGCTAACGCCCCGAAAGGGAGGCCTGCGGAGATGAACCTTCAGCCCCTCGACGACAGGATCGTCGTTCGTCCCAGCGAGTCGGAGGAGACGACGGCGTCTGGCCTCGTCATCCCCGACACCGCCAAGGAGAAGCCCCAGCAGGGCGAGATCCTGGCGGTGGGTCCCGGCCGGCGGGCGGAGAACACCGGCGAGCTCATCCCCCTCGAGGTCGCCGTGGGCGACACGGTCGTCTACTCGAAGTACGGCGGCACCGAGATCACAATCGAGGGAGAGGATCTGCTGATCCTCACGGGCCGCGACGTCCTGGCCAAGGTCGCCAAGAAGGGCAAGAAGTAATGCCCAAGCTCCTCAAGTTCGACGAGAACGCCCGCCGGGGCCTCGAGGTCGGCGTCAACAAGCTCGCCGACTCGGTCAAGGTCACGCTCGGACCGAAGGGCCGAAACGTCGTCGTCGAGAAGAAGTTCGGCGCTCCCACCATCACCAACGACGGGGTGACGATCGCCCGTGAGGTGGAGCTGGAGGACGTCTTCGAGAACATGGGCGCCCAGCTCGTCAAGGAGGTCGCCACCAAGACCAACGACGTGGCCGGCGACGGCACAACCACGGCCACCGTGCTGGCCCAGGCGCTGGTCCGGGAGGGCCTGCGCAACGTGGCCGCCGGCGCTGCCCCGGCGGCTCTCAAGCGGGGCATCGACACGGCGGTGGCCGCCGCCGTCGACTCCATCATGGACCAGGCCAAGGAGATCGACGACCGGAGCGAGATCGCCCAGATCGCGGCCATCTCCGCCGCCGACACCTCCATCGGCGAGGTGCTGGCAGACGCCATCGACCGGGTGGGCAAAGACGGCACCGTGACGGTCGAGGAGTCGAACACCTTCGGGCTGGAGCTCGACTTCACCGAGGGCATGCAGTTCGACAAAGGCTTCCTGTCGCCGTACTTCGTGACCGACGCCGAGCGCCAGGAGGCCGTCCTCGACGATCCCCTCCTGCTCATCACCAACCAGAAGATCAGCGCCGTCCACGACCTCGTTCCGGTTCTGGAGAAGGTCATGCAGGGCGGCAAGCCGCTGCTCATCATCGCCGAGGACGTCGAGGGCGAGGCGCTGGCCACCCTGGTGGTCAACAAGATCCGGGGCACGTTCAACTCGGTGGCCGTCAAGGCCCCCGGTTTCGGCGAGCGCCGCAAGGCCATGCTCGAGGACATGGCAGTGCTCACCGGCGCCCAGGTCATCTCCGAGGAGATCGGTCTCAAGCTCGAGAACGCCACCCTCGACCTGCTGGGTCAGGCCCGGCGGGTGATCGTGACCAAGGACGACACCACCATCGTCGAGGGCTCGGGCGGCTCCGAGGACGTGAAGGGCCGCATCGCCCAGATCAAGCGCGAGATCGACGACACCGACTCCGACTGGGACCGGGAGAAGCTCCAGGAGCGCCTGGCCAAGCTGGCCGGGGGCGTCGCCGTGGTGAAGGTCGGTGCCGCCACCGAGGTGGAGCTCAAGGAGAAGAAGCACCGCATCGAGGACGCCCTGTCGGCGACGAGGGCGGCAATCGAAGAAGGCGTGGTGGCCGGCGGGGGCGTCGCCCTCATCCGCAGTCGCGGCGCGGTCGAGAAGGCCGCCAAGGGCTTGAGCGGCGACGAGGCCACCGGAGCCGAGATCGTCCGCAAGGCCCTCGAGGAGCCGACCCGCTGGATCGCCGCCAACGCCGGGCTCGAGGGCGCCGTGATCGTGCGCCAGGTCGAGTCCGAGAGCGGCACCACCGGCCTCAACGCCATCACGGGTGCCTTCGAGGACCTGCTCAAGGCCGGCGTCATCGACCCGGCCAAGGTGACCCGCTCGGCCCTGCAGAACGCCGCTTCCATCGCCGGCCTGCTCCTCACCACCGAGGTGCTGGTGGCTGACAAGCCCGAGAAGGGCCCCGACCCGGCAGCGGCGGCGGCCGCCGCCGCCGGCGGTGGCATGGGCGGCATGGGTGGCATGGGCGGCATGGGCGGGATGATGTGAGGATCATCTGAGCCGCGCGGTACCCACGTAGTTGGACGGCCGGGCCCGAGGGCCCGGCCGTCTGCATCCCGTATTCTCCGAACATGGACCCTCGGCCGCCCCCTGACCCCGCCAAGCTGCTGGGCTTCTGGATGGAGTGGGAGCGGGCCGAGACACCGCCGGGGCGGGTCATGAGCAACCTCAAGACCGGGGGCCTGCGCGAGCTGCTGGAGGCGCTGGTCGAGGGCCGTCCCGTGGCCAGCTGATCGAGGGTGTGTGATGACGGCCGGCGGCGGGGCGGGGGCCCCCGCCGCTCGGAGGAGGGCGGGGATGGGGCCCCGCCCCGGGCGGCGAAGCCGCAGAGAGGCGGCCAGCAGCTGATCCCTCGCCCCGCCGGCGCCCGTCCGGGTGCGCCGCCTCCGTGGGCCACCCTCGGGCCCGAGGCCACGAGCGGCATCACCAACGAGCGTGTCCGCACCTCCGTCCGCCGCCAGCGCGTGCCCACGGCGGCCGAGCCGGTGACGCGGCCGGAGGTGATGACGACCGCGGAGGCGGGAGTCCTCGTGCCCCTCTTCGAGGAGGCGGGGGAGACGCGGGTCGTCCTCACCCGGCGGTCAGCCGACCTCCGGTCGCACACCGGCGAGGTCGCCTTCCCGGGCGGCCGGCTGGAGCCTGGAGAGGAGCCCGAGGCGGGAGCCCTGCGGGAGGCTCACGAGGAGGTCGGCCTCGACCCCGTCGACGTCGAGATCGTCGGGTCGCTCGCCCCTCTGGCGACCGTGTCGAGTGGCTCGCGGATCACGCCCTTCGTCGGGATGCTGGGGAGGCGCCCCCACCTTTCGCCCAATCCGGCCGAGGTCGCCCGCGTCTTCGACGTCAGCCTGGCCGAGCTGGTCTCCGACGGGGTCTATCGGGGGGAACGGTGGGACATGCCCGGCCTCGAGGACCGGCCCATGCACTTCTTCGAGCTCGAGGACGAGACGGTGTGGGGCGCCACCGCCCGCATCCTCATGGAGCTGCTGGAGCTGGTGCTCGGCGCGGCCTGACCCGGGGCGTCCAGGTGCAGTCCGCGGGTTCCACCTTTCGTCGAAAATGGCCCCGCGAGCCGGGCCCACGCGCCCGCGAGAGCCGCTTGATCGTCACGCCCTGGCAGTACGCTGGGTTCTTCGCCCGAGTCGTGAGGAGCGCAGATGGCTGAGGTCGAGATCGGCATCGGCAAGACGGGTCGACGCGCCTACGGGTTCGACGACATCGCCATCGTCCCCAGCCGGCGGACCCGCGATCCCGAGGACGTGGACATCTCCTGGGAGATCGACGCTTTCCGGTTCGAGCTCCCGCTCATGGCGGCGGCCATGGACGGCGTCACGAGCCCGGCCATCGCGGTGCAGGTGGGTCAGCTGGGCGGCACGGGTGTGCTCAACCTCGAGGGGCTGTGGACCCGCTACGAAGACCCCGAGCCGCTGTTCGAGGAGATCTCCCGCCTCGACCACGAGAAGGCGACCGCCCGCATGCAGCAGATCTACACCGAGCCCATCAAGCCCGAGCTCGTCACCGCTCGCATCCGGGAGATCAAGAGCGCCGGTGTCGTCTCCTGCGCGGCGGTGACTCCGCAGCGGACGCGCACCTTGGCTCCGGCCATTCTGGAGGCCGAGCTCGACCTGCTCGTGATCCAGGGGACGGTCGTGTCGGCCGAGCACGTCTCCAAGACGACGGAGCCCCTCAACCTCAAGCGCTTCATCCGCGAGTTCGAGATCCCGGTGATCGTCGGAGGCTGCGCCTCCTACCAGGCCGCCCTGCACCTCATGCGCACCGGCGCGGTGGGCATCCTGGTCGGCGTGGGACCGGGCAACGCCTGCACCAGCCGAGGCGTGCTCGGCGTGGGTGTCCCCCAGGCCACCGCCATCGCCGACGGTGCCGGAGCGCGCATCCGGCACCTGGACGAGACAGGTGTGTACTGCCACGTGATCGCTGACGGCGGCATGAGCCGGGGCGGTGACGTGGCCAAGGCCATCGCCTGCGGAGCCGACGCGGTCATGCTCGGCTCGCCGCTCGCCGCCGCCCACGAGGCGCCCGGCCGCGGCTACCACTGGGGCATGGCCACGTTCCACCCCACGCTGCCGCGGGGCGCCCGCATCCGCACCGGCATCCGAGGCAGTCTGCGCGAGATCCTCCTGGGTCCGGCGCACGAGAACGACGGCCGTTTCAACCTCTTCGGCGCCCTGCGGACCTCGATGTCGACCACCGGCTACGAGTCGGTCAAGGAGTTCCAGAAGGCCGAGGTCATGGTCGCGCCCGCCCTCCAGACCGAGGGCAAGGCGGCCCAGCGCTCGCAGGGCGTCGGCATGGGGCACCCTTGAGCTCGACGGGTCCCCTCGCGGGTGACCCGGCCTTCGACACGGTCCTGGTCGTCGACTTCGGGGCTCAGTACGCCCAGCTCATCGCCCGACGGGTGCGCGAGGCCCACGTCTATTCCGAGATCGTCCCCCACACGATGCCTGTGGCGGAGATGCTCGCGCGCCGACCGAAGGCCCTCATCCTCTCCGGCGGTCCCAAGTCGGTGCACGTCGAGTCGGCGCCGGTCGTCGACCCCGCGGTCTACGACTCGGGGGTCCCGATGCTCGGCATCTGCTACGGCGCCCAGCTGCTGGCTCACCAGCTCGGCGGCTCCGTCGCTCGCACCGGCCGCGGTGAGTACGGGCGCACGTCCCTCACGGTGCTGGCGCCGTCGCGTCTGTTCGCCGGCCAGCCGGACACCCAGGACGTCTGGATGAGCCACTTCGACGCCATCGAGACGACACCGGAGGGCTTCGTCGCCACGGCGCGAGCGCCCGATTCGCCCGTCGCCGCCCTGGAGCACACGGCGCGTCAGCTGTACGGCGTCCAGTTTCACCCCGAGGTCGTCCACACGGCCAGGGGCCAGGAGATCCTCAAGCGCTTTCTCTTCGACGTGTGCGGGTGTCGTCCCAACTGGACCCGTACGTCGATCATCGAGGCCTCGGTGCAGGCCATCCGGACCCAGGTCGGGTCCGACCGGGCGGTGTGCGCCCTGTCGGGCGGGGTCGACTCGAGCGTCGCCGCCGCCCTGGTGCACAAGGCGATCGGCTCCCAGCTCACCTGCGTGTACGTCGACACGGGCCTGATGCGGGCGGGGGAGGCGGACCAGGTCGAGGACACGTTCCGGGGTCAGTTCCAGATCGACCTGGTGCGGGCCAAGGCGGCCGACCGCTTCCTCGAGGCGCTCCAGGGAGTCGTCGAGCCCGAGGAGAAGCGCAAGGTCATCGGGACCACCTTCATCCGGGTGTTCGAGGAGGTGGCGGCGGACGTCGACAACGCCCGGTTCCTCGTGCAGGGCACGCTGTACCCCGACGTGATCGAGTCGGGCACCGAGGACGCGGCCAGGATCAAGTCCCACCACAACGTGGGCGGTCTGCCCACCGAGATGAACCTCGAGCTGGTCGAGCCCCTGCGCTCGCTCTTCAAGGACGAGGTCCGGGCGGTGGGCGAGGAGCTCGGTCTCCCGGAGGAGATCGTGTGGCGCCAGCCCTTCCCTGGTCCCGGGCTGGCGGTGCGGATCGTCGGCGCCGTCACCCCCGAGCGGCTCGAGGTGCTGCGGGCCGCCGACGCCATCGTGCTCGAGGAGGTGAAGCGGGCGGGCCTGTACCGCAGCCTGTGGCAGAGCTTCGCCGTGCTGCCGGCGGTGCGCACCGTCGGTGTGATGGGCGACGAGCGGACCTACGCCTACCCGATCGTCGTCCGCGCCGTCACCTCGGACGACGCCATGACCGCGGACTGGGCCCGTCTGCCCTACGACCTCCTCGAGCGGCTGTCGAGCCGGATCATCAACGAGGTCGTCGGGGTCAACCGGGTGGCCTTCGACATCACGTCCAAGCCGCCCGGCACCATCGAGTGGGAATGACCGCCGGTATGGTGGCCACGAGATGAGCGAGCCGGCCAGGGTCGAGCGAGAGCGGCCTAGAGAGGACGAGGTACTGGCCGGGCTCAACCCCGCCCAGCAACGCGCCGTGCTGCACGGCGACGGTCCGCTGCTCGTGGTCGCCGGCGCCGGCTCGGGCAAGACGCGCGTGCTCACCAGGCGTATCGCCCACCTTGTGGCGGCGCGCGACGTGTCGCCGTTCCGGCTGCTCGCCATCACCTTCACCAACAAGGCAGCCGACGAGATGCGCCAGCGGGTCGCCGCCCTCGTCGGTCCTGTGGCCGAGCGCATGTGGGTCTCGACGTTCCACTCGGCCTGTGTCCGCATCCTGCGCCGCCACGCGGACAAGCTCGGCTACCGGTCCTCGTTCACCATCTACGACGAGGCCGACGCCGTGCGGCTCACGGGCTACGTGCTGCGCGACCTCGACCTCGACCCCAAGCGGTTTGCTCCCCGCGCGGTCCACGCCGCCATCAGCAACGCCAAGAACGAGATGGTCGACTTCGAGACCTACTCGGCCCGGTCGACGAACATGAGGGAAGAGAGGATCGCCGAGGTCTACCGCGACTATCAGCAGAGGCTCCTGGCCGCCAGCGCCATGGACTTCGACGATCTGCTCATGGTCACGGTCAATCTGTTCCAGACCCACCCGGACGTGCTCGAGGAGTACCAGCGCCGGTTCGCCCACATCCTCGTGGACGAGTACCAGGACATCAACCGGGCCCAGAACGAGTTGATCCTGCTGTTGGGGAAGGGCCACGGCAACGTCTTCGTGGTCGGCGACACGGACCAGAGCATCTACGGCTTCCGCGGCGCGGACATCCGCAACATCATGGAGTTCGAGGAAGCCTTTCCTGACGCCACGGTCGTGCTGTTGGAGCAGAACTACCGCTCCACGCAGACCATCCTCGATGCCGCCAACGCCGTCATCTCCCACAACCTCATGCGCAAGCCCAAGGTCCTGCGGACCGAGCGTCTGGGCGGGGAGCGGATCTCCTACTACCAGGCCGAGGACGAGCGGGACGAGGCGGCCTGGGTGACCGATGAGATGGCCCGACTGCACACGACCGGGCGGTGTCGGTGGGGCGACATCGCCGTGTTCTACCGCACCAACGCCCAGAGCCGGGTGATCGAGGAGGAGCTCGTCCGTCGGAACGTCCCCTATGTCGTGGTCGGGGGCCCCCGCTTCTACGACCGGCGAGAGATCAAGGACGTCCTGGCCTATCTCCGAGTCCTGATCAACCCCGACGACGAGGTCTCGTTCCGTCGTATCGTCAACGTGCCACGCCGGGGGGTGGGAGACACCAGCGTCCGACGCATCGAGGCGTGGGCCTCGGCGCACGGCACGACGTTCGGGACCGCCCTCGCCGACGCCGACCGCGCCGGCGTCACGGGGAAGGCGGCGACGGGGATCCGCAGCCTGCTCGATCTCCTCGCCCGGCTGCGGGCGCCCGACGACGACGACGTCTCGGGGGCCAACCCGGCGGTCGTGCTCGAGGCCGTGCTCGAGCTCACCGGCTACCGCGCCGACCTGGAGGCCGAGCACAGTCTCGAAGCGACCGGACGGCTCGAGAACCTGGCCGAGCTGGTCGGGGTGGCCAGCCAGCACGAGGAGCTCGCCTCGTTCCTCGAGGCGGTCGCCCTGGTCAACGACGCCGACGATCTCGGGGACGACGACTCGCGGGTCGCCCTCATGACCCTCCACACCGCCAAGGGGCTCGAGTTCCCGGCGGTGTTCCTGGTCGGCATGGAGGACGGGGTGTTCCCTCACATGCGGGCGTTGGCCGAGCCCGACGAGCTCGAGGAGGAACGCCGGCTGTGCTACGTCGGCATGACGCGTGCCCGCGAGTACCTCCACCTGTCCCACGCCACCTGCCGCGGCCTGTGGGGCTCGGTCCAGTGGAACCCTCCCAGCCGGTTTCTCAAGGAGGTCCCGGAGATGCTCCTGCGGGCGGCAGGGAACGGCGTCGCGGGGTCGACCAACGGCGCCCATGGCGACGGCGTGTCGGGAGCGCGGGGTCGTGACGCCCTGGTCGAGAGCGCCCGCCGGGCCGGTCGGAACACCCCGGCCCGGACCACCGGAGCCGAGCGGTTGGGCCTCAAGGTCGGCGACGACGTCGTCCACGGCAAGTGGGGCGAGGGCGTTGTCCTCGAGCTGCGCGGCAGCGGCGACAAGGC
>JBPYEI010000031.1:0-27707 GCA_051985455.1 Acidimicrobiales bacterium
TGGCCCGACGGGAGACGTACGGAGCCCCGTCCCCCTCGAGCCGTTATCTCGGCCCGACGGCGGCGAAACACCCTCGCAAAACATTTTACCACCAGGCCTCATGACTCCCGGGCGTGCCCCCGCTGCGCCACCACCAGCCACTCTGGGTGATCGAGGTCCGGTGGTCGTCGGGCGTACGTGCCCGGTCCCACCGACCAGAGGTGGAGGACCTCCAGGCCGGCACGGGCGCACAGCAATCGCAGCTCCCGAGGGGTGAAGCACGTGGTCCAGAGGTCGACCGCCACCTGGTCGCCGCCCTCGTCGCGCACCGTCGCCACCTCGTGGTTGACGCCGTGGGCGGCGTCGAAGGTGTCACCCTGCTCCAGGTACCGCAGCACGAAATAGGCCGATACGGCCGACACGGCCAGCCGCCCACCCACGCGCAGCGCGCCCGCCATCTCCTCCAGTGCCGACAGCTCCCCATCTCCCCCGCCGAGCAGCCCGAACCCTCCCTGGCACAGGCAGATGACGGCGTCGGCGGTGCCCGGAGCGACCGGGAGGCGGCGGGCGTCGCCTCGTACGAATCCGGCGCCCGCCGGCGCGTCGCGACCGGCGAGCTCCACGAAGCGCTGCGCCACGTCGACGCCGACGACCCGCACGCCCCGCCGCGCCAGAGCGTGGCTGTGACGACCGGGGCCGCAACCGACGTCGACGACCACCCCGCCGGGCGCCAGGCCGAGGACGTCGGCGATGAACGACACCTCGGCCTCGGTGCTCCTCGTGAACGAGTACCGCAGGTACTCGGGACCGACGATGTCGGCCAGCCGCTCGTAGAAGTGCGGCTCCCTGGCGCCCCGTGAGGGACTCAGCCCTTGGCCTCGGCCCAGGTCGATCCCCACGACAGGTTCACGGTGAGGGGCACGCGCAGCTCGGCGGCCTGCTGCATGGCGTCGACGGTGAGCTCGGTGGCCTGCTCCCGCTCCTCCGGCGGCACCTCGACGATCACCTCGTCGTGGACCTGAAGGATCAAGCGGCTGGCCAGGCCCTCCCGCTCGAGGGCGGTGTCCAGGCGCACCAGGGCGACCTTGAAGATGTCGGCCGCCAGACCCTGGATTCCTGCGTTCATGGCCTGGCGCTCCCCCGCCTGGCGCACCCGGTAGTTGGACGCCGACAGCTCGGGGATGGGCCGGCGCCGGCCGAACAGCGTCTGCGTGTAGCCCTTCTCTCTGGCCTCGGCGACCGTGTTCTCCATGTAGGCCTTCACGTTGGGGAAGGCCTCGAAGTAGGCGGCCAGGATGATCGCCGCTTCCTCGACGTCGATGGCCAAGCGCTGCGACAGCCCATAGGCCTCCATGCCGTAGGCCAGACCATAGGAAACCATCTTGGCCTTGGACCGCTGCGAGATGGTCACGTCGTCGGGGTCGACCCCGAAGATGCGCGCGGCGGTGGCGTTGTGGATGTCCTGGCCGAAGTCGAAGGCCTCGATCAAGCCCGGGTCGTCGGCCAGGTGGGCGATGACCCGGAGCTCGATCTGGTTGTAGTCGGCGACGAGCAGGGAGCAGCCCTCCGCCGGGATGAACGCCCGCCGCAGCTGGCGACCCTCATCGCTGCGGATGGGGATGTTGTGCAGGTTGGGCTGGTCGGACGAGAGCCGACCGGTCCGGGCCACGGTCTGGTTGAAGCTGGCGTGGATGCGGCCGTCCGCGCCGACCTCGGCCAGGAGGCTGTCGCCGTAGGTCGAGCGCAGCTTCTCCACCTCCCGGTAGCGGAGGAGGGACTCGATGATCGGGTGCTCGCCACGAAGGCGCTCCAGTGAGGCAGCGTCGGTGGAGTACCCAGTCTTGGTCTTCTTCTGTGGGGCGAGCCCGAGCTTGTCGAACAACACCGTCCGCAGCTGCTGGGTCGAGTTCACCCGGAACTCCAGCCCGGCCAGGTCCTGGATCTCGCCGTCGAGCCGCTGGACCTCGTCGGTCAGCGAGCGCACCACCGACGTGAGGTAGTCGACGTCAACCCGCACGCCGGCCACCTCCATGCGGGCCAGGACCCGCACGAGAGGCAGCTCGACCTCGTCGTGGAGCATGGAGAGCCCCCGCGCCGTGAGGGCCGCGCTCAGGGCGGGCGCCAGGCGGGCGACAGCCGCCGCCCGGTGACCGGTCTCCTCGGCCGGGTCGCTGGCCGTGCCCTCCAGATCGAGCTGCCCCTCGGGGGGCGCCGCCGGCGACCGGACGTCCACACCGGCGTACCTCGCCGCCAGCTCCTCCAGCGGGTAGGCGGTCTCGCCCGGGTCGACGAGATAGGCGGCCACGGCGGTGTCGAGCTCCAGGCAGGCGATGTCCACGCCCGTCGGGGCGAGGCCGCGCATGAGCTCCTTGGCCCGGTGGGCGACTGTCGGGAGGCCGTCGGGCCCGACCAGCCGGGTCAGCTGCTCGGTGACCTCGGCTGCCTCGAGCGTGGCGGCCGGGATCCAATCCACGCGGTCCGGGCTCGCATCCGGTTGCTCGGCTCCGTTGCCGGTGGCGGACGTCGTGCTGGCCGCCACCAGGGCCAGGCCCACGATCGGAGAGCGTCCCGGCTGTCCCACCCACGCCGCCTCGATGACGACGGCTCCGCCGCGGGCCGACAACATGGACAGGGCCGCCGACGCCTGCTCGGGGGTGGCGTCGACGTGGAGGTCGATCTCGAAGGGTTGGGCACCGACCGGTCCGCTCAGGGCCTCCCCCTGCGGGCCCAGGGCCTCCACCAGGCGGTCCCACAGCGTCCGGAACTCGAGAAAGGCGAAGAGGTGCCTGACCTCGTCGGGGTCCCAGCCCCCCATGGTGAGCTTGTCGAGATCGACGTCGAGGGGGAGATCCCGCACCAGCGGGATGACCTCGGCGTTGCGACGGACCTGGGTCTCGTGCTCGGCCAGGGCCTGTCGCAGCTTGGGCGTCGCCGTGTCCAGATTGGCGAAGACCCCGTCCAGATCGCCGTGGTCGCCCACGAGTCGAGCCGCAGTCTTCTCGCCCACGCCGGGCACACCGGGGAGGTTGTCCGAGGGATCTCCGCGCAACGCGGCGTACGTGGGGTACTGGACCGGCGTCACGCCGGTGCGTTCCTTGATCCCCGCCTCGTCGTAGAGGACGTAGTCGCTCACCCCGCGGCGGTTGTAGAGGACCTTGACGTGCGGGTCCTCGACCAGCTGGTAGGTGTCCCGGTCTCCGGTCACGATGACGACGTCGTCGCCCTTGTCTCGCGCGCGGGTGGCCAGGGTGGCGATCACGTCGTCGGCCTCGTAGCCGGGCAGCTCGATGGTCGGCACGTGCAGCACGTCGACCACCTGGCGTACGAGTCCCATCTGCTGGCGCAGGATGTCCGGCGCCTCGGCTCGCCCCGCCTTGTAGTCCTCCACCACCTCGTGCCGGAACGTCGGCTCGGGCCGGTCGAAGGCCACGGCGATGGCGTCGGGCCGGTGGTCCTTCAACAGGTTGATGAGCATCGACGTGAAGCCGAACACGGCGTTGGTGACCTGACCGGACGCCGTGGCCATGTCGGTCGGCAGGGCGAAGAAGGCGCGGTAGGCCAGTGAGTTGCCGTCCAGCAGCATCACCTTGGCCACAGTCGCATGCTATTGCGCACGGCCTCCGGCACCGTGGTTCCCGGCATGGAGCGCCCCGGCCCGTAACGCGGGCCCCCGGGTAGGATTGACAGTCGTGTCGAATGGCTTCCACCCTCCGGTCGAGGAGTACCTCGAGGCCATTCACGCCCTCCAAGAGGAGGGCGTGCAGGTGATCCAGGCCCGCCTGGCCCAGCGTCTCGGCCATTCGGCTCCCACCGTCTCGGAGATGGTGCGACGGCTCAAGGCCGACGGCTACGTCAGCGTGGCGGCGCGCGCGGTGACCCTCACGGCCAAGGGCCGCTCCCGGGCCGAGAGCGTGGTGCGCAAGCACCGGCTGGCCGAGCGGCTCCTCACCGACGTGATCGGACTCGAGTGGCACAAGGCCCACGACGAGGCAGGCCGGTGGGAGCACGTCATCTCCGACGAGGTCGAGGACCGCCTGGTGGAGCTACTGGGCCATCCGCGTACCTGCCCGCACGGCAACCCCATCCCGGGGGCGAAGGGCAAGGCGCCGGCTCAGATGGCGCTGGCCGACGCCGAGCCGGGTGACCACATCCGGCTCGAGCGGGTCACCGAAAAGGTCGAGATCGATCTCGAGTCACTCAGCTACCTGAGCAGCCACGGTTTCGTGCCCGGCACCGACGCCCGGGTGCAGACAAAGGAGACCGACGGCAGCGTCACCCTGGTGCTCGAGGACGTCGGCAGCGACGCCACCATCGAGCTAGGGCCGTCCATCGCCCAACAGCTGTTCGTCGCCCCCGCGTAAGCGGAGGCGCGTGCCCTCCCCTGTCAGGGCGTGAGGCTGCCGTCGATCACCTGGCGGGCGACCTCTTTCATGGTGAGGCGGAGGCGCATGGCCGTGCGCTGGATGAACGAGAAGGCGTCGGCCTCCTTCATGCTGTGATTGTCCATGAGCAGACCCTTGGCCCGGTCCACCAGGCGCTGCCGCTCGAGCAGGTCTTCCAGGCTGCGGTTCTGGCCCTCGAGCCCGCGGTTCTCCGCTTCCAACGCCTTGAGCTCGGTGAACCGGCCCAGGGCGACCTCGATGGCTGGGATGAGCTCCGATTTCTGGAACGGCTTCACCAGGTAGGCGAGAGCGCCCGCGTCGCGCGCCTCTTCGATGAGATTGCGCTGGCTGAAAGCGGTGAGGATGAGCACCGCCGCCAGTCGCTCGCCCGAGATCTCCCGGGCCGCCGCCAACCCGTCGAGTCCGGGCATCTTGATGTCGAGGATCGCCAGCTCGGGGCCGTGCTGGCGGACCAGCGTGACGGCCTCGTCCCCCCGTCCCGTCTCCCCGACGACCTCGTAGCCCTCCTCCTCCAGGACCTCCTTGAGGTCGAGGCGGATGATCCCTTCGTCCTCGGCGATGACCACGCGAACGGCCAAGGATGGCTCCTTCCCGATCGGCTACTGGGGCTCGGTCACGAGCCGGTCGAGCAACTCGTCCTGCACCCGCTCGAGCTCGGCGATCGACTCGACGACCGAATCCCGGCTGCGAGCCATGGCGTCGGCGTGACGACGCGCCTCCCGAAGCTCGCGGTCGGCGAGCGGCGTCTCCGAGACCAGGTACCGGATGCGCGCCTCGTCGGCTGCCTCGGCCAATTCGGCCAGCTGCTCGTCGACCACGGCCAGCTCCTCGCGGACGCGCTTGAGGCGGGAATTGACCTCGATGAGGCGCCGCTCGACGAGAGACCGATGCATGCCCGGGTCAGTGTAGAGCGCGTCCTGGTGGGCGGGTGCATCGTCGCCGGATCGTCAGGCGAGCACCATGCCTGCACGGCCCGCCCGGGAGGCGATCCCAGTCAGATGGATCGTCGACCGCGGACGGATCACGCCAGCACCATGCCTGCGCTGATGGCGGCGGCGAGGACGAGGACGGCCCCGTCCACCAGGCGCGGCCGCGGCCCAGGCCGGCTGGCCGAGCCGAGCCCTCCTCGCGCTTCGATCGCCGCGCCCATCTCCTGGGCCCGGCGGGTGGCGGCCACGAGCGCGCTGACGAGCAGGTCGACGGCCTCGTCGAACAGGCTTCTTGCTCCCTGCGGGACCTCCGGCCGGCGTACCCGACGAGCGGCATAGAGCACCCGTAGCTCCTCCACCAGCAGCGGCAGACAGCGCACGCTCAGGGCGACGCTGAGCACGATCTCGTCGACGGGCACCCGGATCCGTCGCAGCGGTGACAGCATTCGGGTCAGGGCGGGCCCGAGCTCCGCCAGCGGCGTCGTCCAGCCGATGAGGGCCGATCCCAGCAGCAGGAGCACGGTGAGCACGGTCAACCGGGCCCACTGGTCGAGAGCGCCCAACCCGATCGCCACCCGGCCGATGTGAACCTCGGGGTGGCCACCGGCGAGAAACGACAGGAACCCGCCGATGGCGATGCCGATCCCGACCCACGCCGGGAACCGCGGGAAGGCGCCGAGGGGGATGCGGGCCACGATGAGGGCAACGATCAGGGTGAGAGCCAGGATGCCCTCGGCTCGCCAGTTCGGCTCGAGCGACAAGGCGACCCCGAAGGCGAACAGGGCCACCAGCTTGGTGCCCGCCCACAGGCGGTGCACGGGGCTGTCGGTGGGCACGTAGCGCAACAGGTGCACCTCGCCCGAGCGCCGGGCACTGCCGCTCACGGTGCTAGTCCGCCGGTCCCGCCGACACCGGCGGCCATCTGCAGGTCGACCATCGAGCCGTCGGAGAGCAGCCGGCCGCGGTCGAGGACGACCAGGCGGTCGGCCAGACGGGGCGCCGCGTCCAGGTCGTGGGAGACGACGACCGTTGCCACCCCGTGGCGGTCCCGGAGCCGGGCGAGCACCGCCAGCAGCGTCGCCCGGGTCTCGTCGTCCAGTCCCGCGAGCGGCTCGTCCAGGACCAGGAGCCGGGGCCGGCGGACGAGCAGCCCGGCCAGGGCGACACGCCGCTGCTGACCGCCGCTGAGCTCGTCGATGCGCCGCTCCGACATCTCCTCCGGGTCCAGCCCGACCTCCTCGAGGGCGCCGGCCACCGTGTCGCGGTCGAGGTTGGCGCCGAAGGTGACGTCGCCGAACACCGTCGGTCGAAACAGCTGCAGGCGGGCGTGCTGGAACGCCACGCCCACGTGTCCGACGCAATCGGGAAGATCACAGCTGTCCAGCGTCGCCTCGCCCTCGGTCGGGACCAGGAGCCCCGCCAGGATCCACGCCAGGGTGGACTTGCCCGAGCCGTTGTGGCCGACCACGACGACGCCCTCACCCTGCTCGACCGACAAGTCGATGTCGCTGAGGGCCCGGTGTGCCCAGGGGGAGCCTCTGGCGTAGACGAACCCGACTCCCTGCAGCCTGACCAGGGGGGCGGCGGGCCTCGTCCGCACGGCGTCCGGAGGAACCACGCGATGCCAGCCCTCGCCCCGTGCCGGCGGGGCACCGCTGACCGCCGGCGGCTCACTTCCCGCCCGCACGACGCGGCCATCGGCCAGCTCGACGACGAGGTCGGCCCCGCCGACCTCCTCCAGCCGGTGGGTGATGTGGACGACGGTCACGCCCTCATTGCGGGCCAGCTCCCGCAGCAGGGCGGTGAGGTCTTGGCGGCCGGCGTGGTCGAGCATCGACGTGGCCTCGTCGGAGATGAGCAGGGCCGGGCGGCGGGCCAGCGCAGCAGCGATCGCCAGCCGCTGGAGCTGGCCGCCGCTCAGGGTGGCCGTCTCACGGTCCTCCATGTCGGTCAGACCGACGAGGGCGAGCAGGTGGGCCACGTCCACCTCGTCTCCGGGCGGCAGTCCCCACACCACGTCGTCGCGCACCCGGACACCGAGGACCTGGCTCTCGGGCCGCTGGAAGACCATCGCCGTGCCACCCCGGCGGCCGAGGCCGGCGGCCCCCGGCCTCGTGATCAACCCGTCGGTCGGCGCCAGGCCGGCGAGGATCTTGGCGAGGGTGGACTTCCCGGAGCCGTTGGGCCCGAGGACGGCCACGAAGGTCGCGGCCGGGATGGTCAGGCTCACGTCCGACAGGGCGTCGATGTCTGATCTGGGGTAGCGGTAGCCGACCCGTTGCAGCCGGACGGGGAGCGGCCCGACCGGGGCGTCGGCTGGAGGCTGGGGCAGGACGGGCGCCGGCCCCGTCGCCTTCGCCAGTCGCCTCAGAGCAGGCACGGCGAAGGCTCGGGCGAACACGGCAGCGCCGACGGTCCCGACGAGCAACCCCGCCGGAATGGCGATCCACCAGTGGGTGATGATCCAGTCGACGGCGTGGTTCCCCCACCCGACCACCCCGCTGAGCCCGATGTGATCCAGGATGCGGGTGATGCCTCGCCAACCGTTCCGGATCTGGGCCAACGCGAGGTTCCTGAGGCTGGCGAACGCGTAGAGGAGGAGCACGGTCAGGCCGACCAGCGGTAGCCCCGTCGTCACCACCGCCAGGACGATCGTGCGGGCCATTCCCCAACCTCTGCGCATTGCCGTGCCCACGGCGAGGCCGAGCGCGCCGGCGGTTCCCACGTTGATGGCGAGACCCACTCCCCCAATGAGGAAGGCGACCGTGGCTCCGGCGAAGGTGGCCACGACCATGGCCCGCAGGCGGTGACGCACGGTCAGCGCGGCCAAGGGCGTGACGGCGGCCGCGTGCAGGATGCCGCCGAGGGGCATGAACCAGCCGACGAGGATGAGTCCCACGGCGACGTCGGCGAGGATCGCCGCCTCGGCCAGCTCGCCCGGGCGCAAGCGACCCTTCACGCGCACCGGAGCGTCGGGGTCGTCGGGCGCGCCCGCTGGCCTCGTCGTCAGTTCAGCGGTGGCCGACCTCCCCACCGCCCCAGCCTCTCAGGTCAAGCCAGGACGCGCCGGTCGGTCGTGGTGCGAACGCGTCAGCTCGACGCCGGTCCGGGAGGTGGGTGGGTCGACAAGAGCACGGGCGGACGTGGCTGCTGGCCGAAATCGAAGTCAGAAACGAGGTCGCCCAGCTGTGGAGCATTCTCACGCACGTCCGGGCGCGGGTCGGGGCGCCCGTCGGTCTTCGGATCGAGGCGCGCTCCACCGAGGAAGTCGTCCTCGATGAACTTCACGTAGGCGTCGAAGCTGAGCGTCTGGTGGTCGATGAAACCCTGCTTAGCGTAAGGGCTGATGACGAGGCCCGGGACTCTGAGGCCGTACCCGTTCTGGTCGACCCTGGGGGGCTGGACGTGGTCGTAGAAGCCGCCCCAGTCGTCCCACGAGAGGAAGATGGCCGTCGAGTCCCAGTCGCGACTTCTCATGACCGCGTTGACGAGACTCGTCACGTACGACTGGCCGGCCGAGATCAGGCCGGGCGGGTGCTCGCTCACGGCCCAACTCGGCACGACCCAGGAGACGGCTGGAAGGTTGCCGTTGTTGGCGGCCTGGTAGAAGTTGGCGACCGACTGGACGTTGCCGAGCTGGTTGTCGGCCTTGACGGTGTCGAAGAACGGCAGCGGGTTCCAGATCCCCGGCGTCGTCGCGTTCTGCTGCTTCGGGATGCAGGAGATCGTCGCGTCGTCCTCGCAGTCGGGCTCGCCGCCGTTCACGACGTAGTAGCCCCAGCTGACCTGGTTCCGGTGGAGCAGGTACGTGAGATCGGTCCAGGCGTAGTCGGGCGTCGGGTTCGGAGGTCTGCCGGCAGCCACGAAGTCCGGCGGGAGCGCCGGGGCCTGCGGCCTGTTCACACAGCTGGCCGGAAGTCCGGGCACTTTGCACAGCGCCGACCACTCCGACACCTGGAACAGGTGCTCGGGCAGGCTCCACGAGGCGTTGGGCTCGAACATGTGGTCCTGGAGGACGAAATCGTGGGCGTAGTCCCAGTAGTTGGGGATCTCCCTGGCGTCGTGCCAGCCCATGACGTCTGTCTTCTTCTGGCCACCGGGTCCGCAGTTGGGGTCGTTGCGCACCTTGCAGTTCGGCGTCGCTCGCAGGGCCTGCGTGACGAAGCCGTTCATCTGGCCGCCGTTGATGTCCGCCGTGGCGTTGCTCAAGTTGTGAGGACCGCCCGTGTTGAGATCAGCCGGGTTGTGGTAGGGCGCCATGCAGCCCCCGCTGGCGGTGACGGGCACGCACACGCCCGGCGGTATCCCGTCGGCGCCCGGGTAGGTGCCGAAATACTCGTCGAAGGAGCGGTTCTCCTGCATGATCACCACGACGTGCTTGATCTTGTGGATGTCGGCGGGGCCGACGATTGCGCCCGTGGTGGGTGGCGTCGCCGGCTTGGTGGTCGTGCTTGTCGTGGTGGGGGCCGTGGTGGCCGCCCTGGTTCCGGTCGTGTTGCGCAGGACGACGATGACCGACAGAGCAAGGAACGCGGCCGACACGGCCGCGACGACCGCCGCGACTCGTCCGGACATCCCCACGGCCGGCATCTTGGCACCCTTTCATCAGTCGGAGATATCGGGCCGGCAGTCACCTCGTGGCGGGAAGCGGTACCTACAATGCCTTTGTTGGAGGGTGTCTCGTATCGCTCCTAGTGATAGGCCCGGGTGTTGGAATCGGTAGACAAGATGCGCTCAAAACGCATTGTCCGAAAGGGCGTGCGGGTTCGAATCCCGCTCCGGGCACCGGAGCTTTTAGCTCTTTGGACCTACAAACTCGTCGAGTTTGGCGACTGAACCTCGACGAGCTCGGAGAGCTGCCACCGGTTGAACGGACGACCGGCGACGTCATAGCGTCCCATTAACGAACAGGTGCTCGGTTCTCGCCGCCGACTAACGTCGACACGATGCGCATCCGCCGATGGCTGTTGCTCGGTATGGCCTTCGCCGGCACGGTTGCGGTCGCCTTGCGGCATCGTTTCCTGGCCGAGAACGAGCGACACCAGGGCATGCGCTGAGGCGGAAGAAGCGCCTGGTTACCAGCGGGTAAGTACGAAGGCGGTGAAACCAGGGCGCGCTCAGGCAGGTCTGAGATTCGAGCCGGCTTGCGAGGGCGGCACACCATACGAGGCACGCAAGAGGAGCGGCGGTGCTTGCATTCACCTTCCCCGGACAGGGATCACAGCGACCCGGCATGGGTCATCCATGGGTCGATCACCCGTCATGGGAGGTGGTCGGCGACGCATCAGATGCCGCCGGCCGTGACATCGCCGCCCTCCTCCTCGAAGCGGACACCGAGGAGCTGACCGCCACCAGGAACGCCCAGCTGGCGACGTTCGCCCTCAGCCTGGTGGTGCTCGATGCCATCGAGAGGCTGGGCCTGGCTCCATCGGCCTGTGCCGGTCACAGCCTGGGCGAGTACACGGCGCTGGTCGCCGCCGGAGCCCTCGGGTTCGAGGACGGCGCCCGCCTCGTGACCGAGCGTGGCGACGCCATGCAGGGGGCGGCCGACGAGCAGCCCGGGACGATGGCCGCGTTTCTCGGCATCAGCGACGCAGATGCCGAGGCGGCCTGCCAGCGGGCCGAGAGCGACGTCTGGCTGGCGAACTACAACTCGCCCGGCCAGGTGGTCGTGGCGGGAACGGCCGAGGGGGTCGCCGCCGCCGCCGAGGTGGCCAAGACGCTCGGGGCCCGAAAGGTCATGTCCATCCAGGTGGGCGGGGCCTTCCACACGCCGCTCATGGCCGCCGCCCGCCACCGGCTGCGCAAGGCCCTCGCCACCGCCGCCTTCGCCGATCCCGAGGTCCCCGTCACGGCCAACGTCGACGCCCGGCCGCACGCCACCGCCGAGGAGTGGCCCGGGCTGCTCTCGGCCCAGCTGTGCAGTCCGGTGCGCTGGCACCAGACCCTGCACGGGCTGTCCGACAGCGGCGTGACCGCCTTCGTGGAGGTCGGGCCCGGAGGCGTGCTCTCGGCCCTGGCCCGCCGCAGCGTTGCCGACGCCGTGGCGGTGAGCGTGTCCAAGCCCGACGACCTCGACGTCCTCGTCGATGCGCTGGCGGGCGAGGGACCGCTCCACTCCTACGCCGCCGCCCACCAGGGCGAGCACCTGTACACCTCAGAACGCCTGGTGGTGAGCCAGGCCGCCGGGGTCTTCCAGCCGAGAGAGGACCTGCGGGACCGGGTCGAGGTCGGCGAGGTCGTCGGCAGCGTCGGCTCGGACGAGGTGCGGTCGCCGTTCGCCGGATCGCTCCAGGGTTTCCTGGCCCTCGCCGGCCAGCGTGTCCTCGCCGGACAGCCGGTGGCCTGGCTGCGCGCCGTAGCGACGCCGTGACGAGGGGCGCCGCCATCGTCGGGTGGGGATCGGCTCTGCCGGAGACCGTGGTGACGAACGCGGATCTGGAGGAACGGCTCGACACCAGCGACGCCTGGATCGTCGAGCGGACCGGCATTCGCGAGCGGCGTGTGGGCGGGACCACGTCCGCCCTCTCCGCGGCCTCGGGGCTGGCGGCCCTGGAGAAGGCGGGCCTGGACGCCTCCGACATCGACCTCCTGGTCCTGGCCACCACGACCCCGGACCAGACCGTTCCCGCGACCTCGGCCACCGTCCAGCACGAGCTCGGGCTGCGGTGCGCCGCCTTCGACCTCAACGCCGCCTGTTCCGGTTTCGTCTACTCCCTCGTCACCGCCCACGCCCTGATCGTCACGGGAGCCGACCGGGCCCTGGTCATCGGGACCGACACGTTGTCCCGGATCACCGATCCCGCCGACCGGGGCACGGCCGTGCTCTTCGCCGACGGGTCGGGCGCCCTCGTGCTGGAAGCGGTACCGGGCGACGACCGCCTGTTGGGTTGGGACCTGGGCGTCGACGGCTCGGGTGTCCCGCTGCTCTACTGCGACCGCGGTGCCCACATCCAGATGGACGGACGCGAGGTCTTCCGGCGGGCGGTGCGGGTCACCGTCGATTCCGCCCGCGCCGCCATGGAGCGGGCCAAGCTCGCTCCCGACGACATCGCCTTGTTCGTGCCCCACCAGGCCAACCTCAGGATCATCGAGGCGGCCAACCAGCGGCTCGGCATCCCGTCGGAGCGCACCGCCGTGGTGCTCGAGCGCACGGGCAACAACTCGGCCGGGTCGATCCCCTTGGCGCTGGCCGAGGCGGCCGATGCCGGCCGGCTCGGCGAGGGTGACAACGTGCTGCTGTCCGGGTTCGGTGCCGGTATGACCTGGGCCAGCGTCGTCATCAGGTGGGGCCGGTGAGCGCCCAGCCCGGACGCGTCGTTCTCGTCACCGGCGGGTCGCGCGGCATCGGGCTCGCCTGCGCCCGGCGCTTCCAGGAGGGCGGTGACCGCGTGGCGGTCACGTTCCGCACCAAGCCGCCGCCCGGGCCGGAAGGGCGCGTCGAGGGATCGACCGACCTGCTCGGCCTTCGTTGCGACGTGACCTCGCCGACCGACGTCGAGCAGGCCTTCACCGCCATCGAAGAGCAGTGGGGTCCGGTCGAGGTGCTGGTCGCCAACGCCGGTATCACCCGCGACACCCTGCTCCTGCGCATGGACGAGGACAGCTGGCAGGCCGTGCTCGATACCAACCTGACCGGGACCTACCGCGTCGTCAGACGGGCGGCGCGGGGGATGGTTCGGGCCCACGCCGGGCGCATCGTGCTCGTCTCCTCGGCGGCCGGCTTCGCCGGCGGACCGGGGCAGGCCAACTACGCGGCGAGCAAGTCCGGGCTCCTCGGGCTGGCCCGATCGCTGGCCCGCGAGCTCGGGTCTCGCGACATCACGGCCAACCTCGTCGCCCCCGGCCCGGTCGCCACCGAGATGATGGAGGACGTGTCCGACGCCCGCCGGGCCGAGCTGGCGGCGATGGTCCCCCTCGGCCGGGAGGCGACCGTCGAGGAGGTGGCCGCGGCCGTCACCTTCCTGGCATCGCCAGAGGCCTCCTACATCACTGGTACGGTGCTGCCCGTGGATGGCGGCCTGGCGATGGGGATCTAGTGCCGAACAGTTCCGCCAACCAACGAAAGGAAACCTCTTCCGTGGACAACGAAGCCGCCTTCGACAAGTTCAAGACATGCGCTGTCGAGGTGCTCCAGGTCCAGCCGGACCAGATCACCCTCGACGCACGGTTCGGGGACGACCTCGACGCGGATAGCCTCGACCTGGTCGAGCTGGTGATGGCCCTCGAGGAGGCCTTCGACATCACCATCGACGAGTCCGAGCTCGAGGGGATCGAGACCGTGGAGCAGGCCTTCAACCTGATCACCTCCAAGCTCTGATGCAGCTCGCCTGGGGCCGTGCTCGGGGCCAGGAGGCCACCGGCCGGCGGGTAGCCGTGACGGGCCTGGGCGTGGTGGTGCGGTGCGGTATCGGCAAGGACGCTTTCTGGGAGGGCCTGTGCGCGCCCGCGCCCGTGGGTGACCGGCGCATCACGGAGTTCGACCCCACGGTGTGGTTCGGCCCCAAGGAGGTCCGTCGCGTCGACAGGTTCGCCCAGCTGACGGTGGCGTCAGCCGCCATGGCCCTCGAGGACGCCGGGTCGGTCGATCCCGACCCGGACCGCGCCGGCGTCATCATGGGCACCGGCGTCGGCGGTATCGAGACTCTCGAGGACCAGTTCGTGGTGAGCCAGGAGAAGGGGCCGGATCGGGTCTCGCCCTTCTTGGTGCCGATGATGATGGCCAACGCCGGCTCGGCGGCGGTGTCGATGCGCAACGGTTGGCGCGGTCCGTGCGAGACCGTCGCCACCGCCTGCGCGGCGGGAGCGCACGCCATCGGCAACGGCGCCCGCCTCGTCGCGTCCGGTCGCTGCGAGGTGGTGCTGGCCGGCGGGGCGGAGGCGGCGATGATCCCGGTGACACTGTCGGGGTTCGGGAACATGACCGCCTTGTCGAAGTCGGGTGTCTCCCGACCGTTCGACCTCGAGCGCGACGGCTTCGTGCTCGCCGAGGGGTCGGCGGCCTTGCTGCTCGAAGACCTGGACAGGGCTCGGGCCCGAGGGGCGCCCGTCTACGCCGAGCTGGCCGGTGCGGCCAGCACCGCGGACGCTCACCACATCACGGCCCCTGCACCCGGCGGCACCGGGGCGGCGGCGTGCATGGAGGAGGCGCTCGACGACGCCGGGATGACGCCCTGCCATATCGCCCACATCAACGCCCACGGGACGTCGACCACACTCAACGACGCCGCCGAGGCCGAGGCCATCAACAAGGTCTTCGGCACTCCTGGTCCGGTACTGACGTCGATCAAGGGAGTCACCGGTCACGCCCTGGGGGCGGCGGGCGCCATCGAGGCGGTCGCCTCCGTCCTGTCCATCGAGCGGCGAACCATTCCCCCGACCGCCGGCCACACCACGCCCGACCCCGAGCTGCGCCTCGACATCGTCACCGGCGGGCCTCGCCCGTGGGAGCCCGGTCCCGTCCTGTCGAACTCGTTCGGCTTCGGCGGCCACAACGGCTGCCTGATCTTCGTGCCCACGGCCGAAGACTGAGCGCCCCGCGCTCACATCGTCAGCCGAGCGACAGGGGCGAGTTTCCCTCCGCTGGACCCTCCGGTACCGTCGCCTCGGTGACCACGTCGGCTTCGCGACCACCCGATCTCGCCTTCGGCGCGTTCACCGAGGACGGCCCGTGGGTCCTCGACCTCGACGACCTCCCGTGGCGCGTGGGCGTGGAACGCGTCCGGGCCCGCACCCGCGCCGAGGTGCCACGCCTGCTGCGACGCCGACGGCTGCCACCGGGCCGGCGGGTCGTGCGGGTGGGCACCCGCCTGGGCCTGGCTCTCGCCGGGTGGTACTTGATCGAGCGGCGCCGGTCTCAGCCGGAGTCACGGGCAGGACTGTCGCGGCGGCTCCGCCTGGCCTTCGAGGAGCTGGGACCGACCTACATCAAGCTGGGCCAGATCCTGTCGTCCGGACAGGGCATCTTTCCCGAAGAGCTGGTCGCCGAGTTCCGCCTGTGCCGTGATCAGGTGCCGGCCGAGCCGTTCGAGGCGGTGCGCCAGGCGGTCGAGACCGACCTCGGGCGACCGCTCGACTCGGTCTTCGCCTCCTTCGACGAGACACCGGTGGCCGCCGCATCCATCGCCCAGGTCCACGCGGCCACGCTGGCCACTGGTGAGCCCGTCGTCGTCAAGGTCCAGCGACCCCAGGTCAGCACGCTGGTTCGGCGGGACCTCGCCGCCATGAGCTGGATCGCCCCGACCCTCGTGGGCCGCATCCCCGTCACGGCGCTGGCCAACCCTCCCGCCCTCATCGAGCTGTTCGCCGAGACGATCGTCGAGGAGCTCGACTTCCGGCTCGAGGCCGACAACATGCTCGACATCGCCCGCATCCTGGCCGAGACCGACCAGCGGGCCCTCGTCGTCCCCCGCCCTCACCCTCGTCTGGTCACGCGGCGGGTGCTGGTCATGGAACGACTGGCCGGCTTTGGGTGGGACGACGTGGCCGGGATGCGCGGCGCCGGCATCGACACCTCGGCGGTCGTGCGGGCGAGCCTCATCGCCTTCATGGAGGGGGCCATCCTCTTCGGGGTGTTCCACGGCGACCTCCACGGCGGCAACCTCTTCGTCCAGCCGGGCGGCCGCGTGGCCCTCCTGGACTACGGCATCACCGGACGTCTCGACGAGCGCCGCCGGCTGGCCTTTCTGCGCCTGCTGATGGGGGGCACGACCAACGACGTCCACATGCAGATCGACGCCCTCAGCGACATGGGTGCCCTGCCGCCCGACGTCGACGCCGAGGCTGTGATCCGCGACCTGGGCATCGAGGATCCCGTCAAGGACCCCACGCAGATGTCGGCCGACGAGCTCATCGGCGAGATCCGGGAGTTGACCAAGGCCCTCCTCAGCTACGGCGCTCGCATGCCCAAAGAGCTCATGCTGTTCGTCAAGAACATGCTCTTCCTCGACGCCGCCATGGCCAACCTAGCGCCCGACGTGGACCTCTTCGCTGAGATCACCTACCTGGCGACCTACTTCGCCACCCACCACGGAGACCGCATCGCCCGGGACGTGGGGATCGATCCCCGGACGGTCCCGGTGGATCTCGACGGCGTGCGGGCGTCGTTCGGGCTCACGCCGGAGGCGGGGGGCCTGACCCACCGCGAGCTCCAGGCGCGGCGGGACGTCATCCGCCGGCGCATGGAGGAGCGCCGGAGCCGGCGCTGACGCGGTGAAGCGATCCGACGTCACTGTCATCGTCGCCATCGGCGTGGGAGGGGCGCTCGGCACTCTCGCCCGCTACGGGGTCGAGTTCGGGGGTGACGTCGGCCGGGACGGGTTTCCGTGGCCGACCCTGCTGGTCAACGTGTCCGGGGCATTTGTCCTCGGTCTCGTCTACACCCTTCTGGGAGAGCGCGTGCGGCCCACGCCGTACCTGCGGGCCTTCCTCGCCATCGGGTTTCTGGGTGCGTACACGACGTTCTCGACGTGGACGGCCGAGACAGCCCTGTTCGTCCGGGACGGAGCTCTATGGATGGCGGCGACGTACGCCCTCGCGACGGTGCTCGCCGGCATCGTCGCCACCGTCGGAGGAATGGCAGCTGGTCGTGCGTGGCCGGCCAGAGCCGGAGGAACACAGGATGCTCGCAGGCGCCGCTGAGCTTCTCAGCATCTTTATCGGCGAGAACGATCAGTTCCAGCGCAAGCCGCTGTACACCGAGATCGTTCAGCGGGCCCAGGCGGCGGGTTTGGCCGGCGCGACGGTGCTCCGCGGCTTCGAGGGCTTCGGTCCCTCGAACCGCATCCATACCAGCCGCATCCTGAGCCTGAGCGCCGATCTGCCGATCGTGGTCGTCATCGTCGACACGCACGAACACATCGAGGCCTTCCTGCCGCAGGTGGAAGAGCTTGTCACCGAGGGCCTCGTGATGCGGGAGGCAGTGGAGATCGTCAAGTACGTCGGGCGCACCCCAACCGACTGATGACTTCGCTCGCCTGATGACTGCGCTCGGTGTCGCCCTCGCCGGGGCCGTCGGAGCGGTCGTGCGCTACCTCGTCGATCGCAGCGTGCAGCAACGGCGCTACACGGTCTTCCCCGTGGGCACCCTGTTCGTCAACGTCAGCGGGTCCTTCCTGGCCGGACTGATCCTGGGGCTCGTCGTGTACCACGGCCTGGTCTCGAGCACCGCTGTGGTGATCGGGATCGGGTTCCTCGGTGCCTACACGACGATGTCGACGTTCACCTACGAGTCCGTTCGCCTCATCGAGAGCGGGGCCGTGCTCATCGGCGTGGCCAACATCGTGCTGAGCGTCGTGGCCGGGCTGGCGGCAGCGGCCGCCGGATTGGCCCTGGGCGGGGTGGCGTAGTGGCGACCACGGCCGAACCGGCGGGGCAGTCGTCGGCGGAGCGGAGCCGCGTGAGCCGCAACTTCGTGGAGGCGGCCCGCACCGTGGGGGCGACGACACTGTCGCCTCGCGCCGAGGAGACCGACCGGGGCGACCGCGTGCCTCCCGACAACCTGGCGGCCCTGGCCGAGGCGGGGCTCTTCGGCCTGGCCGCTCCTCAGCCCGACGGGGCTGCCCCTCCCTCCCCGGCTGTCGCGCGTGAGGTGCACGAGGCGCTCGCCGGGGCGTGCGGTGCGACCTTCTTCGTGTGGGCCCAGCACCACACCCCGGTGCGGCTCCTCGCCCGGACCACCAATCTCGCGTTGCGAGAACGGTGGCTGAACGCGCTCTGCACAGGGCGGTCGCTCGCCGGTGTGATGTTCGCCTACCTCCGGTGGGACACGGCCCCCCTGCACGCTTGTCAGGTGCCGGGCGGCTACCAGGTCAGCGGGGTGGCGCCGTGGGCGACGTCGTGGGGGATGGCCGACGTCTTCGCTGTGGCCGCCTGCCTGCCCGACGATCTGGTGTTGTGGTTCCTCCGTGACGGGCGGGCGGACGACGCGGTTCGGCCCTCGCCCCCGCTGGAGCTCGTCGTGATGCAGGCCACCTCTACGGTGAGGGTCGCCTTCGACGACCTCTTCGTGCCCGACAGCGACGTGCTGCTCGTCGAGCACCTGGAGGCTTGGCGCCGCCAGGACCGCATCACGACCTCCCAGCCCAGCCCCGCCGCCCTGGGCGTGGCAGACACGAGCTGCCGCCTGCTCGGTGAGCGGGCAGACGCCACACGTGACCGCACGTCCGGGGATACTGCACGAGCCCTGGCCACAGAGGTGGGTCGTTCCCGCCACACCGCCTACCGCCTCGCCGACATGCCTGTACCCACAGAGCCCGGCGACTCCCTCGAGGCTCACCTGGCCCGGATGGTCGACGCCAGGGTGTCGAACCTCGAAGTGGCACGCACGGCCTCGCACGCTCTTGTTACCGCCGTCGGCGGCGGCGCCATGGCCCGCACGCACCCCGCCCAGCGCCTGGCCCGGGAGGCGATGTTCTACTTCGTCCAGGCTCAGACGGCGCCCATCCGTCAAGCGACCCTGCGACGCCTCACAAGCGGCTGAGCCTTCTGACCCACCACCTCGGATCGCGTGCGTGGGCGTGGAAGTGGTGAGGCATCTGACGCATCACCCGGTCGACGGTGAACCCGTCAGGGCCGAACCGGGCGGTGGCGACGCGTTCGAGGACCCCGATCATGTGGTCGACGGCGCCCTCTGGCGGCCGCGCGCCGTGCCGCGTCCATACCACCATGGGTACGTCGCAGATCTCGCAGTCGGCCACCCAGCAGACGTCGTCCTCGTGGTGCCACGGCGTGATGCGCGCCGCCTCGCACAGCTCGCAGCCCTCGACCTTGCCGTCGTCGAGGGAGGCAGGGTCGAGGGCGGCACGATCGTCCTGCACAGGCTCAGGCATCCAGGCCGGCTCGCAGCTCGCCCACGAACGACGCCGCCTCCTCCGGTCCGCCACCCTCCAGCAGCCGGCGCACGAGGGCCGATCCCACGATGACGCCGTCGGCATCGGCGCAGACCTCCCTCGCTTGCTCAGCGTTGGAGATGCCGACGCCGATGAGGACGGGCTTGTCGGTGACCGCCTTGAGACGTCGCGCCATGCTCCGGGCGCTTGCGGCCAGCTCGCTCCGTTCGCCCGTGACACCCAGCACGCCGACGGCGTACACGAAGCCCCGTGCGCGGCGCGAGATCGGCCCCAGGCGGTCGTCGGCGGTCGTCGGCGCCGCGAGCATCACCGTCTCCACCCCGGCGTCGTCGGCGGCGCCGGCCCACTCCCCGACCTCGTCCAGCGGAAGGTCCGGCACGATGGCAGCCGACACCCCCGCCTCCACCAGACGACGGGCGAACCGGTGGTGGCCGGTGCGGAACACGACGTTGTAGTAGGTCATCACGGCCAGCGGTATCTCGACGTCCAGCGGACCGAGCTCGGCCACGACGCTCGCCGGTGTCGTCCCGCGCGCCAGGGCGCGCGCCGATGCCGCCTGGACCGTGGGACCGTCCATGATCGGGTCCGAGAACGGGATGCCAACCTCGAGCGCGTCTGCCCCCGCCGCGGCCACGGCGCGAACGACGTCGCACCACTCTGCCGACAAGCCACCGGTGACATAGGGGACGAGGAGCTTGCGACCGGCGTCGCGCCTCGCCCGCAGGGTGGCTTCGAGCGATCCGAGGGTCGCTGGCGCCAAGTCGGTCGTCCCCGAGAGGGATGGGGTCACGTCAGCAGCTCCATGACCTCGGCAGCGTCCTTGTCGCCCCGCCCTGACAGGGTCACGAGCACCGTCGAGCCGGTCGGGATCTCCCGGCCCGCGGCGCGAGCCAGGTACGCCAGGGCATGGGCGGGCTCCAGGGCGGGGATGATGCCCTCGGTCTCGGAGAGAAGGCGCAAGGCGGCCAGCACTTCGTCGTCGTCGGCCTGGACGTACCGGGCCCGACCCACCTCGGCCAGGTAGGCGTGCTCGGGACCCACCCCCGGGTAGTCGAGACCGGCCGAGATCGAATGCGCCTCGAGCACCTGCCCGTGCTCGTCCTGGAGGATGTGCGAGCGCATGCCGTGCACGACCCCAGGCACGCCGCGACCGATGGCGGCCCCGCCGGCTGCTTCCACACCGACGAGCCCGGCACCGGTATCCACGAAGCCGGCGAACGTACCCGCCGCGTTCGACCCGCCGCCGACGCAGGCGAGCACGAAATCGGGATCGGAGCCCCCCAGCACCTCCCGGCACTGACGGCGCGCCTCGTCGCCGATGACTCGTTGCAGCTCCCGGACCATCCAGGGGTACGGGTGCGGACCCATCACCGAGCCGAGGCAATAGTGCGTGGTCTCGACCGTCGCGACCCAGTCGCGCATGGCCTCGTTGATGGCGTCCTTCAGGGTGCGGCTGCCGGAGTCGACCGTTCGCACCTCTGCGCCCAGCAGGTTCATGCGGAAGACGTTGAGCTCCTGGCGCTTGACGTCCACGCCCCCCATGTAGACAACGCACTCCAAACCCAACAGAGCAGCGGCGGTGGCGGTGGCGACGCCATGCTGGCCCGCACCCGTCTCCGCCACCAGCCGCCGCTTGCCCATCGTTCGGGCCAGCAGGCCCTGCCCGATGACGTTGTTGATCTTGTGCGAGCCGGTGTGAGTGAGGTCTTCCCGCTTCAGCAGGACACGGACGCCCAGACGATCCGACAGCCGCCGGCACTCGGTCACCGGAGTCGGCCGACCGGCGTAGTCGGAGAGAAGGGCGGCGTACTCGGTGCGAAAGCCGGCGTCCCCCCACGCCGTGCGGAACGCGTCCTCGAGCTCCTTGCACGCCGCCATCAGCGACTCCGGCACGAACCGACCCCCGTAGTTGCCGAAACGCCCCGTCGGGTCCGGCTCGCCCATGGTCGGCCCGAAGGATGCCCGTACCGCCACGACGCTCAGCCCTCCTGCCAGTCGTAGGGGGCGTCGTCCTCGCCCTGGTACTCCGGCGGGGCGGCCGCCTTGGCCGCGGCGATGAACGCCCGCAGCTTGCGGGGGTCCTTGCGTCCCGGCCGGGCCTCGACGCCCGTGGATACGTCGACACCCCACGGGTGGACACGAGCGATGGCCTCGCCGACATTGACGGGGTCGAGGCCACCGGCCAGCAGCAGGCGGGATCCGTCGACGACGCCCTCGGCCAGGCGCCAGTCGAATACCTTCCCCGATCCAGGCGACGGGGCGTCCAGCATCACGACGTCAGCGTGATAGTCGGCCGCGTCGGAGATGGCTCGCTCGCCGGCGGCGAAGGCCTTGATCGTCACGCCGACCCGTTCGGCCACCCACCGCGTCGCCTCGGGCGACTCGTTCCCGTGCAGCTGGGCCCCCTTGAGGCCCACGGTGTTGACGATATCCACGACTCGCTCGGGCGTCTCGTTCCTGAACACACCGACGGTGATGACCTCGGGAGGCAGGCGCCGGGCGATGTGGGTGACCACGCTAGCGGCCACCTGACGGGGCGACGGGGCGAACACGAACCCCAGGGCGTCGGCCCCGAGGGCGACCGCAAGCAGCGCGTCCTCCTCGCTCGTCGTCCCGCAGATCTTCACGAACATGGCGGCCCTGGCGTCGCACCAGCGAGCGACCGCACGGCGGCTTCGCGGTCGGGCGCGGACACGAGCGCCTCGCCCACGAGGACGGCATCGAAACCGGCCCGGGCGAGGCGGGCGGCGTCGGACCCGTCCCGCACACCGGACTCGGCCACGGTCACGACGCCCGGAGGAATCCGGGGGGCCAGCTGCACGGCCCGGTGGACGTCCACCTCGAAGGTGAACAGATCGCGCTGGTTGACACCGACCAGGTCGGCGCCCGCGCCCAACGCCCGCTCCAGCTCGGCCTCGTCGTGCACCTCCACCAGGGCGGCCAGACCGAGGTCGGCGGACAGGACCCGAAGCCGCACCAGCTCGTCGTCGTCCAGGGCGGCCACGATGAGCAGGACGGCGTCCGCTCCCATCCGGCGGGCGTCGCACACGTCGGCCTTCGACACGGTGAAGTCCTTGCGCAGCACCGGCAGCTCGACGGCCCGCCGGGCGGCGGCCAGATCGGCCGCCGACCCGCCGAAGAACCGGGCGTCCGTCAGCACCGACAGGCAGGTCGCTCCTCCGTCCGCATAGGCGACGGCCACCGCCGCAGGGTCGAGGTCGACGGCCAGATCGCCCCGGGATGGCGATCGCCGCTTGACCTCGGCCACGACCGCCAGGCCCTCTCGACTCAGCTCGTCACGAAAGGGCCTCGGTGCCGGCGCCCGACGGGCATCCTCGACCAGGCCCTCGACAGGGCGGGTGTCCGCCTCCGCCCTGGCGCGATGCGCGGCGAGGATCTGGTCGAGGTAGGTGGCCATATTCGGCCAAATGCTACCGGCGGCCCGCTGGGAACACCGGTGCTTACTCACGCCCCGCCCCAGGTGACACCCTTGGTACGTGACCAGCGACGCCGGGACGATCGTCATCGTCGAGGACGACCCCAACATCGCCGATCTGGTCGAGCTGTACCTGCGTCGCGAGGGCTTCCGGGTGCTCCAGGCGACCGACGCCGGGCGGGCGCAGGAGATGGTCGGACGGGAGCGCCCCCGGCTGGTCGTGCTGGACCTGGGCCTGCCCGGTCAGCAGGACGGCTTCGACGTCTGCCGCCGGCTGCAGGACAACGGCGCCGTGCCCGTGTTGATCCTCACCGCTCGCGACAGCGAGATCGATCGCGTGCTCGGGCTGGAGCTGGGGGCGGACGACTACGTCACCAAGCCCTTCTCGCCTCGCGAGCTGGTCGCCCGGGTCAAGGCCATCCTCCGCCGTGTCGACGGGCCAACCCGCGACGACCCCGACGTGCTCGTGGTCGGCGGGGTCGAGGTCGACATCGGCCGGCGGGAGGCCCGCGTCGACGGCCGGGTCGTGCCGCTGGCCGCCCGCGAGTTCGACCTGCTGGCCCACCTGGCCCACAATGCCGGCCTCGCCCTCACCCGGGCCCAGCTCCTCGACGGCGTCTGGGGACCCGGTTGGTACGGCGACGAGCGCACCGTCGACGTCCACGTGCGCCAGCTCCGCAAGAAGCTGGGCGACCGGCTCCCCCTCGCCACCGTCTGGGGCGTGGGCTACCGCCTCGGCTAGGCCCGTGCGCCGCCGCCTGACCGTCGCCATCGTCGGTGTCACCGCGGCCGCACTGCTGGCGGCGGGCGTCGGCGCCCTGCTGCTGGCCCGCCGGGCGGCCGTGGACGACGCCCGCCAGGGCCTCCTTGGACAGGCCACGGCCATCTCCCGTGGGACCCTGGCCGCCGAATCCGCCCGGGCGACGCCGACCAGCCCCGGCCGGGCCACGATCCTTCCCATCCTGAAGCGCGTCGTCCGACTCAATGGGGCCGAGGTCGTCACCATCAGCAACGGCCAGTTCACCACCGCCCTCCCCTCGGGGCTGAGCGCCGGGAGCGTCCATCCGGACCAAGTCAGCCAGGGATTGTCGACCTCGGGGACCAAGGGCACTCTCGTGTACGCCGCCGTACCCGTACCTCTCACCCAGGCCCAACGGAACAGGGGCCTGAGCCAGCCGCAGGAGGCGGTCGTCCTCACCCGCCGGGTCAGCAACGCCGGTCCCAGCTGGGTCTACATGGTCCTGGTCGGCGCCGGAACGCTCCTCGTCGCCGCCCTGGTGGCTCAGCGCCTGAGCCGCCGTGTGACCCGGCCCCTCGACGAGGCCGTCGCCGCCACCCGCCGCATCGCCGAAGGCGACCTGGCGACCAACGTGCCCGTGGGGCGGGGCGACTACCCCGAGCTGGCTTCGCTCACCAAGTCCATCAACACCATGGCGGCCAGCCTGAGCACGGCCCGGGGGCTGGAGCGCCAGTTCCTCATGGCGGTCTCGCACGATCTGCGAACGCCCCTCACGTCGATCCGGGGCTTTGCCGAGGCCATCGCCGAGGGCGCGGCTACCGACACACAGCGGGCGGCATCGGTCATCGCCAGCGAGTCCCGTCGCCTGGAGCGCCTGGTCGGGGACCTGCTCGAGCTGGCCAAGCTCGACGCCCGCCGGTTCTCGCTCGAGGTGCGGCCCACGGATGTGGGCGAGGTGGTCGTCGACACAGCCGAGGGATTTCGTCCGGTCATCGAGAAGGCGGGGCTGGAGCTGCTCGTGGCATCTGGGAACGACCAGCCCCTGAACGCCATGGCCGATCCGGAGCGCCTGGCCCAGGTGCTCGCCAACCTGGTCGAGAACGCCTACAAGTTCGCCCAGGGCCGCATCAGCGTGGCGGCGACGGCGCGCGACGGGACCGGCGTCGAGGTCGTCGTCGAGGACGACGGCCCCGGCCTCAACGCCGACGAGTTGTCATCGGTCTTCGACCGCTCGTTCCACATCGCACGCACCCCGACCCGTCAGCTGGGCTCGGGGCTGGGGCTGGCCATCGTGGCCCAGCTGGCCCGGGCCATGGACGCCACCGTCCACGCCGAGTCCCCCGTCGCCAATGGAAGCGGAACGAGGATGATCGTCGAGCTGCGTCGCTAGCCGAGTCGCGACAATCGGTGGGTTCCACGTTGCGTCGAAAAGACCGGGGTGGGCGGCCTGTTTCGACCGCATATGAAACCGATGAATGCCCGAGGGTCGCGATCGAGCGAACGTCTCCGCCCAAGGTGGGCGTCAGAGACTCGCCGGTTCCAGCTGACGTCGAAAACTCGGGCGTTGCGGGCAAGACAACGGCTGCTTTCGACGCAACGTGGAACCAGAGCAATGTGCCCCGACCGCGCCTGCGCTCGCTAGGCGCAGTCCGGCAGGTTGATCGGCAGAGGGAGACCGCCGTTCACCGACGCGCTCAGGGGTTGCGCGCCACTTCCCTGGCAGGTGAGCTGCCACGTCACCTGTCCACCCCCGTCCGTCGTCGCCGTGTTGGCGCCGCTGATCTGCCACGCGCCACTGCCGGTCAGCTGCACGGTCGCTCCCGCCGTCGGGTTCGACCGTCCGTACCCGTCGCCGTCCACCGAGCGGGTGCTCACGTCCAGGACCAGGTTGGCGGGCTGTGAGACCAAAGGCGGGTTGGGAGCTATGGCGGCGGTGACCGCCGGCCCCGAGAAGCTCTGGAGGGTGAGGTCGACGGTCCTGTTCTCAGTCCCGGCCAGGAAGAAGATCGCCGGTGAAGCCGACGTCTGATCGGGCGTTCGCCACGCCCGCACCCGATAGCGCCCACCCAGGACGCCCGGCCGGGACCACCGCCCGTCGGGCCCCGCCGTGACCAGCGTGGTGCCCGAGGCGTCGCCGACCAGGCGCTGGATCTCCACGGTGGCGCCTCCGGTCGGACCATTCGGCCCACTCACGGCGCCGGACAGGCTGGCCCGTCCGGGTTCGAAGGCGACAGCCGGGATCGTCGTCCGCCCTGCCACCTCCGGCAACATGACGCCGCTGTAGTCCGGCGTCGTGGTCGTGGACTGGCTCGGCGTCGTGCTCGGCGGCAGTGGCAGGGCGCTCACGGCTCCCGGCGCGCACCCGGCCAGGGCCAACCCGGCCAGGACCAGCAACGGCAACCTCCCCGGCCTCATGCCACGAGGGGCAGGGCCTGCACCCTGCCCGACGCCTCCTCTTCTCCCCAGCGAATGACGACGTCAGCGGGCGGTTCGACCTCACGGCGCACGTAGGCCAACGCGACCGGACCTCCGAGGGTCGGCGACAGGGCAACGCTGGTCAGCTGGCCCAGCTCCCGTTCTCCCGGCCCGCTCGTTCCGACAACGGCGGCGCCGACAGGCGGCGCGTCCGCACCCCCCAGGACCAGTCCCCGCAGGAGCCGCGGGACCCGGCTCCCCCGGGCGTCGATGCGGGCCACGAGCTCCTGGCCCGTGTAGCAACCCTTGGTGAAGCTGACGGCACGCTCGACGACGCCCGCCTCGGCCGGGATCGTCCGCTCGGTCAGCTCGGCACCCATCGTCGGTACGCCCGCTTCGACGCGCACCGCCTCCCAGGCGGCCCTGTCGCACAGCGGCACTCCTTCGGGGAGAGGCGGGTCCTCGCCGACCAGGTCGACGCCGGGGACGCCGGGCCAGTCGGCGGCCAGCGTGAGCCCGGCCCACCCATGGGTGTCCGGGGCGACCTCGGCCGCCCGGGGACCGCGCAGCGCCAGACACGTCCAATCGAGCGCCTCGATGTCGGCCTTGGTGCGGAGCTTGAACCGTCGCAGCCGGGCAATCACGGCCTCGCCATACCCGCCGGCGACGTCGATGTGCAGCTCGTCGTCGGCTGTCCGGGTGACCCGGAGCAGGGCGTCGATCTTGCCCTGGGGCGACAGCAGCAGCGATTCGGCCGATGCCCCGGCCTTCAGAGCCTCGACGTCCTGGCTGAGCTGCCCCTGAAGATAGGAGACGGCCTCCCGCCCGGCGACGCGCACCACGTCGCGGGGCAGCCACACGGCGCCCACCCCCTGGCGCAGTGAGCGGTAGTCCTGCTCCCAGCCGACGACATCCATAGACGCAAATGATGGCGCACGGGCCCGCCTACTGTTGACGGTCGATGATCCCCGAGGCGACCGCCTACACCACCGGCCAGGGCATCCGGGTGCTGCGCACCGTCGAGGATGTCGCGGTCGAGGGGGCCATCGACCAGATCGTCGACGCCCTGGACACCCGGCGGGGAGCCCTGTTCGCCTCCAGCTACGAGTACCCGGGCCGGTACACCAGGTGGGACGTGGGCTTCGTGGACCCCCTTCTCGAGCTCGCCTGCCGCGGGCGGGAGGTGACGGTCACCTCCCTCAACCGTCGTGGCCGCCAGCTCCTCCCGGTCCTCGCCGACGTCCTGGCCGGCCTGCCCGAGGTGGTCTCGTCCGGGCTGCGGGGCGAGCGACTGACCGGTGTCGTCGCCGTGCCCCAGCACCGCTTCCCGGAGGAGGAGCGCAGTCATCAGCCCTCGGTCTTCTCCGTCATCCGGGCCCTCACGAGACTGTTCGCCAGTGACGCCGATCCGCACCTGGGGTTGTACGGGGCGTTCGGCTACGACCTGGCGTTCCAGTTCGAGCCCATCCGGACCAGGCTGGAACGCCCCCCCGACCAGCGCGATCTGGTCCTCTACCTCCCCGACGAGATCGTGGTCGTCGACCACCAGCGTCATCGGGCGTCCCGGCGGCGGTACGAGCTGGAGGCCGGCGCCCGCTCCACCCGGGGCCTGCCCCGCGAGGGCGACAGCACGCCGTACGTGGGCGTCACGAGCGTCGACCGCCAGTGCGACCACGGGCCCGACGAGTACGCCGCCGGCGTGTTGCTGGCCAAGGAAGCCTTCGGTCGGGGTGACCTGTTCGAAGTGGTGCCCGGCCAGACGTTCTTCGAGCCCTGCCCGGTGCCCCCGTCCGAGCTGTTTCGCCGCCTGCGGGAACGCAACCCGGCGCCCTACGGCTTCATCGTCAACCTGGGGGCAGCGGACCACCTGGTAGGAGCGTCCCCGGAGATGTACGTCCGGGTGGACGGACCCCGGGTCGAGACGTGCCCGATCTCGGGCACCATCGCCCGGGGGCG
>JBPYEI010000032.1:0-34730 GCA_051985455.1 Acidimicrobiales bacterium
AGCTGCTGCCACCGGTCCTCGCCACGGCCGGGCTGCTGCCGGTGCTCGCCGCCCGGGCGGTGGCCACCCACCACCACTCGGCCATCCTGGCCGCCGCCAACGTGGCCGTGGTGCTGCTCATCGTCCCTGTGGGCGTCGGCGGCTGGTTGCACACGCGCGGGCAGGTGATCGCGGCCGTGGGAATTCGTCGGGAGGGGGCGTGACCCCGGTTCTGGTCACGGCCGGGCTGGGCAAGGACTATGACGAGACGGTCGCTCTGGACGACCTCAGCGTCAGCGTCGACGCGGGGGAGCGGGTGATGGTCGTAGGCCCGAACGGGTCGGGGAAGACGACACTCCTGCGCGTCACGGCCGGTCTGCTGGAGCCCACGTCGGGCAAGGTGGCCGTGGCCGGCGCCCCGCCCGGGTCCCTGCCGGCCCGCGCCGCCACCTCGTACATCCCCGACACCCCGGTGCTCTACGACGATCTGAGCGTTGCGGAGCACCTCGAGTACGTGGGACGCCTGCACGGGAACGAGGACTGGGAGGACTCGGCCGCAGAGCTGGTCGAGCGGTTGGGCCTTGAGGACCGGGTGGACGACCTGCCGGCCCGGTTCAGCCGGGGTTTGCGGCAGAAGACCTCGATCGCCCTGGGCCTGGTACGGCCCTTCTCCCTCCTGCTGGTCGACGAGCCGTTCGTCGGGCTCGACGCCGGGGGTCGCGAGGCCCTCCTCGAGCTGCTCGACGAGTCCGCCGCCGCCGGCGCCGCAGTCATGGTGGCGACCCACCAGCTCGAGTTCGTCGAGCAGGCCAGCCGCTGCCTTGGCCTGCGGGACGGTTCGCTCGTCTATGACGGTCCCGCCACCCCCGCACGGGTCGAGCGCCTCGTCAGCTGAGGGTGGGAGAGGTGCGGGCGCGCACACTCCTCTGGTTCCACGTATGGCCGAAATGGGGCACCGCGCCTGCGGCCCCGAGGCCCACTTTCGACCAAACGTGGAACCCGACAAAGGTCCGACGTCCGCGCTGGACTGATCTCACGGGCAGCGGTAATCGGCGTCGAAGCCACCCGACGCGTACTGGGTCAGGGTCACAGGACCGCCCGAGAAGCTTCGGGCCGGACTGCACGCCGACCGGGCCTGTTCCAGGGTCCTGGCGCCTGGCACCCAGTCCGAGTGCACGGGGGAGAAGAAGACACGGCTGGTCGAGGAGTCGAGGGTGGTGAGGTGCTTCCACTGGTAGGTCGTCGAGTAGAAACCGATGTGGTCTCGGCGCACGCCACCGGCGACCAGCCCGTCCAAAAAGCCGGCCACCGCGGCGATGTTCACCGACGCCCACCCCGCGGTCTTTTCCGTCGCCCACGCGGCGCCTGTCTCGACGTCGAGCCACCAGGGAGCGCGGATAGGGTCGGCCGCGGGCAGGCGCTGCGACCGGTCAGCAGACGCGGCCCAGCGGGAAAGCAGGAGCGCGGTGTCGGCCCGGAGGTAGCCGTAGTCGTAGGCACAGTTCTGGCTCCAGTCTCCGGCGCAACGCGCTGGGCGGATCGTCCGGGTAGGCCAGCCGGCGGCGCCCGGTCCGGGGTCGCTGGCGACGAGGTAGAACGACACCCCCGGCTGGGTCGGCAACCCGGTGGAGCTGGCCGCCCAGGCCAGCTCGCCGGTCTGGCCGTGTCCCGGCCCGAGGCACGGGTTGTCCGCCGACAGGGCGCCGCCGTTGACGCCCACGATGGCGAACGCGGGGTGGGCGGGGTACTGGGAGGCGGCCTCGTGGCACTGCGGGAAGGCGATGTCGTTGCCGATCGGCGACGGCGCGGACCCGGCTGGGGCGCCGGCGCCGATGAGCATGGCGATAACTGCTCCTGCCAGGACCAAAAGTGCGGCCGGCCTTCTCGGCCGGCTGGCGCTGGACGAAGTTCCCACGGGATCCCCTCGAGGTCGCCGGAGCTCCGCCCGAGACGCAGGATACCGCTGCTGTCGCTAGGCGGCGAGCTCGGCCACGACGTGGTCGACGCAGGCGGTGAGGGCGGCGACGTCCTCGGGATCGATGGCCGGGTACAGGGCGATGCGCAGCTGGTTGCGGCCGAGCTTGCGATAAGGCTCGGTGTCGACGATCCCGTTGGCCCGCAGCGTGGCCGCCACTGCGGCGGCGTCGACGGAGTCGTCGAAGTCGATCGTCCCGACGACGTGGCTGCGCTCGCTCGGCTTGGCCACGAACGGCGTGGCGTACTCGGTGGCCTCGGCCCAGCCGTACAGGATCTCCGCCGAGCGGTCGCACCGGGAGGCGGCCCACTCCAGCCCGCCGTTCTCGAGGATCCACTCGAGCTGCTCCACGAAGAGGAACAACGTGGCCAAGGCGGGCGTGTTGTAGGTCTGGTCCTTGTCGGCGTTCTCGACGGCGATGCCCAGATCGAGAGACGCCGGCACCCAGCGGCCGCCGGCGCCGATGCGCCGGACACGCTGCAGCGCCCGGGGGGAGAGCAGCGCCACCCACAGTCCACCGTCCGAGGCGAAGCACTTCTGGGGCGCGAAGTAGTAGGCGTCGAACTGTCGATGGTCGACCCGGAGCCCGCCCGCACCCGAGGTGGCGTCCACCAGGACCAGGCCGTCGGCGCCGTCCGGCCGCCGGATCTCCATGGCCACACCGGTGGACGTCTCGTTGTGGGTGAGCGCGTAGGCGTCCACGTCGGGCCGGGCGACGGCGACGGGATGGGTACCACCCGGCGACTCGATCACCTCGGGCGCGTCGAGGTGGGGAGCGGCGGTCGTCACCGCCGCGAACTTGGACGAGAACTCGCCGAACGACAGGTGCTGGCTGCGACGCTCGACCAGACAGAAGCTGGCCACGTCCCAGAACGAGGTCGTGCCGCCGTTGCCCAGTGCGACCTCGTAGTCCTCGGGCAGGCCGAACAGCTGCCGTAGCCCGCCCCGGAGCAGCGCCACCATCGAGCGCACGCCGGACTGGCGGTGGCTCGTCCCCAGGTAACGGGGCGCGGCGCGCTCCAGCGATGTGACGGCCTCCTGGCGGACCTTCGACGGACCAGACCCGAAGCGCCCGTCGGCGGGCAGGAGGTGGTCCGGAATGCGGATCTCGGCCGGTGGTCTATTGAGTCTGCGTTCGGCTGGCACTGTGCAAGCATGGCACCATGACCGCTTCGCTCGACACTTCGAGCCAAGAGACGCCGAGCCGAGGAACTTCGAGCGCCCGCGCCCACGCTGTCTCGCGCCGGGTCGCGGCCGTGGCGGAGTCCGCCACCTTGGCGATCGACGCCCGGGCCAAGGCCCTGCGGGCGGCGGGCGAGGACGTGATCAGCTTTGGTGCCGGAGAGCCCGACTTCCCGACACCTGAACCGATCGTCGAGGCTGCCGTGGTCGCCTGCCGGGAGCCCCGCAACCACCATTACACCCCGACGGCCGGCCTGCCCGACCTGCGGGAGGCCATCGCCATGAAGACGGCCCGCGACTCGGGGCTCGCCGTCGAGGCGGCTCAGGTCCTCGTGACCAACGGGGCCAAGCACGCCGTGGCCCAAGCCTTCGCCACGCTGCTCGACCCTGGCGACGAGGTCCTCGTCATGGCGCCCTACTGGACCACCTACCCCGAGGCCATCGCTCTGGCAGGCGGCGTACCGGTCGTCGTCGGCGCCGACGAGTCGACCGGCTTCCGGGTGGGCGTGGACGAGCTGGATGCGGCCTGCACTCGGCGCACCAAGGTGCTGCTGTTCGTCTCGCCCTCCAACCCGACCGGCGCCGTCTACCCCGCCCAGGAGATCGAGGCCATCGGCGGGTGGGCGGCCGAGCGGGGACTGTGGGTGGTGACGGACGAGATCTACGAGCACCTCGTGTACGGCGGGCGGACCCACCACTCCCTGCCCGTGCTGGCGCCCGACGCGGCCGAGCGCTGCATCGTGATCAACGGGGTGTCGAAGACCTACGCCATGACAGGCTGGCGCGTGGGCTGGATGATCGGCCCGACCGAAGTGGTGCGGGCGGCGATCAACCTTCAGTCGCAGGAAACCTCCAACGTGGCCGACGTGTCCCAGCGGGCGGCGCTGGCCGCGGTGTCCGGTGACCTCTCGGCCATGAGCGCCATGCGGCAGGTCTTCGACCGGCGCCGGCGCCTGCTCCACCGTGGTTTGAACGCCATCCCGGGCGTGTCCTGCCTCGAGCCCGAAGGGGCCTTCTACGCCTTTCCGTCTGTCGCCGGGCTGCTGGGTCGCTCCATCCGGGGACACCGGCCGGCCTCGTCGCTGGATCTCGCCGCCGTCCTGCTCGACGAGGCTCGGGTGGCAGTGGTCCCTGGGGAGGCTTTCGGGTGCGCCGGCTACGCACGGCTGTCGTACGCACTCGCCGATGACCAGCTGACGGACGGAGTCAGGCGGCTGGCGGAGGTGCTGGGCGAGGCCGGGTCGTGAGCCGCATCCTCGTCACCGAGCCCATCGCCGATGCCGGCATCGAGATCCTGCGGTCAGCGGGGAACGAGGTCGACGTCCGCATCGGCCTGTCGCCCTTCGAGCTCCAGCAGGCCGTGGCCGGCGCCCACGCCCTCATCGTCCGCTCCGCCACCACGGTCGACGCCGACGTGCTGGCGGCCGGCTCCGACCTCGTGGTCGTGGGCCGGGCGGGTATCGGCGTGGACAACGTCGACGTGGCGGCGGCCACGCGGCGAGGCGTGATGGTGGTGAACGCGCCGCAGTCCAACATCCTGTCTGCTGCCGAGCACGCCATGGCTCTGCTGCTGGCCCAGGCCCGCAACGTCCCGCAGGCCCACGCCGCCCTGACGGCAGGGAAGTGGGAGCGATCCCGTTGGGAGGGAGTCGAGCTCCACGGCAAGACGTTGGGCGTGATCGGCCTCGGGCGCGTCGGGGCGCTGGTGGCCCAGCGGGCGCACGCCTTCGGGATGCGGCTGTGTGCGTACGACCCGTACGTCTCGTCCGAGCGGGCCCGCCAGATGGGGGTGGCGCTGACGTCGCTCGAGGACCTCATGGCGCGGTCCGACTTCGTCACCGTCCACCTGCCGAAGACACCCGAGACCATCGGGCTCATCGGGAAGGACCTCCTCGCCGCGGCCAAGCCCGGGTTGCGGATCGTCAACACGGCGCGGGGCGGGATCATCGACGAGGACGCGCTGGCCGAGGCGGTACGGTCGGGCCACGTCGCCGGTGCGGGGATCGACGTGTTCGCCACCGAGCCCACGACCTCGTCACCGCTGTTCGAGCTCGACACCGTCGTGGTCACTCCGCACCTGGCGGCCAGCACGCGAGAGGCTCAGGACAAGGCCGGTGTGACCATCGCCGAGCAGGTGCTGCTCGCTCTCGCCGGCGATTTCGTGCCGCTGGCGGTGAACGTCGGCGCCGCCGAGGCGTCCGAGACGGTGCGACCCTTCCTGCCGCTGGCCGAACGGCTGGGCCGCATCTTCGCCTCCCTCCACGAGGGGCTGCCAGACCGTCTCGACGTCGAGTACCAAGGCACGCTGGCCGGGTACGACACCCGCATCCTCACCCTCTCGATCCTGAAGGGGCTCTTCGCCGCCGGCACCGAGGAGCCGGTGTCCTACGTCAACGCCCCGCAGCTGGCCGAGGAGCGTGGGCTGGAGGTGCGGGAGTCGAAGACCACGTCGGCGCGCGACTTCGTCAACCTGATCACGCTGCGGGCGCCCGCTCACGCCGTCGCCGGCACGCTGGCGGGCGTGCGGGCCGAGCCTCGCATCGTCATGGTCGACGATCACGTCGTCGAGGTCCCGCCGGCGCGACACATGCTGGTGGTGCGCAACGACGACCGGCCCGGCATGATCGGCGTGGTGGGGCTGGCCCTCGGCGAGGCCCAGGTGAGCATCTCGAGCATGGCCGTCGGCCCGTCGGCGAACGCCAGCACGGCGCTCATGGTGCTGTCGACCGACCGCCCGACTCCTGCCGACGTCCTCGAGCGTCTGGCCCGGGCCGATGGCATCCTCGACGTCCACAGCGTCACATCGGGCTGATCCGCCAACCGGTTGTGCGCGCCGCGGCGGGTCCGCTCAGTGCTTGGCCCGCTGGAGACCGTCCCGCTCGGCACCCTCGCTGGTGGCGTAGCAGCGGTCGGGGATCGTCCGCTCGTAGGCCGCCATCCCCGGCAGGTGGAAGCGCCCGCTCGACAGCTTGGCCTTGATCGGATGGGAGACGGGACAGGTCCGGTCGTCCGGCTCGATCCAGGCGGCGTCGGCTACGGCCCGGGGCCGCACCGGCACCGGGGGCCAGTCCTCCGTGGCCTCGGTCGGCGGCGGGAGCAGCCGGCCGGAGCGACCTCCGTCGAGGCCGGGCTCGAGCCGGCGCCGGCGGAGCGCCACCGCCACCGTGAGCCCGGCGACCAGAGCCAGGAACCCGATCATCCGTATCCATCGCCACACCATCACCGTGTGCCTCCCAGCTGCTGGCCGTACCGCCTTGACGGGCCGTTCCTCGTTTGCGACGATCTTGCCATCATGAAAGACGTTCTCTCTGCCACCAGCCTCCTCCTTACCTGACGGCGAGCGCCGCCAGCGCTCGCCCACGCCTCCTGCGCCTTCGGGCCCAGGGGGTTTTTTATTGCATCCGCGCCGACAACACACGCCTTTCCGGAACAAACTGAGGCCCGCCCGGGAGGCGGGCCCAAAGAACAAGGGAAAACTCCGATGGCCGATCAGCTGATCATCTTCGACACAACTCTGCGAGACGGGGAGCAGTCGCCGGGCATCTCCCTCGACGTGGGCGAGAAGCTCGAGATCGCCGAGCAGCTGGCGCGCCTCGGCGTCGACTACATCGAGGCGGGCTTCCCGGTGGCCAGTGACGGAGACTACGAAGCGGTCGAGGCCATCGCCCGCGCCGTGGAGGGCACGGCCATCGCCGGGCTGTCCCGCACCCACCGTGGCGACGTCGACCGCTGCTGGTCGGCGCTGCGTGACGCGCAGCGGGCGCGTATCCACGTCTTCATCTCGACCAGCCCGTCACACATGGAGCACATGCTGAGGATGACGCCGGAGCAGGTGGTCGCCGAGACGCGGGCGGGAGTGGGCCGCGCCCGCGAGCACACCGACGACGTCGAGTTCAGCCCCCAGGACGCCACCCGCACCCCCCTCGAGTTCATGATGGAGGTACTGCGGGCCGCGGTGGAGGCCGGGGCGACGACGCTCAACATCCCCGACACCGTCGGCTACGGCATCCCCTGGGACTTCGGTGCTCTCATCCAGTACGTGCGCAAGCAGGTCGCGGGGGACTACGTGCTCTCCACGCACTGCCACAACGACCTGGGCATGGCGGTGGCCAACAGTCTGGCCGGCGTGCGGGCTGGCGCCCGCCAGGTCGAGGTGTGTGTCAACGGGCTGGGCGAGCGGGCAGGGAACGCCGCCCTCGAGGAGGTGGTGATGGCCCTCAAGATCAGGCCCGACCAGTTCCCCGGCCTGGAGACCGTCGCCCGGACCGAGGAGCTGGCTCGGACCTCGCGCCTGGTGAGCCGGCTCACCGGTTATCCGGTCCAGTTCAACAAGGCGGTCGTCGGTCGGAACGCCTTCGCCCACGAGTCGGGCATCCACCAGCACGGCGTGCTGGCCGAGCGCAGCACCTACGAGATCATCGACGCTGCCACCGTGGGCCAGCAGGGCCGGCAGATTGTGCTGGGGAAGCACTCGGGGCGACATGCCTTCTCGGAGACCCTGGCCGAGATGGGCCTCTCCGTACACGGCGACGCCCTCAACACGGCATTCAGCCGGTTCAAGGAGCTCGCCGACCGCAAGGTCCAGATCACCGAGGCCGACCTGGAGGCCATCGTTGTCGAGGAGCTCGGTGCCAGCATGGAGGAGGCGTTCTCCCTCGAAGCGCTCGAGGTGGCGGGCGGCACGGTCGGGGTTCCTCACGCCCGTGTGGTCGTCAGTCGGGCCGGGACCAAGTCCGAAGCCGCGGCGGAGGGCGATGGGATGATCGACGCCGCCTGCCAGGCGATCCGGGGGGCGACGGGCATCGACGCCCGACTCACCGGCTTCAACGTGTCCTCGGTGACCGGGGGCATCGACGCGCTCGGTGACGTCGTCGTCCAGCTGGAGGCCGGGGGAGCGCGGGTCTCGGGACGGGGCGTATCGACCGACGTCGTCGAAGCGTCCGCTCGCGCCTACCTGAACGCCGTCAACCGCCTCATCCGCCTCCGGGCCCGCAGGCAGGTGCGCTCGTCAGAGGTGGGTCCCTAGTCAGACCGGCGCCAGTCCGGCTCGTCGCCTGAACCGTCAGACAGGACATCAGGCAGACCGTCTCAGACGGTCATGACCTCCGTGGCGTCCGTGTCGTCGGTCCTGGCGGGTAGTTCCTCGTCCCCGTCCCAGTCCTCGCCCTCGATGTCGACGTCGCTGGCCATCTCGTCCATGCCGATGGGGCCGCGCGACTTGCCGGCGAGGAACTGTCGGATGATCGAGTTCCTGCTGTTGCGCATGTCCTCCTTGCTGGCGAACTTGACCAGCTCGGAGCGGAACAGCACGCCCATGTACTCGGCCGTTCGCATCATCGAGGGAATGTTGTGCGAGATGATGAAGAAGGTGGCGCCCGTCTCGGCCTGCGCGTTCTTCACCAACTCGTCGAGGTAGGCCACGCGAACAGGGTCGAGGCCCGAGTCGGGCTCGTCGAACAGGATGATGTCGGGATCCATGACCATGGCGCGGGCCAGACCGGCTCGTTTCTTCATGCCGCCGGAGACCTCGCCCGGCAGCTTCTTCAGGTGGTCGAGCAGGCCGACCAGCTCGGCGTTGGCCATGACCTTGTCGCGGATCTTGGCCTCGCTCATCTTGGTGTGCTCGCGCAGTGGGAAGGCGATGTTGTCGTAGATGTTCATGGAGCCGAACAGGGCGCCGTCCTGGAAGAGCACACCCATCTTGCGCCGGATGCGGTACAGGTCGCGATCCCGCATGCCGACGATCTGCTCGCCCTCCACCCAGATCTCGCCCCGCTCGGGGGTCAGCAGGCCGATGATGTTCTTCAGCATCACCGACTTGCCCGTCCCAGAGGGCCCCATGATCGCCGTGATCCGGCCCTTGGGGATGTCGAAGCTGATGTTCTGCAGCACGGTGTGTGAGCCGAAGGACTTGGTGACTCCCCGCAGCGAGATGACAGCTTCGTCGGCCATCGGCCTTCCCCTGGTTCGGCGCTCAGGTACTTGGTAGTTCGGCACCGGGTGGTGTCAGCCCTACCGCACCATCCCGTGCCGAGGAACCCTCGCCGTGGGTCCCCATCTCAGGGTAGTGCCTCCACCGCCCCGATCGTGACAAACGGCACAGATCGGCACAGCCTTCCTGGACGGGGCGGAAGCCCCGGTCAGGGAGGTGTCCGACGTCACCCCGCCGAATACAAGGGGTACCTTGACCCCAGTGGGATTGGGATCTTCCGGGCATAGGGCACGATACGCACCAAAGGTGTTCCGGCGGTTCGGGCCGACAGCCCTGGAGAGCGGGTGCTGTCGATCCCGTCGGGCCGGACTCCCTTCAGCCCGCTGGGCGCGGGTCGGTGGAGGGGCTGGTCGATGGCAGTAGTGATACCGGGCAACCGGAAGGTGAACCGGCTCCTCGAGGAGACCGGCGGCATGTTCGCGCTGGCGCTCGAGTCGGTTCGGTTGATCCCGCGTCGTCCGTTCCCGCTCCAGGAGTTCCTCGAGCAGTGCTGGTTCCTGGCCAAGGTCTGCACGGTTCCGGTCATCCTCATCTCGATCCCCTTCGGCATCGTCATCGCCCTGGAGGTGGGCGGCTTCCTCCAGCAGATCGGGGCCCAGTCACAGCTGGGCGCAGCCATGGTCCTCGCCGTGGTGCGCGAGCAGTCGCCGGTGGCCACTGCCCTGATCATCGCCGGGGCGGGCGGGTCGGCCATGACCGCCGACCTCGGCTCGCGGCGCATCCGTGACGAGATCTCGGCCATGGAGGTCATGGGCGTCAACCCCATCCAGCGCCTCGTCCTGCCCAGGATCCTCGCTGCCACCGTGATCGCACTGCTGCTCGAAGCGGTGACGGCCATCGCCGGCATCGGGGGCGGACTGTTCTTCGGTGTGCAGGTGCTCCACGTCACGCAGAGCAGCTTCTTCAGCGGCTTCAACGAGCTGAGCCAGCTGGCCGACCTGCAGACTGCCGTCGTCAAGGTGATCGCCTTCGGCTTCATCTCGGCGATGGTCGCCTGCTACAAGGGCATGACCGTCAAGGGTGGGGCCAAGGGCGTGGGCGACGCCGTCAACCAGTCGGTCGTGATCACCTTCATCCTGCTGTTCTTCGTGAACTTCGTGGGAACCGTCATCTACTTCAACTTCGTCCCGCAGAAGGGCATCTGACGTGGCGACGCCTGTCATCGACCGCGTCGTTGGTCCGGCGAGCCGACCTCTTCGCAGCGTCAGCACCATCGCCGAGAGCCTCTACGACCAGTTGGCCTTCTATGCCCGCGTGCTGCGGGGCATGCCCGAGGGGTTGCGCTACCGGTCCGAGATCCTGTCGCTCGTGTCCGACGTCGCCATCGGCGCCGGAGCCCTCGTCGTCGGCGGCGGCATGTTCTTTGTCGTGTTCGCCAACACGTTCTTCACCGGCACCGAGGTCGGGCTGGAGGGCTTCAAGGGGCTCCAGCAGGTCGGGGCCCAGTCCTTCACGGGCATCATCTCGTCGCTCGCCAACACGCGCGAGATCACGCCGCTCGTGGCCGGCATCGCCATGGCCGCCCAGGTCGGCGCCGGCTACACCGCGTCGCTCGGCGCCATGCGCGTGTCAGAGGAGATCGACGCCCTCGAGGTCATGGGCGTCGACAGCTTCGTGTACCTGGTGTCGACACGGCTGTGGGCCGCCCTGATCGGGCTCATCCCGATCTACCTGGCCGCTCTCTTCGCCAGCTACCTCGCCAGCGAGCTCATCGTCACCAAGTTCTTCACGCTGTCGGGAGGCGTCTACCAGCACTACTTCAACCTGTTCCTCCCGTCCCAGGATCTCTTCTTCTCGTTCGTCAAGGCGTTCTTCTTCGTCGTCGCCGTGGTGCTCATCCACTGCTACTACGGCTACTACGCCACGGGAGGACCGGCGGGCGTCGGCGTGGCGGCGGGCAAGGCCATCCGCCTGTCGATCATCGTCATCGTGCTGCTCAACCTGCTCGGCTCGCTGATCTTCTTCGGGGGGCAGGGCACGGCCAGGATCGTCGGCTGATGCACATGACCCGACCCCGTCGCATCGTCATCGCCATCGGGGTCACCGTGCTCACGCTGGCCGTGGTGTACCGGGCCGTGGGCGGGGCCTATGACTTCTTCTCCACCGCCTATCCGCTCACTGCCACCTTTCCCCACCTGGGCCAGAACGTGCATCCGGGCTCGGAGGTCGACTACCGGGGGGTGCAGGTGGGCAAGATCAAGTCCTGGTCCCTGGTCGACCGCCAGGTCCAGGTGCGCTTCACCGTCAACCGGGGCTTCAAGGTCCCCGCCGATGCCAGCGCCACCCTCGAGCCGCAGTCGGTGTTCGGCTCGGAGATCATGAGCCTGGACTTCCCCAACGGCCAGAGCGGCCCCTTCCTCGGCCCCGGCGGACACATCTCCAGCGCCACCACCACCGACCAGGTCCAGGACTTCATCAACGCTACCGTGCCGCTGTTCAACGCCATCGACCCCGGCGACCTGCAGACCATCATCTCCGAGCTCACCCAGGCCTCGGAGAACCTGGGTCCCACCATTGCCCAGAGCATCGACACCGGCACCCAGCTGGCCGACCTGTTCTCCACCACCATCAACGCCCAGACCAACGCCCTGGACGCCTTCAGCCGCTTCCAGGCCGCCTTCACCCCCACCGCCTCCAACCTCAACGCCATCGCCGCAGCCAACAACGTGGGCCTGCCCGTGTTCAACCACGCCGAGGCGACCTACCAGGCCTTTCTCACCACCTTGAAGCCCCTGGCCGACAACTTGGCCCAGCTGCTGTCGACCTACCGCCCCAACATCAACATCCTCCTCGGCCAGGGCGACAACGTGATGCGAGTGCTGCTGGCCCGCCAGTCGGACATCTCCGACCTCATCCACGGCTTGTACCGCTACACGTTCAAGTTCGCCAAGGGCGCCAGCTCCGAGCAGCTCGCCGACGGGAGCCGGTTCGCCTACTTCCAGACCTTCACCAGCTTCAGTGACATCGACAAGCTCGTGTGCGGGCTGGTGGCCCCGGCCGGGGCGCCGCCCCAGCTCCAGCAGAGCCTGGCTCCCCTCCAAGCCGCGCTCGGCCCGCAGTTCGACTGCGCCCCCGGCACCAGCGCGTCGGGCGCCACCTCGATCGGCTCGGCGGGGGCGCCCTCGGCCTCGACGGTCGCCGACCAGATGGCCACCTCGGCCCTGTCCGCCTTGGGCCAGCCCCAGGTTCCCCAGCGGGCCAACGTGGGCAGCGTGATCAACGGGGTGCTGGGGCGATGAGACGCATGCTGAGCGGTTCGCTCGCTCGCGTCGCCCTCAAGGTCGGCCTGTTCGCGGCGATCTGCATCGTCCTCCTTGCCATCCTGGCCAAGGAGGTCGGGAACCTGAGCTTCTTCACCCACCGCGTCAGCTACAAGGCCGACATGCCCGACGTCACCGGGCTCTTTCCGACGGACGACGTCAAGGTGGCGGGCGTCAAGGTGGGACAGGTCAGCGGCGTCACGACCGACCACGGTCACGCCGTGGTGACGTTCACCGTCGACAAGAGCGTGCCGCTGCGGTCGAGCACCCAGGTCGGTCTCCGCTATCGCAACGTGCTCGGCGAGAAGTACCTCTACGTGTACCCGGGCTCCAGCGGTCCGGTCATGTCGTCGGGCTCGACCATCCCGATCGACCAGGCCGTCTCCTCGGCCGACATCGACGCCTTCCTCAACGCCCTCGGGCCCTTCATCCGCGCCATCAACCCTCAGGAGGGCAACCTCTTCGTGCAGGCCATGGTGGGCGCGCTGGAGGGGAACCAGGATCAGGTGACCCAGCTGCTCGGCAACACGTCCACCGTCTCCAACACCCTCGGCGGTCTCAACCAGCAGATCGGTTCGGTGATCGACAACTTCAACACCGTGCTCACCGCCCTGGCCCAGCGCAGCGGTGACCTCGACGCGCTCGTCAACAACCTGAACGCGCTGTCACAGAGCCTGGTCGCCCGCAACAACGATCTCGACACGGCCGTCGTCGAGTTCTCGCAGCTGGCCGAGCAGTTCAAGAACCTGCTCTCGAACAACCGGGACAACGTCGACCAGCTGGTCAACAACCTCCAGGGCATCTCCGACGTGCTGGCGCAGCACCACGCCGACCTGGCGAAGGACCTGGCCACGCTGCCCGAGGGGCTGCAGGGTTACTCGAACATCGCGTCGTACGGCCAGTGGTTCGCGGTGCGGGTGATCTACGGGTGCCTGGCCAACGAAGGTGGCCCCGGCACCCCCTCCGATTGCTCCTACGAGCAGCCGCTCAACCAGAACCCCTCGCAGCCGAACTCGGGGAACCCGCTGCAATCGTCGCCCAGCGGCTCGGGTGGGGCACTGCCCGCACCAACCGCACCGGGGGCTCCTCCATCCGCGCAACGGGCGAGCGTGTCGAGCATCACCGGCTTCGCCGCCTTCGGGAGGGCCCGCTGATGGCGTTCGTGCGCGAGCCCTTCTGGCGCAAGCTCCACTTCTCGGGACCAAGCCTGCGCAGCGGCGGCCCGAAGTCCTTCACCGAGCGCAACCCCAAGATCATCGGGGCGATCGCCATCGTCGTGATCCTGGCCGTGACCGTGGGCGCCATCGGCCTCAACTCGAACATCGTGAAGAACCGCTACCCGGTCACCGCCAGCTTCGCCGACACCGCAGGCATGCAATCGGGCGACAGCGTCCTGTTGGCGGGGGTCGTCGTCGGCCAGGTGAGCTTGGTGAAGCTGGACGGCGCCAGGGCCGACGTCGGTATGCAGATCAACCACGGTGTGCAAATCCCGGTCGACTCCACCGCCGACGTCTACGTCGAGACCCTGCTAGGCAAGAAGGACATCCGCATCAACACCGGACACGACTGGTCCCACCTGATGGGCTCGGGTGGCCGGATCACCAAGACGTCGACGCCGACCGAGCTGCTCGACCTGCAGAACGAGTCGGCTCCCGTCCTCGAGCAGAGCGACGCCACCTCGCTCAACAAGCTGATCGAGGACCTGGCCGCGGTGACCCAGGGCAAGCAGGCAGAGGTATCCACGATCGCCGACGGACTGAACGCCTTCCTCGGCACGGTCAACCAGCGTTCGGGCACGGTCAGCAACCTCATCGACTCGGCCAAGACGGTGACGAGCACGCTGGCCAACCGCGACCAGCAGCTGGTGTCGATCGTCGACAACCTGGGCCTCGTCGTCAACGGCCTGGCCCAGCGTAAGGACGCGCTCTCCAACCTTCTCAACCAGAGCGAGCAGATGGCGATCCAGACCTCGGCCCTGGTCGGGGCCAACCGGGGCAAGCTCGACGCCATCCTGGCCGAGCTCCACACCGACCTCGGCATCGTCGGCCGCCATCAGGACGACCTGGCCGAGGCGGTGGCCGACCTGGGCGACACGGTTCAGGCCTACAGCTCCATCGGTGTCTCCGGACCCAACAACGCCCCCAACCCCAGCTGGGCCAACACCTTCCTCCAGCTTCCCGGTCCGGCAGGCGAGGACGCCGTCTTCGGCTCGTGTGGCGACTTCGACCAGGCCCTGACGGCCATCCTCGGCCCCGACCCGGCCGAGCACCCCCACGGCACGTTCAATTGCACACCGCAGCCCGCGACGGGTCCGGTGCCGGCGGGCGGGCCGTTCCCGTCGTCATCGTCGTCGCCGTCGTCGGGCGGCGCGCCGGCTCCGCCGTCGGGCGGCGGCATTCCCGCCGCGGGTGGCGCGTCGACCAGCGGACCGAGCGCCACCGCCCAGTCGCTCCAGGACGTCGTCGGGCCCCTGCTGGGAGGTCACTGATGCGGCCTCGCCCGCTGCTCGTACGCCGCCGCCACCGCGGAGCGGCCGTCTCGCTGGGGGGCTTCCTCGTCGTCGCCGTTCTGACCGTGCTGGCGGTGTCGCTCAGCGCCTGCACGTCGGGCGGCAGCTCCAGCTACATCGTGAAGGCGGAGTTCTCCAACGGCATCGACCTGTACCCGAGCTCGCCGGTCACGGTGCTCGGCGTCAACGTGGGCACGGTGACGCGGGTCGACAACCAGGCCGACCACGTCCTCGTCACCATGCGGGTCAACAACAAGTACCCCATCCCCTCCGGTGCCGATGCCGCCGTCGTGGGCCAGTCGCTGCTGGGTGAGCGGTACGTCCAGTTCTCGCCGTCGTACACGGGAGGCCCGCAGCTGACCGACGGCTCGGTCGTACCGCTGTCCCGGACGACGGTCCCCGTCTCCAGCGACGAGGTCCTGGCCGGCCTGAAGAGGTACCTGGGCGCCATCAACCCGCAGGGTGCCGCCGACCTGGTGACCAACCTGGCCCAGGTGCTGGCTGGCAACGGCCAGAAGCTCAACGACCTGCTCCACAACGCCGCCGGCACGCTCCAGCTGCTGGCCGAGAAGGGCAACGACCTGGGCCAGCTCAACGGCGCGCTCGCTCAGCTGACCGGCGCCCTGGACACGAGGACGCAGACGATCACCCAGCTGATCCAGGACTACAACACGGTCTCGGCCGTCCTCATCCAGAACGGCGGCCAGACCTTGGGCGACACGATCACCCAGCTCAACAACGCCAGCGCCTCGGTCGCCGACCTCCTCTCGCCCAACCTGGCGGGCCTGCAGGACGACCTCGGCGTCCTCACGACCGCCTCCCGTACCCTCGACCGCAACCTGGCGTCGCTCGACGAAGCCAACGCGGCCTCGGTCAACCTCTTCGACGGCGCCCACCGCGCCTACGACCCTCAGCACAACTGGTTGGTGGAGAACCTCCAGGGCGACCCCAACACGACGTCGTCGCTGATCGAGTCCCGCATTCGCGACCGCCTCTCGAGCGTTTGCCGACGACTGGAAGCGAAGGGCATGCGGAACCCGACGCTGGACAATTGCAGTCAGGTCGGCACGCACTACTTCGATCCGATCCTCAACGCCGTGCCCTGCATCCTCAACCAGCAGTCCGGCCCTGGTTGCTCGCCGGCGGCGCTGTTCGGCGCGGGAATGAACGCCATCCCCGGCTTGACTCCAGCGCAGCGGGCCCAGGCCTCGCAGGGCCCACCGCCCAACAACCCGCCGGCGACCAGCCCGAGCACGCCGGCGCCGCCCTCCACCACACCCTCACTCACCGTGCCGACGCTGCCGCCGATGCCCAATCGCCAGAGCGCGCCGAACAGCAGTGGTGGCCTCTTGGGGGGATTGTGATGGGACGTCTGCTGTCGTTGACCGTGTCACAGAAGTGGGGCCGGGTGGCCGTGGGCGTCGTCGCCCTGGCGCTGGCGGCGGGGCTCAGCAGCTGCGGGTCGGGCGGGTCGGACACGCTGAGCGCCAGCGCCACCTTCCCCGACATCGAGGCCACCACCAGCGGGACGCCAGTCGAGATGTCCGACGTGATCATCGGCAGTGTCTCGTCCACCACCGTCGACGGAGGCCAGGCCCGCTTGGGGCTCACGATCAACCGGTCGGCGAAGGTGCCCGCCGACGTGACGGCCGAGATCACCCAGGACACGCTGCTCGGTCAGAACATCGTCCAGCTGGTGCCCAACACCAGGGATGCCAACGCGCCTCTGCTGACCAACGGGGCCACGATCACCAAGACCCAGGACGTGCCCGGCCTCGAGCAGCTGATCAAGTCGGGGACCGACGTCTTCGCCGGCCTGTCCGCCAATCAGATCGCCACGCTGATGCACGAGGGGGCGGAGGGATTCGGCGGGCAGGGCCCGACCGTGCACCGGCTCATCGACGACCTGAACAACGTCACCGCCGGCTACGCAGGCCAGACCCAGACCATCCAGACCCTCGTGAACAACCTCGACCAGTTCGCCTCGATCGAGGCCCCGGCGGCGCAGTCCCAGGTCGACGCCATCGCCAACCTCGCCCAGACCACCCACGTGCTCAACGACCAGGCCAACCGCTTCGCCGATCTGCTGTCCTCGCTCAGCAACCTGTCGGTGCAGAGCCTCGGCATCCTCAACACCTACATGCCGCAGATCAACCGCCAGTTCACCGCCCTGAGCTCGTTGACGGGGGCCATCAACAACCGTCAGAACGACCTGGGCCAGCTGCTCATCTACATCTCACAGCACAACATCAACGTGTCCGGGGGCATCAAGAACGACTTCGGCCAGATACTCAACGACCTGATCGTGTGCGGCGTCCCCGGCGGCGGCGAGCAGCCCAACGATCCCGCGGCTTCGTGTCACAACGTCCCAGGACCTCCTCAGTCATGACCTCCCGGCGCGTCCTCCTCAACCTCGTCGCCTTCCTGACCGTCTCCCTGGGGCTCACGGCCTACGGCGTGTTCACCCTGCTGCGCGATCCGTTCGCGACCAGGACGACGGTGAGGACGGTGCTGCCCGACACGGCCGGGCTCATCAAGGGCCTGACCGCCACGAGCAACGGGGTCACGGTGGGAACGGTCTCCTCGGTGAAGCTCAACCCCGACCATCGGTCGGTGACGGTCGCGGTGTCCCTGGACCCGGGGAAGACCCTGCCCGGCGACGTGGCGGCGAGCGTGATCCGGGCCAACCCGCTGGGCGAGCAGTCCGTCGACTTCCAACCCCAGCACGGTGGCACCGCTCCAGCGCTGGCCAGCGGGGCGACCGTACCGGTAGCCACGGTCGGGACGCCTCCCAACGTGGGTGACGTCATCAACGTCGTCGACAACCTCTTCAACGCCATCCCCAAGCAGGACCTCACCACCGCGGTGCACGAGCTGGCCGTCACCCTGGCAGGGCGCGGGCAGGACCTGCGCACGCTGACCCAGGCCAACCTGGCCTTCTCACAGGAGTTCCTCCAGTACCAGTCCCAGTTCCAGGCGCTGCTGGCCAACTCGCCCCCGATCCTCAACGCGGTGGGCAACGACGCGCCACAGCTCCAGCAGGCCATCGCCAACACCGTCGTGCTGAGCCAGGTCCTGGCCGACCACCGCTACGACACCATCCACCTGTTCGCCAACGGCATCCGCCTGGGCCAGACCCTGGGTGGCCTGATCCACGACAACGAGCCCAACCTGGCCTGTCTGTTCCACGACTTCGGCCGCATCACGGCCAACACCGCCGAGCCGATCAACCTGAGCAACCTCAATACGGCGCTAGCCACCAATCAGGAGTTCTTCGGCCCCGTTGACGCCATAACGCCCCTCGGGACCACCAAGGGCCTGTACCCCGGCGACCCCGATCACCCGCAGAACTGGCTGCGTACCTATCTCATTCTCCCCCCGGCCCAGCCCCCGGCCATCTCCTACAACCCCCACCATGAGCTGCCGCCGATCAAGCCGGGGCCCGGCTGCGAGACGGAGTTTGGCAACGGCCCCGGTCCCGCCATCCAGCCGGGCTTCCAGCCCACCGGAGGCAGCCCCGTCATCCCGCCGCCGGCCAGCGAGTCCCGCGTACGGGGCAACGAGACGGGCGACCCCAACGCCATACCGGCGTCGTACACGAGGCCCGCCCGCCCGGCGCCCGCAGGGCCTCAGGGCGTGGCCATCCTGATTCCCTCACTGATGGCGTTGTTCCTGGTCACAGGGCTCGGGCTGGCCAGCAGACGCCACCGCCGGGAGGCCTGACGAGGGGGGCGGGGGGCCGCCGGGTCGCAGGACTCCGCCGGCCGGGTGGCGAACAATCCTTGCGGAGGGCTGCATGAGCGAACGAGGCGTACGAGGCGTGCGGACCGTCGGGGGCTTTCGGGCATCCCGGCAGGCGCGGGACCTCGAGGACCAGACCCAGTGGGGCGACAGCCCGACCGACACGCACGAAGGCCCGGCGAACGGCCCAGCTGTCACGACGGGCGTCGGCGTCAGCACCGGCACCGAACCCCGGACGGACACAACGGCCGACGCCCGCACCGAGCCCTACGTCGTGGTCCCCGAGGGCGTCGACCGCGGCCGCCGGCAGGCCACCGGCATTCCCCGCTGGCTGGTGGGTGTGCTCGCGGTCATGGCCGGGACTGGCATTGCGCTCGCCGCGCTGTTCGGCATCTGGTGGAACGGCCTGCGCGTCCAGGCCGCCAACCGGTCGGCCGCCCAGGGAACGGCGCAGAACTTCCTGATCGCCCTAACCAACTTCGACTCCCGGACGGTCAACGCCGACTTCCGCCGGATCACCTCGTACGCCACGGGCGACTTCGCCAAGCAGGCCCAGCAGTTCTTCGGTCCCCAGATCCGCCAGCAGCTGGAAGCCAACCAGGCCCAGAGCCGCGGGGAGATCAGCTCGATCTACGTCCAGTCCGCCGCCAACACCACTGCCAGCGTGTACGCGGTGGTCGACCAGACGATCCTCAACCGGAACTTCAACGCCCCACAGGCCGACGAGCTGCGCATCGTCCTGAGCATGAACAAGACCGGCGGCGGCTGGCGGGTCGGCAACGTGACGGTGCTCCAGGCGCCCACCACCAACACCGGCGGCTCGTCGACTCCGACGCCGGCGCAGCCCTCGCGTTAACGAACCGCTCCGCGGCGGCGCGTCAGGCCGTCGTCTGCGGCAGCCAGGCCGGGCGTCCGGCCTCGTAGGCGGCGATGGCATCGCCGTGGCGCAAGGTGAGGCCGATGTCATCGAGCCCGGCCAGCAGCCGGTCGCGCGTGAACTCGTCGAGGGAGAACGGTGCCTCGATGCCGGCGGCCGGGGCCGATACTGTTCGCCGCTCGACATCGACCGTGATCTCGACGTCGGGGTCGGCGGCGACAGCGTCGAGCAGCGCCTGCCCGGCGTCGGGCTCGACCTCAACCGGGACCAGCCCGCCCTTGGTGCAGTTGTTGCGGAAGATGTCGGCGAACCGCGGGGACACCACGGCCCGGAACCCGTAGTCCTGCAATGCCCACACGGCGTGCTCGCGGGAGGAGCCCGTGCCGAAGTTGGCCCCGGCCACCAGGATCGTGGCCTCGGCATGCTCGGGCCTGTTGAGCACGAAGTCGCGGTCGTCGCGCCATTCGGAGAACAGACCGGCGCCGAAGCCCGTGCGTTCGACCCGCTTCAACCAGTCGCTGGGGATGATCTGGTCGGTGTCGACGTCGGTCCGGGCCAACGGGACGGCGGTGCCGGTGATGACGCGTACCGGTTCCATGGCTTGCTCCTCTCTCGTCACTGATTGCTCTCGCGCCGCCGCCTCAGCCGAGGTCGTCGGGCGTGGCGAAGTGACCGGCCACCGCCGTGGCGGCGGCCACGGCGGGGGACACCAGGTGGGTGCGGCCGCCCCTGCCCTGGCGACCCTCGAAGTTGCGGTTGGACGTGGACGCGCAGCGCTCGCCCGGGCTGAGCTTGTCGGGGTTCATGGCCAGGCACATCGAGCAGCCGGCCTCGCGCCACTCGAAGCCGGCCGCCGAGAAGACCCGGTCGAGCCCCTCGGCCTCGGCGTCGGCCTTGACCCGCCTTGAGCCCGGAACGACCAGGGCGCGCAGCCCCGACCGGACCCGTCGGCCGTCCACCACGGACGCGGCGGCGCGCAGGTCCTCCAGACGGGCGTTGGTGCACGACCCGATGAACACGGTGTCGACCGCGATGTCTCTCATCGGCGTGCCCGCCGAGAGGCCCATGTAGCCGAGGGCGCGCGTCGCCGACTCCCGCTCCGCCGGGCCGGCGAAGCTGTCGGGATCGGGTACGGCGCCGTCGATGGCCGTCACGTGGGACGGGTTGGTGCCCCACGAGACGTGGGGCATGAGGGCGGCGGCGTCGATGTCGACGACCCGGTCGAAGCTCGCATCGGGGTCGCTGGTCAGTCCGCGCCAGTCGTCGAGGGCGGACTCCCAGTCCCGTCCGTGCGGCGCGTGGCGGCGCCCCTCGAGGTAGGCGAAGGTCGTGTCGTCCGGCGCGATCATGCCCGCCCGGGCTCCGGCCTCGATGCTCATGTTGCACACGGTCATGCGCCCCTCCATCGACAGCGAGCGGATGGCCGAGCCCTGGTACTCGATGACGTGGCCGATGCCACCGCCGGTGCCGATGCGGCCGATGATGCCGAGGATGACGTCCTTGGCGACGACGCCGGCCGGCAGTCGACCACCCACCCGTACGGCCATGGTGCCCGGACGGGGCTGGGGGAGCGTCTGTGTGGCCAGCACGTGCTCGACTTCGCTGGTCCCGATGCCGAAGGCGAGGGCGCCGAAGGCGCCGTGCGTGGATGTGTGGCTGTCGCCGCAGACGATCGTCATGCCCGGCTGGGTGATGCCCTGCTCAGGGCCGATGACGTGGACGATGCCCTGGTCGTCATGGCCCATGGGATACAGCCGGATCCCGAACTCCGCGCAGTTGGCCGTCAGCACCTCGAGCTGGCGGGCGGAGATCGGGTCGGCGACGGGACGGTCGATGTCGAGGGTGGGGACGTTGTGATCAGCCGTCGCCAGGGTCAGGTCCGGACGACGCACGCTGCGCCCCGCCAGTCGCAGCCCGTCGAAGGCCTGTGGCGACGTCACCTCGTGCACGAGATGGAGGTCGACGTACAGCAGGTCCGGCTCTCCGGGCGCCGAGTGGACCACGTGGCGGTCCCAGACCTTCTCGCTCATCGTCTTGGCCACGAGTTCTCCCATCTCAGGTCTTGAGATACTCTTCTCGCTATATGGAAGAGAGTGTAAGCGGCGTCGGCGTCCTCGACAAGGCGGTGGCCATCCTGGCCGCCCTCGAACGCGGGCCCGCGACCCTCGGCCAGCTGGTCGAGCTCACGGGCTTGAACCGGGCCACGGCGCACCGGCTGGCGCAGGCCCTGGGTCGGCACGGGCTGGTGGAGCGCGACGTCGACGGTCGCTTCTGTCTCGGGCGCCGTCTCACCGATCTGGGCTCCGCCGCCCTGGCCGGGCCGCCGCTGGCGGTCACCGCCCGGCCCGCCCTCGAGGCGCTGCGGGATCGGACGGGTGAGAGCGTGCAGTTGTACGTGCCCGCCGGTGACGTGCGGCTGTGCGTCGCCTCGCTGGAGTCGCCCCACAGCCTGCGCACGATCGTCGCCGTCGGCGCGTCCCTGCCCATGGACCGGGGCTCGGCCGGCGCGGTCCTGCGAGGTGATACCCGCGCGAAGCGGCGAGGCTGGGTCGAGAGCGTGGAGGAGCGGGAGAAGGGGGTGGCGTCGGTCAGCGCGCCGGTCCGGCGGGGCGATCGGGTCGTGGCCGCGGTGTCGGTGTCCGGCCCCGTCGAGCGCACGTCCAGGGCACCCGGACGGCGCTACGGGACGGCCGTGGTCGACGCCGCCCGCCAGGTGGAGCGGGCCGCCGGCTGGGCAGCGTCTACCTGAGGGCGGGCGAGGCGGCCGAGACTCAGGAGAGCCCGAGCTTGCGACTGCACGCCGGCCACTGCCCCCAGCCGCTGCGGGCCTGAAGCCGCTGCGCCCCCTGGTCCTGCATCGCCGGCGGCTCGAGATCGGGCCGACCGGGGTAACCCAGTCCCGTCCACGTCGACTCCGTGAACTGGTAGGCGCCGTAGAAGCCGTTGCCGGTGTTCTCCTGGTAGTTGCCGCCCGACTCGCACTGACGCAGCGCGGCCCACACACCCCCGGACGTCCCCGAGAGGGAGAACACGGGGGGCTTGGGCTTGGGCTTGGGAAGCAGCACGGGCGAGGTCGTCGACGGTATGGCCGCCGTCGCCACGGCGGCGGCGGTGGTCGGCGGTGCGATCGTGGGCGGGGGCGCCGGCGGGTCGACCACGACGACATGCGTCGGCGCCAGGCGGCCGGCGTACGCCACCGGCGAGCCCACGGGAAAGCGGTTGATGGCCGCCAGCGACCCCAGAACCACGAGGGCCAGGGCGCATCCGACCAGCGCCCGCAAGGGCGCCAGCCGGAGCACGTCGGACATGCCCCAAGCGGCCGTCCCGCAGTCATCGGCGACGGGTGGGGAGGTCTGCAGCGAGGCCGCGGTGACCCGCCGAGGCGTCCAACGCGCCCGTGGTCGCGCCGGTCCGACGGGCCCCCGCACCGCCACCGCCCACGCATCGACCGTGAGCGTCGTCCGGGCCAGCACGCGCATCGACCGGGAGCGTGACTCGAGCGCCCACTCCAGGGACTCGGCCAGGACGAGGGATCGGCTGCTGGCGCGGCGGGAGAAGCCGTCACCGACGTGCTCCACGGTCCTGAGGGCGGGGTCGCTCACGAGCGACAGGCGACCGGCCGGATCCCAGCCGTCCCGCGACGCGGCTCGTACGCCGTTCGGCTGCCGTGCACGACACGTGGGATTCGCCGCTCCGCCGGCGTGATCCTCCCCCAGGGCCACCCAAAATGACCGAAATGGGGTAGCACGGGTGGGCGGCGGAGCGCTGTGCTGGCCGGCCTCCGCGGCAGGCTACGGAGTGGCCGCCGGCTGTCCGGCCCGACGGGCTACCTGGTCACACGCCTCGACGAGAGTGGGCACGAAGATCCCCGGCTGGGCGACGCAGACGGGGTGATCGCCGGCTACCGGATGCATGCTCGCTCCCATGATTGCGCGGGCCATGGAGACCTGGTGCCGGGGATCGACGACGCGGTCCTGGGTGGTGACGACGACCGCCGTGGGCACGTCGATCCCGCCGATCCAGCTGCGGGCGTCGTAGCTGCCGATGGCCGCGCCGGCCTGGAGCATGGCGGCGGGATCGTTGCGATCGAGCTCGTCGACCGCCCAGCTGAGACTCGTGCCGTCGAGGCGCCGCCGGGTGACCGAGGCCGTGACCTGACGCGACACGACGCTCGGCGTCAGGCGGGCGGCCACCGACAGCCCCAACAGACTGGCGAACAGCAGGCGCTCGCCCGGGTCACTCACGAACCGGGCGCTGGTCGCGCACAGCACGAGCCCCTGCACCACCTCCGGATGACGACGCCAGACCAGCTGCGCTACGGGGCCGCCCATCGAGTAGCCGACGATGATGGCCCGGTCGGTGTCCATGGCCCGGGCGAGGGCGGCCACGTCGTCAGCGCAGTCTTCCAGGCGAAACGGACGCCACGACCGCAGACCGCGGCCGTGGCCCCGCTGGTCCAGGGCGAGCACTCGGAACTGCCGCGCCAGTGGGAAGTAGCTCGGAAACCAGTTCAGGTCGGCGGTCACGGTCCAGCCGTGGAGGAGGATGACGGTCGGCGCGCCCGGGGGGCCGGCCATCTCTCGGACGAACGTGGTACCTCGGCCCGGCAGCCTGAGCGGCCTGCCGGGCGGCAACGGCGGTGGGTCGACGTCTCCGTTCACCTAGGCGCCGACCTCGACGATGACGACCTTGAGCGTGCCGCCCGGTGCCTCGTACTCCACGGTGTCGCCCGGACGGTGGCCCATCAGGGCCTGTCCGAGAGGCGAGCCCGGTGAGACGACCGACACGTCGTCGCGGCGTTCCTCGATGGACCCCACCAGGTAGCGCTCGAGTTGTTCGTCGCCCTCGTAGCGCAGGGACACCACGGTGCCGGCGCTGACGATCCCCTCGTCATTGCCACCCTCGACGATGACGGCCGACCCCAGGAGGGCCTGGAGCTGGCGGATCCGGGTCTCCATCTTTCCCTGACTGTCCTTGGCGGCGTGGTAGTCGGCGTTCTCCGACAAGTCTCCGAGGGCCCGGGCCGCCTCGATGGCCTGGGCGATCTCGACCCGCCCCCGGCTCGTCAGGTCGTCGAGCTCGGCCTGGAGCCGGTCGTAGGTCTCGGGGGAGAGGTGGGTCTCGCTCACCCGGCCGAGGCTATAGGCCCGCTGGTCGCTGGTGGCCCACGCGCCGAACGTCCTTGCGACCGGGATCGGGTTGACGGGCGATCGTCGCTGGGCGACACTTGCTTCGCTGTGACCGCCACCCAGGTATCGATCATTCCGTAGGCGCACACCACCCGGTGTGTGCCTCCTCGACCGTCCACGCAGTGGGCGGTTTTTCATTTCTCGGGGAGCGCTCTTGACCCCTCACAACGTGGGCCTCATCGGAGGCGACGGCATCGGGCCGGAGGTGGTGGCCGAGGCCATGAAGGTCGTGTCCGCCGTCGGTGTCCGCCTGGACACCGTCGACTACGACCTCGGCGCGGCACGGTACCTGCGCACCGGGGAGGCTCTGCCTGACAGTGTCCTGGCCGAGCTGCGGGGCTTGGACGCCATCCTGCTCGGGGCCGTCGGGCCCCCGGTGGGGAGCCGCGACGTTCCGCCCGGCGCACTGGAGCGCGGACTGCTGCTGCGCATGCGCTTCGAGCTCGACCTGTACGTCAACCTGCGGCCTTTCACCAGCCTCCCGGGGACGCGTCCGACGCCATTCGACGTCGTCGTCGCCCGGGAGAACACCGAAGGGACCTACGCCGGCGAAGGCGGTTTCCTCCGTCGCGGCGGACCATTGGAGGTGGCGACCCAGGGCTCGGTCAACACGCGCTTCGGCGCCGAGCGCTGCGTGCGCTTCGCCTTCGACCTGGCCCAGCGCCGCTCCCGCCACCATGTGACCCTCGTGCACAAGACCAACGTGCTCACGTTCGCAGGCGACCTGTGGCAGCGCACCTTCGACGAGGTGGCGGCCGAGTATTCGGGAGTGGAGACCGCCTACAACCACGTCGACGCCGCCTGCATCTACCTGGTGGAGAACCCGCATCGCTACGACGTGATCGTCACCGACAACCTGTTCGGCGACATCTTGACCGACCTCGCCGGCGCCGTGGCAGGTGGGATCGGATTGGCCGCTTCGGCCAACCTCAACCCGGCGCGGACCGGCCCGTCGTTGTTCGAGCCTGTGCACGGCGCCGCCCACGACATCGCAGGCACGGGTCGGGCGAACCCGCTGGCAGCCATCCGGTCGGCGGCGATGATGCTCGATCACCTGGGCGAGGCCGACGCCGCCGCCCGTGTCACCAAGGCGGTGTCCGACCACCTGGAGGAGTCCGCCGCCACCGGAGCGACGATGGGCACCACCGCCGAGATCGGCGATGCCATCGCAGAGAGGGTGTAGCGCAATGCCGATCACCGCAAGCGAGAAGATCTGGATGGACGGCGAGCTCGTCGACTGGGACCGGGCGACCACCCACATCCTGACCCACAGCCTGCACTACGGGTCGGGTGTCTTCGAGGGCATCCGCGCCTACGCCACGCCGAGGGGACCGGCCGTGTTCCGTCTGGGCGATCACATCACCCGGCTGCTGGGCTCGGCCAAGGTCTTTCTCATCGACATCCCTTACAGCCACCAAGAGCTGGTCGCCGCCACCAAGCAGACCGTGCAGGTCAACGGCCTCGAGTCCTGCTACATCCGTCCCATCGCCTACCTCGGCTACGGTGAGATGGGGCTCAACCCGTTGCCGTGCGCCGTCAACGTGGCCATCGCCGTGTGGCCCTGGGGCAGCTACCTGGGCGACGAAGGTGTCGCCTCGGGGGTGCGCGTCAAGATCAGCACGTGGCTCCGACACGATCCCAATGCCATCCCCACAGCGGTGAAGGCGACGGGGATGTACATCAACTCGTCCATGGCCAAAGTGGAGGCGCTCAAGGCCGGCTACGACGAGGCGGTGATGCTCTCGCCGCGAGGTCATGTCAGCGAGTGCTCGGGGGAGAACATCTTCGTGGTCAAGGGCGGTCGCATCCTCACGCCCCCGCCCAGTGACGGCGCCCTGGAGGGGATCACCCAGGCCTCGGTGGTGACCATCGCCCGCGACCTCGGCTACGAGGTCGGCGTGAGCACGCTCCACCGCAGCGACCTGTACACCGCCGAGGAAGCGTTTCTCACCGGGACGGCGGCCGAGGTGGTCCCGATCGCCTCGGTCGACGATCGGCTCGTGGGCGACGGACGTCCCGGGGCGATGACTCGGAGCATTCAGGAGACCTATTTCGCCACCGTGAGAGGCGAGATCGACCGGTACAAGGATTGGTTGGATTATGTCGGTTGAGCGTCACGCCAGCCCGCCCGCGGCAGTCGACATCTACGACACCACGCTGCGGGACGGCAGCCAGCAGGAGGGCCTGTCGCTGAGCGTCGACGACAAGCTCCGCGTCGCCCAGCAGCTGGACCACCTGGGTGTCCACTACATCGAGGGTGGCTACCCTGGTGCGAACCCGAAGGACGAGGAGTTCTTTCGCCGGGCGCCCGACGAGCTGGGGCTCGGCACGAGCACGCTGGTGGCGTTCGGCTCGACCCGGCGTCCGGGCGGGCGGGCTGACACCGACGCCGCCCTACGCCACTTGGCGGAGGCGGGGACGTCGGTGGTCTGCATCGTGGCCAAGGCGTGGGACTACCACGTGACCGAGGCGCTGCGGACGTCCCTCGACGAGGGCATCGCCATGGCGGCCGACTCCGTGCGGCTCCTCCGGGAGGCGGGTCTGCGGGTCTTCCTGGACGCCGAGCACTTCTTCGACGGCTACCGGGCCGATCCAGGGTTCAGCCTGGGCGTGATTGAGGCGGCCCAGGAGGCGGGAGCGGAGGTCCTCGTTCTCTGCGACACCAACGGCGGCAGCCTGCCGGACTACGTCGAGCGAGTGGTGGCCGACGTCGCTGCACGCACGTCGGCTCGGATAGGCGTCCACTTCCATAACGACGGCGCCTGCGCCGTCGCCAACTCACTGGTGGCGGTGCGAGCCGGGGCCACCCAGGTCCAGGGCTGCATCAACGGCTACGGCGAGCGGGTGGGCAACGCCGACCTCAGTTCCGTCGTTCCCAACCTCTCGCTCAAGATGGGCGTGCGGACGATCGCGCCCGACTGCCTCGAACGCCTGACCGCCGCGTCGCACCACATCGCCGAGCTGGTCAACATCACGCCCAACCCACAGCAGCCCTACGTCGGAGCCTCGGCGTTCGCCCACAAGGCCGGCCTGCACGTCAGCGCCATCGCCCGGCGGTCCGACGCCTACGAGCACGTACCGCCCGACGCGGTCGGGAACGGCAGCCGGTTCGTCGTCAGCGAGCTGGCGGGGCGTTCCACGCTCACCATCAAGGCGGGCGAGCTCGGGCTCGATCTCGACGATGTCGCCCTCGGTGACGTCCTCGACACGCTCAAGCGCCTGGAGCATCAGGGCTATCACTTCGAGGCGGCCGACGGCTCGCTCGAGCTGCTCATGCGGCAGGCCACGGGATGGGAGCAGTCCTTCTTCGGAGTGGAGTCGTTCCGCGTCATCAGCGAGCACCGGGTCGACCAGTTGGGTCCGCGAGGGAGCGCCGGCGCCGCGCCCGGAGGGGGCGAGGGGGTCGAGCTCGGGCCGTCGAGCTTCGAGGGCCTCACGACCGAGGCCACCGTCAAGGTCCACGTCGCCGGCGAGCGGATCGTCGCCACCGCCGAGGGGAACGGGCCCGTCCACGCGCTCGACGCCGCCCTGCGCTCGGCGATCGGCCCCCGCCTGCCTGGGGTGGCCCAGCTGCACCTGACCGACTACCGGGTCAGGGTCCTCGAGGGCTCGCAGGCGACCGGGGCGGTCACCCGGGTGCTCATCGACAGCACCGACGGCGAGCGGACGTGGTCCACGATCGGTGTGTCGGAGAACATCATCGAGGCCAGCTGGCAGGCCCTGGTGGACTCGATCGTCTACGGTCTGCTCCACCAGTCCGCCGAGCCGGCCCGGGAGGCCGGCTCAGACAGATAGCCTCGGGCGCTCTCGAGCCCGAGGCGAGCGAGCCCGCATGACCCAACCTGAGTACGTGCCCATCACGCCCGAGGACCGGATCCGACCGGTTCTCCGTCTGCCCGCGCCCCGGCGGTGGAAGCCGGACCGTCCCGCCGAGATCCGCGGGGGGATCCGCCCATCGGGACCTGGGATGGGCACCCCCGGGCCCGACCAGGGGTACGCCCTTACCCTCGCTCAGCGCTTCGCCGATCGGCTGGCGCTGACCGAGGGGGAGACGTTCGAGGACGCGGTGGCGGGCTGCCTCGGGGTGGCGCTCCGGCGGGCGAGCCTGTTCGACCGGGCGCCGGTGATCCACGACTGGGAGGTCGCCTTCGCCGCGTGGGGATTTCTGGGTGGGGCGCCCGACGATCTCGTCACCTACCGGCGTGTGCTCTTTCAGGGCGCGGCCCACGACTACTGGACCCAGCGGGCGATCAGCGACCGGGTGCCCGACGCCACGCTGCGGCTGGCGCCGGCGCAGATCACCTCACGGCTGAACGACTGGCGGAGCCTCATCGACGTCGAGCCCGCTGCGGCCGCCCGTGAGGCCAGCCGGCGGCTCGTCGACCGCTGACGTCCGGCATGCCCGCCGAAGCGGGCGGCGCAGGTGGGAGAATCGGGGGCGTGCAGCCCATCACACCCTCGGCGACCCAACAGGAGTTCCGGGCCGCCCTGCGCCGGTTCTGTGAGGACAAGATCGCCAAGCGGGCGACCGACGTCGACCGTCACGGGGTCTTCTCGTGGGAGAACTTCGAAGACTGTGTCGGCATGGGGCTGCCTGCCCTCGGGCTCCCGGTCGAGCACGGAGGCAGCGGCGCCGACCACGTGACCCAGGCCATCATGATCGAAGAGCTGGCTCGGGCCTGCGCGTCGACGAGCTTGACCATCCTCATCTCGAGACTGGGCATGATCCCGATCATGCGGTGGGGCTCCCACGAGCTGCAGGACCGCTACCTTCCTCGGGTGGCGTCGGGTCGCTCGCAGGCGAGCTACTGCCTGTCAGAGCCGGACGCCGGGTCCGACGTCGCCTCCATGCGAACCCGCGCCATACTCGACGGCGACGTCTACGTGATCACGGGAACGAAGTACTGGGTCACCAACGCCGGTATCTCCGACATCTACATCGTCTTCGCCAAGACCGACCCCGACGCCGGTCACCGTGGCATCTCCTGCTTCGTGGTGGAGCGTGAGCACGGTCTCGAGGTGGCCAAGCTCGAGGAGAAGATGGGGATGCGGGGGAGCCCGACCGGTGAGGTCGTGCTCGACGGCGTCCAGGTGCCGGCGGCCAACCGGGTCGGCCAGGAGGGCGAGGGCTTCTACATCGCCATGGCAACGCTGGACCGCAGCAGACCCAACATCGGCGCGCAGGCGATCGGCATCGCCCAGGGAGCCCTCGACCAGGCGATGGCCTACCTCCACGAGCGACGCCAGTTCGGCAGGCCGATCGCCGAGCACCAGGCGCTCCGGTTCATGGTGGCGGACATGGCGATGAAGGTGGAGGCGGCGCGTGGGCTGGTCTACAAGGCGTGCGCGCTGGTGGACGAGGACGACCCGGACGGCCAGCTCTCCATGATTGGAGCCATGGCAAAATGCTTCGCCTCCGACGTCGCCATGTCGGTGACGACCGACGCCGTGCAGCTGCTGGGTGGTTACGGCTACACGCCGGACTTTCCCGTCGAGCGGTTCATGCGAGAGGCCAAGCTCACCCAGATCTACGAGGGCACCAACCAGATCCAGCGGGCCGTCATCGCCAACAGGCTGCTGGGGTAGGCGTGGCGTCGGACAAGCGCACCGATGGGCCGCGTGTTCGCTTCGCGCCCTCTCCGACCGGGTACTTCCACGTCGGCGGTGCCCGCACGGCGCTGTTCAACTGGTTCGTCGCCCGCCAACAGGGCGGCGTCTTCGTGCTGCGCATCGAGGACACCGACACCGAGCGCAACCGCCCCGAGTGGGTCGAGGGGATCCGTGTCGCGCTGGAGTGGCTGGGGTTGGACTGGGACGAGGGCCCCTTCCTCCAGTCGGAGCGCGGCCGCCTCTACGCCGAGGCCGTGGACAAGCTGGCGGCCGGCGGCCACGTCTACTACTGCGACTGCACGCGGGAGGCGGTCGAGGCCCGCACGCGGGCCAATGCTACGCCGGGTTACGACGGCTTCTGCCGCGACCGGGGGCTCGCTCCGGGACCGGGACGGGCCCTTCGGTTCCGGACACCGGACGAGGGCTCCACGACTGTCTCGGATATCGTGCGCGGCGAGGTCGTGTTCCAGCACGAGACGATCGAGGACTTCGTGCTGGTCAAGTCGAACGGCGCCCCGCTCTTCGTGTTGGCCAATGCGGTCGACGACATGGACATGGGCATCACGCTCGTGATCCGGGGGGAGGAGCACCTCCCCAACACGCCCAAGACGATCCTGGTGTGGCAGGCGCTCGGCGGCCCCCGGCTGCCGGCCTTCGCCCACCTCCCGCTCCTCGTGAACGAGCGGCGCCAGAAGCTCTCGAAGCGTCGCGACCCCGTCGCCCTCGAGGACTACCGCGATCAGGGCTACTTGCCCGAGGCCATGCGAAACTACCTGGCCCTGTTGGGCTGGGGGCCCGCCGACGGGCGCGAGATCATGAGCCTGGACGAGATGGTCCGGGAGTTCCGTCTCGACGAGGTGACGAGGTCGCCCGCGTTCTTCGACGTGCGCAAGCTCACCCATTTCAACGGTGAGTACATCAGGGCCATGCCGCTGGAGCGGTTCATCGACGCCTGCCGGCCGTGGCTGGAGCGCGGACCCTGGCCGGCGTCGGCCTTCGACCCGGAGGTGTTCGCGCGGATGGCCCCGCTCGTCCAAGAGCGCGTAGCGACCCTCGCCGAGGTGCCCGCCATGGTCGATTTCCTGTTTCTCGATCAGGCGCCCATCGAGGACGCGTCGTGGAACCGGGCCATCGCCGGTGACCCTGGGGTGGCGGGTCTGCTGGACGATGCCATCGCCTCGTTCGAGAGCTCCGTGTGGACGGCGGAGGACATCAGGGCCGCCACGGTGGCGGTCGGGGAGCGGAGCGGCAAAAAGCTGGCCAAGGCCCAGGCCCCGATCCGCGTCGCCGTGACGGGAAGAACGGTGGGGCCGCCGCTGTTCGAGTCGCTGTACCTGCTGGGACGGGACCGCACCCTGGAGCGCCTCCGTGCGGCGCGGGACCGGCTGCGGTCGTAGGGCCGGGGGTGATCGACTAGCCTGAACCCGGCCCATTCGGGGGTGGTGTAATCGGCAACACTGCAGGTTCTGGCCCTGCCATTGGGGGTTCGAGTCCTCCCCCCCGAGCAAAAACCGAGACGACAGCGCTGCACGGCCCCATCGTCTAGAGGCCGAGGACACCACCCTCTCAAGGTGGAGACACGGGTTCGAATCCCGTTGGGGCTGCTAGTAAAAGACCTGGTCAGCCAGGGGGCTGGGGTTCTGGGGCTACTCAATGGCGACCAGTAGAACCTCCCTTTGCACGGGGTTACTGGCCCGGATCTGGCCCGCAAGAGCATCGCCCGATCGGCTCGGGGCCAACGAAGGCGGGTAGTGTCTCCGGCGCGAGTCGCCTCAATGGCCGACTGGCGAATTTCATCCGCGTAAGCGACACACCCGGTCGGAATGCTTGGTCTCATGAGCACACTCAAAGCAACAGAGCCGACCGACGGCGAAGAGTTGACGGCCCCCGGCATGACTGTCGGATGGTCGATCCCGTGAGCACCCACTACGCACCAGACGCGACCGACGAACTGCTGACCGTGGCCGACGCCGCGCGCGAGCTGAAGGCCACCGACCCGCAACCCGCTCGCACGGCCGAGCGTCCGCAGACGAAGCACACCCGCCAGTCGTAGAGCCTCGGGCGACCTCGCCGGGAGTGGTGACCCGGCGCGGAGTTCCCGCCCAGTAGAGGCCCTTGGTCAGGGCCTGGGCTTCGTCCTTCACCCAGGTCCTGACCGGGGCTCTCCCAGTCCCGCTCAGCAACGCCGAAGGACGTTCCCCACCATCAACCCACGAAAACGAAGGACGTCGTGATGCAACACCCGCCACTTGACGCAGCGCGGGCCGAACCGTGAGCCCGCCGTCCATCCTCTTCGCCCGCCTCGACGCCGTGCGGGACCTTACCCGTAAGGGCCTGCTCACAGGCGTCGAGGCGTCCGTGCTCACCCAGCTGGTGCTCCGGCAGGGCAACAACGGATGGTCGCCGGCGCTCGTGCGCCGCCTAGGTTTTCGGCGGCCGTTGGGCCGCGACAAACGCTGGAACCGTTCCACCGCTCAGGAGGAAGCCGAATGGATGAACCACCCCGTTGTGACGCCTGCGCGGCCGCGCTGGGGCCGCGAGGCCGCCGCGGACCACAGCGCCGCTACTGCTCGGGGACGTGCCGCAAGCGGGCCACGCGTTGGCGCCGCATGGAAGGGTGGGCGGCTCACCAGTACGAGCGCGCTGAGAGCGGCAACTTCGATCCCGTACTGCTGACCGCCGCCACCGTGCGGGCGTCAGGCGAACGTGTCCTTCGAGGCGTCGAGGCGTCGAAGCGCAGGGCCAGATCGCCCGGAATCCGCCCTAGATCGACGGATCTCCCGGGATCCGCCCGGATAGCCGCAGATCTCGAGCTAGAGACGCCGTTCAAGGCCGGATCGAACATATGGAGCCGTGCATGACCACCGCCGACCAGACAACAACCTGGCAGCGCGACGACCGCGTGAACGTCCTATTCGGTCCCCTTGAGGGCCAGACCGGCATCGTCTCAGCGGTCTCGACCTTCGGCATGGTGCGCGTCGCCACCCGCCCTGGGATCAGATCGATTCCCCCGGCGACCTCGCACCGGCGCCCGCTGAGTCCGACAGCGGCACGATGGGCGCCCACGCTGGCGCCGAGCTGAGTATCGGCGACACGGTCCGTGTCATCGAGGGGCCGTGGTTTGGCCAGCGCGATGTCGTCGTTCGCATGCCGGGCAAGCGTGTCCGGGTCCACTTCGCCGGCTCCGACCGGCAACTGTTCCTACGGCGTCAGCTACAACGCCGCACTGATCTCGTCTGGCGCCGCCGAATGTCCTCTTGCAGCTGGCAGCCAACGAGACGGATGAGTGGCGGGTGTTGACGCCACCCGTCGCTCGTCCGAGCCTTCTCACCCCCGTTCACGAAAGCCAAGGAGAAGTCTACGCTGGCTCCCCATGGCGGCGAAGCGGGCCATGCAACTCGGCGATCAGAGCCCGCGCCGGGCGTCTGCCAGTTCGCTATAACTCAGCGGCTCCTGCCCGAGCCCCACAATCGCAAGGCTCCCGGCCATCCGTGTTGGCATGCCGGCAGTCGATTGTGTGCGTCATCTTGCCGCCCTTCCGCTGATCTCCCGTTCACGGTAGTCCCGACGCCGACGCCCCTCCCGGTCGTAGGGTGGGCTCCCGTGGCGCTCGCCGGGACTCCGGTCTCCGGCCAGCCCCTGTGGCCGGCCGGTCGGTTCAAGTACTTCGAGAGGCTGGCCGCCTATCTCCAGCCACCGTCGTGGGCCAGGGCGCCGCTGCCGCAATTGTCGGCGTTGAATAGCGGTGGGCAGGCCACAACCTGAAAGGGGAGCGGGGATGGCTGTCTTTGTTTTGGTGCATCCGGCTTGGCTGGGGGGCTGGTGCTGGAAGAAGCTCGTTCCCTTGCTGGAAGAACCCGGGCACCGCGTGCACACGCCTACGCTCACCGGCTTGGGTGAACGCTTCCATCTGGCGCACCCGGGCGTCGTCCTGCAGACGCACGTGGACGATGTTGTCAACGTGCTGACCTATGCAGACCTCCGGGAACTGATCCTGGTAGGAACAAGCTCGGGCGGGGCGGTGATCACCGGGGTCGCCGACCGGGTACCAGAACGGATCGCTCAATTGGTCTACGTGGATGCATTCGTCCCCGAAGACGGGCAGGCCCTGTGGGATCTCATCCCACCGCAGCGGCGACCTCCGATGAAAGCGCTCGTGGACACCGAGGGCTTCGGGTGGCTCCTGCCCCGGTTTGCGCCTGGGCCATCGGAACAGTTCGCCCGCCAGGCCTGGCAGGTGACCGATGAGGCCGACCTGGCGTGGATGCTGGCCCGGTTGCGCCCAACGCCATTCGGGCACTTCACCAGCCCTGTCCGGCGGGTGAACCCCGCAGCGGAACAGCTACCGAAGACCTACATCCGCTGCCACGGCTGGCCGAACCCGACCTTCGACCGGCACGCGCAGACCGCCAGTCA
>JBPYEI010000033.1:0-24096 GCA_051985455.1 Acidimicrobiales bacterium
TCTGCGGCAGCACGACGCCCACCTCGATGGGTAGAAGCGGAAGGCTGACGGTGTTGGGTTCGGTGGTTGGCATGGGGGACTCCTATGGACTCCTCTGTCTGCAGTCTTACAACATTACAGGTGAGTACCTTCTTCCCGGCGCGATCCGCCCGGCAGGCGACGTCCTGGCACAATCCGCGCGTTCCACGTTTGGTCGAAATTGCGCGTCGCCTCGACCGGCGGCGCGCCCACTTTCGACGCAACGTGGAACCCGGCAATTGCCCCAAAGGAGGCCGCGTGGGGCCCCACGTCAGGCCGGAGGTAGGGTCTGCGGCCGTGCCGCGCCGGTCCGCATTCGCCCTGGTGTGCGCCCTGGCCACGGCGGTCCCCCTGCTGGCCAGCTGCTCGTCGGGGTCCTCGGGAGCGCCCACGGCCAGCGCCTTCCTGTCCGACTGGTCGAAGGGCAACCTCCAAGGGGCCGCGGGACGCACGGGGGCTCCCGACAGGGCCCTGGCCGACCTCCAGCAGGTGACCAATGACCTGCAGGTGACCCACGCCAACCTGCGCCTGGGCGACGTGAGCGGATCGAGCGCCAGCTACTCCGCCGCCCTCACCCTGGCCGGGTTGGGCGTGTGGCGGTACCAGGGTCGGCTCGGCCTCCGTCAGACCGCCAACGGGCACTGGGTCGTGGCGTGGGCGCCCTCCGACATCTACCCCGGGATCGGACCGGGGCAGCGCCTCGGGAGGACGAGGGCCCTGCCTGCTCGGGCGCCGATCCTCGACCGAACCGGCGCGCCGCTGGTGGTCCCCACCCCCGTCGTCACCGTCGGCATCGTCCCCGGCAAGCTGTCCGACCCGCCGGGAGCGATCGCTGCCCTCCAGTCCACGACCGGCTCGGACCCGGCGCGGGTGCAGCAGCTCCTGGTGGGCGCCAAGCCCGACGAGTTCATCCCCGTCATCACCCTGCGCCAGTCCGACTACCTCAAAGCGAAGCCGGTGCTGTACCCCATCCCCGGCCTGTCCTTCCAGCAGAAGACCGAGAACCTCCCGCCGACTCCCACCTTCGCCCGGCCCGTGCTGGGCCAGATCGGACAGGCCACGGCCGACGCCCTGAAGCAGGCGGGACCCAGCTTCGACGCCTCGGACGACGTCGGCCTGTCTGGCCTGGAGCTCGCCTACCAGCGCCAGCTGGCCGGAACGCCGTCGGGCTCGGTGGTCCTGCTCGACGCCCAGGGCCAGACGGTCAGGACCGTGTTCTCGGTCACGGGACACCCGGGCCAGCCCGTCCAGACCACCTTGGACCAGCGCCTCCAGAACGCGGCCGAGGCCGCGCTGGCCACCTCGCCCAAGCCCAGCGCCCTGGTGGCCGTCCAGCCCTCGACGGGCCAGTTGCTGGCGGTCGCCAACACCCCGGCCGACTCGTCGTTCGACCGCGCCCTGAGCGGGCAGTACCCGCCGGGCTCATCGTTCAAGATCGTCACGACGACCGCCCTCCTGCCGACCGGCGTCACTCCGGACACGCCCCAGGCCTGTCCGCCCAGCATCACGATCGGAGGCAGGACGTTCACCAACTTCGAGGGCGAGACGTCGGGCACCGTCCCGTTCTCGGTCGACTTCGCCCGCTCGTGCAACACTGCGTTCATCAGCTTGGGCTCCCGCCTCAACGCCGACCAGCTCCAGACCGCCGGACGCTCGCTCGGCATCGCGACCGGATGGAAGCTCCCCCTCCCCGCCTTCACGGGGCAGATCCCGACCACGAGCGACCCGGCCGAGCTGGCCTCCGACGTCATCGGCCAGGGTCGTGTCCTGGCCAGCCCAGTGGCGATGGCGCTGGCGGCAGGGACGATCGACTCGGGCGTGTGGCGGGCGCCCGTGCTCGTCACCGACCCGAGCACGCCGTCGCCCCCGCCGGCTCAAGCCGCACCGCCTCTGCCCCCCGGTGCGGCAGGGACCATCGCTCACCTCATGCGAGGCGTGGTGACGAGCGGGACCGGCACGGCCGCCAACCTGCCCGGCACGCCGGTGTTCGGCAAGACGGGCACCGCCGAGTTCGGCACCGGCCAGCCGCCCCAGACCCACGCCTGGTTCATCGGCTACCGCGGTGACGTCTCGTTCGCCGTGCTCGTCGAGGGCGGCGGCGTCGGGGGTTCGGTGGCCGCCCCGATCGCGGCGCAGTTCCTCCAGGCCACCAGCTGAGGTGCTGTGGTGGACCTGAACGGACGCGCTGCCCTCGTCACCGGCGGCTCGAGCGGGATCGGCGCCGCGGTGGTGCGGCGGCTGCAGCTCGCCGGCTGTCGAGTGGCGGTGCTCGATCTCCAGGCGGCCGAGGGCGACGGCGACGTGGCGCTGCCGTGCGACGTGGCCGAGGAGGACCAGGTCGTCGACGCCGTCGACCGCGCCCGCCGCCAGCTCGACAGCATCGACGTCGCTGTCCTGGGCGCGGGTGTGGGAGGCATGTCGGCCGTCGCCGACATGTCGAGCTCGGAGTGGGACCGGGTCCAGCGGGTGAACCTGCGGGGCACGTTCCTCTGTCTCCGGGAGGTTGCCCGCTCCATGCGCCACGCCGATCACGGAGGGGCGATCGTGGCCGTCACGTCGGTGTCGGGCTTCCTGGCCGACCGGCTCATGGCCCACTACTCGGTGTCCAAGGCAGGCGTGGCGGAGCTCGTGCGAGTGGCGGCCAGGGAGCTCGGCCCGGCGCGGATCCGGGTCAACGCCGTCGCCCCCGGTACGACCGACACGCCGATGTTCGACGCCGCTCGCCGCCTGCCCGGCTACGAGGAGGAAGTGGCCGGACGTACTCCGCTGGGTGGGCTGGGCTCGCCCCGCGACGTCGCCGAGGTCGTGGTCGCCCTCGCGGCATTGGACTGGGTCACAGGACAGGTCGTGGCCGCCGACGGAGGCCTCTCGCTCTGGAGCCCCATCGACCCGGCCGAGCACCTGCCCCGATAACTGCGGCGGCGGTCAGCGCGTGAGCACGACGACCGACGCGTTGGCACCTCGGCCGACGGTGTGAGCCAGCGCCGTCCGGGCTCCCGCCACCTGCCGGCGTCCGGCGTCGCCCCGCAACTGGTGGGTGAGCTCGACGACCTGACCGAGGGCCGAGGCGCCCAGGGGCTCGCCCTTGGACAGCAGGCCCCCACTCGGGTTCACCGGCAGCCGGCCGCCCATCTCCGTCGCCCCTGCCTCGATGGTCTTGCCCGCGTCACCACGGGGGCACAGCCCGAGCTCCTCGTACGACAGCAGCTCGCGCGCCGCGTCGGTGTCCTGGCACTCGACCACGTCCAGGTCCGACGGACCCAGTGCCGCTCGCTCGTAAGCGGCCTGTGCCGCCAGGGTGGTCGGTGCCGGGATGTCGTCGTCCGCCCGCCCCGACATGGGTGTGGCCTCGCTCAGCACGTTCCCCGCCACGTGCGATCGCAGGACGGCGGCTGCGACCTTGACCGTCGGGTGCGTCGGGCCCGCCGCCCCCACCGATCGCCGCAGCACGATGGCGGCCGCGCCCTCGTTGGGAGAGCACAGCATCCACAGCCGCAGCGGTTCGCAGACGACCCGCGAGGCCAGCACCTCCTCGGCCGTCACCTCCCGTCGGAGCATGGCCGCCGGGTTGTCCACGCCATGACGACGGTTCTTCACCACGACCTGGGCCAGATGCTCGAGAGTGACGCCGGACTCGTGCATGAGACGCTGCGCTCGGAGGGCGAAGTAGGCCGGGGTGGCAGCGAGGCCCGCCTCCTCGCGCCACGGCTCGAAGAAGGACGAGCGGATGATGCCCTTCGGCATCTTCTCGATCCCGTAGACCAGCGCCGTGTCGTACTGGCCGGCCCGGATGGCGTCGGTCGCCAGGATCAGGGCGGCGGCGCCGCTAGCACAGCCGGCCTCCACATCCAAGATGGGCATGCCGGTCATGCCGAGGGCATCGAGGACCTTGTGGCCGGCCGCCACACCTCCATAGGCGGTGCCGCAGAAGGCGGCCTGGAACCCACCCCGCTCCACGCCCGCCTCGGCGAGGCTCGCCCTCACGGCGGCGACGCCCATCTCGGTCACCATCCTGCCCTCGAACCGGCCGAAGGGGTGGATCCCGACGCCGGCGATCTCCACGTCCATCACGTGTCACCTCCAGCGGGGGCGAAGGCGTAGGTGACGACCGGCCGGCCGTCGTCACCCTGGTGGAGCGGGACGATCTCCAAGCGCATGGCTTGGCCCCGCCGTAGCCGAGCCGGGTCGGCCTCGGTGAGCCGGGTGATGACCCGGATCCCTTCGGGGAGCTCGACCACGCCGAAGCCGAACGGGACGCCGCCCCGGTAGCCCGGCGGCGCGGCGTTCACCGCCGTCCAGGCCCACAGGGCGCCGCCCTCCGACAGCGCCACCTCGGTGACGTCCTCGGCCGAGCAGTGGGGACACGACGCGCCAACGGGAAAGTGGTGCTCCCCACACCTGCCGCACCGGCCCCCGACGAGACGGGCGGAACCATCTGGCGCCGACGTGAACAGCCCCTCCCGAACGGGGACCTGCCCACGGGGATCGTCTCTGACCTCAGCCGGGTCGCTCGTCGTGGCCTCCGAACTCCTTGCGCTGGGCGGAGAGTATCCGGTCGGCGAAGTCGGCATTGCCTCGCGAGCTGAAGCGCTCGTACAACGCGGTGGTGAGGACATGAGCGGGGACGCCCTCCTCGATAGCAGCCATCGAGGTCCACCGCCCCTCGCCGGAGTCCGACACCCGACCGGTGAATCCGGACAGGTCCGGGTCCGCCTCGAGGGCGGCGGCGGTGAGGTCCAGGAGCCACGACGACACCACGCTCCCACGGCGCCACACCTCGGCCACCTCGGTCGTGTCGATGTCGTAGCGGTAGTACTCGGGATCTCGCAAGGGCGCGGTCTCGGCATCGACGCGTTCCATATGGTTGCCGACGTTGGCGTTGCGCAGCACGTTCAGGCCTTCGGCGTACGCGGCCATGATCCCGTACTCGATGCCGTTGTGAATCATCTTCACGAAGTGGCCGGCGCCGTTGGGGCCGCAGTGGAGGTAGCCGTTCTCCGAGGGGGAGTGCTCCCCCCGTCGCCCAGGCGTGCGCTCGATCGAGCCGGCTCCGGGCGCGATGGTGGCGAAGATCGGGTCGAGGTGGCGCACCACGTCCTGCTCTCCCCCGATCATCAGGCAGAAGCCACGCCTGAGGCCGAACACGCCGCCGCTGGTCCCCACGTCGACGAAGTGGATCCCCTTGCGCTCGAGCACCTTCGCCCGCTCGATGTCGTCGCGGTAGTAGGAGTCGCCGCCGTCGATGATGATGTCGCCGCGCTCCATCCTGTCGGCCAGATCCGTCACCGTCTGACCGGTCACGGCGGCCGGCAGCATGACCCAGGCAGCCCTCGGGACGGTCAGCTTCGCCACGAAATCGTCCAGAGAGGAGGCGCCTGTCCCTCCCTCCGACTCCAGCGCCTTCACCTTCGGCGCGTTCCGGTCGAAGACCACGCACTCGTGGCCGCCCCGCATGAGCCTCAGCGAGAGGTTCGCTCCCATGCGGCCGAGACCGATCATTCCGAGCTGCATACCCACATCCCTCCCTGTCGTTCGTCGTCATCTGCGCCAGTACGGAACCACCTACTCAAAGGCTATGTCGCTCCCACAGCTTGATCCCGCCCAGAATCCCGGCGGTGTTGTCGATGATGGTGACCTTGGGGCCGAGGTCGGCGGTGACCCGCTTGGAGTTCCCGCCCCCCACGTAGACCTGGTCGTAGAAGAACAACGCGTCGAGGGTCTCCATCGCCAGCTTGACCCGCTTGTTCCACTTCTTGTCGCCCACGCTCTTGCGGGCGTCGTTGCCGAGGTACTCGTTGTAGGACCGATCCTTCATGAGCGGGTGATGGGCGAGCTCCATGTGCGGGGTCAGCCGGCCGTGGAAGAACAGCCCGGTCCCCACCCCGGTCCCAAGGGTGACCACGAGCTCGAGCCCCTCCCCCTTCACCACGGCGGCGCCCTGCAGGTCGGCGTCGTTGACCACCTTGGTGGGCTTGCCCAGCTTGGCTTCGAGGGCGGCAGCGAGGTCGAAGTCGCGCCACGAATCGACCAGCTCGGGCACGGTTGCCGTGCCGGGACCCGATTTGGTCACGAAGTGGGGAGCCGACAGCACGTGGCCGTCGCGGACCATGCCCGGGAAGCCGACCGACACCCGGTCGTAGACCGGTAGCGGCTCGACGAGGTGGAACAACGTGTCGACGAGCTTGGTTGGGGGGCACGGGTACGAGGTGGCCACGCGCACTCGGTCAACCTCCATGGCCCCGGCATTGTCCAGCACGGACGCCTTGAGGCCGGTGCCGCCCACGTCGATGGCCAAGGTGGTCTGCTTCTTCGTCGCCGTCCGGCCCGACGCTTTCTTGGCCGCAGTCCCCTTCTTTGCCGGAGTGCCCTTCTTGGCCGCCGTGGCCCGGGCCGGCTGTTTGCGTGCACCCTGGGCTCGGGAGGCGCTGGCGCGTGGTGTCGTCGTGCGGGAGCTGCGATCGGCCGTCATGTACCCGCCTCCTGAGCGGACGAAAGAGACTCAGCCATTGTGTCTCGCCTCTGCATGTCCATGTCGGCCGATCTCGACCGATGGCCGGTACCGCCCGAGACGAGCTATGGCCGACCCGGGAGGCCGGCCGAAGGAATCGCCCGCGGCCGCGGAGTGGCTAGGGCCGGCTGTTCTCTTCGGCAGGCTCCGCGAGCGCGCTATCCCGCCGGGCGGCCTGCGACACGCGCTCGAGGCGCTCGGGCCTCACGTAGCCCTCGGCCAGGTACCAGTCGGCGGATCGACGGATGGCGGCGGCAGCCGGCCGGCTGGCGTAGCCCAGCTCGCGGCGGGCTCGCGAGTCGTCGAACACCATCCTCGTCGTGGACATGCGCGCCGCTTCCATCGGGATCGCCGGAGTCCGACGAAAGACCCTTCCCTGGACCAGCTCGCTGGCCCCACCGGCGGCGAGGGCGGCCACGGCCGGGATCCGACCCCGGGGCCTCGGCAGACCGGTGTGATCAGAGAGCACGCCCAGGATCTCGACCAGGTCCATGTTCTCTCCGCCGAGTATGTAGCTGCGCCCGGAGCGGCCCCGCTCGGCTGCCAGCACGTGGCCCTCGGCGACGTCGTCCACGTCGACGACATTCAGAGCCGTCTCTACGTAGGCGGGTATGCGTCCGTTCAGGTAGTCGACGATGAGCTGACCTGTCGGCGTCGGAGCCCGATCCCCTTCTCCGAGTGGAAACGTGGGGTGGATGATGACAACGGGCAGCCCGGCGGCGGCGTGACGCAGGGCCTCGTGCTCGGCCACGTACTTCGACCGCTTGTAGCTGCCGAAGAGGTGCTCGATGTCCGTCACGTCTTCCTCGTTGGCCGGCGTCCCGTCGGCTCGCAGCCCGATCGTGCCCACCGTGCTCGTGTAGACGACCCCGCATCCCAAGGCGACAGCGGCTCCCAGGACGTTGCGCGTGCCGCCCACGTTGACGTCGTAGAAGAGCTGGGACCGGCTGGCCCAGAAGCGGTAGAGGGCGGCGGTGTGGAACACTACGGTCGTCTCGGCCAGCGCCCGACGAACCGCCCCGGCGTCGCGGACGTCGGCTTCCACCACCTCGACGTCGAGCTTCTCGATGTTGGTCTGGTCGACGGCGGGTTCCACCATGGCCCGCACGGCGCAGCCGCGACCGACGAGCGCCCTGACGATGGCCGAGCCGATGAAACCGGTGGCGCCGGTGACGCAGACGCGGTCGGAGGGACCCAGCGGGCGCGTGACCGGCTGGGCCACTCAGACCGTCTCTCGCTTGAGGGCGCTCTTGGCTACGGTGCGTCCGAAGTCCCAGGCCAGCCCTGGATAGCGGTGGGCGTCGGCTACGACGTCTTCGAACGCTCCCACGAACTGGTCGACCTCGTCGTGGCCGGCGACCAGTGGCGGGAGGATCTTGAGGACGTTCATGTTGTCACCCGCCACCTGGGTGAGGATGCGATGACGGTGGAGCAGCGGCACCACGATCATCTGGGTGAAGAGGCCGGGCCGGAGCCGCTCCATCATCCGCCAGCCCGAGCGCAGCTTCAGTGACCGGGGCTCACCGAACTCGATCCCTATCATCAGGCCCTTGCCGCGTACACCCCGCACCAGCTCGAACTTGTCCACCAAGGGCTCGAGCGCCGACATGAACGCGTCACCCGTCGCCGCCGCCTGTTCGACCAGCCGCTCGTCGTCGAGGACGCGCAGTGTGGCGAGACCGGCGACCATGGCCAGGTCGTTCTCCCCGAACGTCGAGCTGTGGACCACCGCCCGCTCCATGTGATCGAAGACCCGGTCGAAGACCCCGGACCGGCAGAGGAGGGCGCCGACCGGCACGAAGCCACCCGACAGCGCCTTGGACATCGTGATCATGTCGGGATCGGCGCCCCAGTGCTCGAGGGCCAGGAACCTGCCCGTCCGGCCCAGCCCGGTCTGCACCTCGTCGATCACGAGCAAGGCACCGTGGCGCGAGCACGCGTCACGCGCCGCCACGAGATAGTCGTCGGGCGGCATGTTCACGCCCTTCCCTTGGATGGGCTCCACAATGAAGGCGGCCACGTCACCGCGGGCCAGCTCCGCCCGCAAGGCCTCGATGTCGCCGAAGGGCACCTCGACGCAGCCAGGCAACAGTGGCCCGAACCCGTCGCGGAACTCCTTCCCGCCGTTCACCGACAGCGCCCCGTTGGTGAGCCCGTGGAAAGCGTGGTCGCAGTAGACGATCCTCGCTCGACCTGTGGCCCGGCGGGCGAACTTGATGGCTCCTTCGACGGCCTCGGCGCCGCTGTTGGTGAAGAAGCAGCGATCGACTGCGGCCGGGACCCGCGCCAGCAATGCCTCCGCCAGGAGGCCCGGCAGCAGCGAGCAGTCCATCTGGACGAGGTTGGCGAAGTCGGCGTCGAGGGCGTCGTGGAGCGCCTGCTTCACCACCGGATGACCCCGACCAAGCGCGAACACTCCGAAGCCGGCGAGCAGATCGAGGTAGCGGGTGCCGTCGCGGTCGAACAGATAACAGCCCTCGCCGCGCTCGTAGAAGCGATCGAAGCCGATGGTGCGGAGCACCTTGACCATCTGCGGGTTGAGGTGGGCTGAGTGCAGCCGGAAGTTCTCTCCGCGCCGTTCCTTCACCTTGGCCCGCAGGTCGAATGTCATCCGCAACCCTCCACTTCGAGCAAGACCGTCACCGGACCGTGGTTGACGAGCTCGACGTCCATCATGGCTCCGAACGTGCCCGTTTCCACTCTCGCCCCGAGGTGGGCGAGGGCGTCGGCGAACACGGTCACCAGCGGTTCAGCTCGGTCCGCGGGAGCGGCGGCGGCCCACGACGGCCGCCGTCCCCGTGATGTGTCGGCGTACAACGTGAACTGACTGACCACCAGCACCGACCCGCCCAGATCGGCCAACGACGAGTCCATCTGCCCGTCCGAGCCGAGAATACGCAGATACCAGACCTTCTCCGCGAGACGACGAGCCGCCTCCTCGTCGTCGCTGTGGGTCACCCCCACCAGCACGCACAGCCCTGGACCGATCTCCCCCGTGACGTCGGTGCCGACGACGACGCGGGCTCGGTGGACCCGCTGGACCAGCGCTCGCACGGTCTGTCTCCTTTGCCCCGGGCGGGGCCCCATCCCCGCCCTCCGCTGTTTCGATCGGCACAGGGCGGCGGGGGCCCCTGCCCGCCGCCGGCCGTCTGTGACGGTAGCGGGCCCGGCGCCCCTCACTCGTAACGGAGCGATCCCACCACCTCCAAGCGGGCGGTCCGCCACGCCGGAAGGGCGGCGGCCACGAGCACGACGAGGGTTTGGAGACCCCGTCCAAGCGCAGCAGACCCATGATGACCCCCAGCGCTCCCAGCGATGACGCTGGCCGGCAGGCTAGGGACCGGCGCTGGCGCCCGGCAACTTCATTTCCCAGTCAGGTTCATTTCCCAATCAACGCCCGGACGCGGAGGGCGCAGGATCAGATGGCTAGGGGATCAGGGCGACCAGTTGCCCCGCTTGTTCACGACATACGGCCCCACCGTGACTCGCACGCGGGCCGACGGGTCGTCGTTCACCAGCTGGGCGGCCAGCTTCTGCACCGCCGGGTGAGCCCGGTCGACGTAGGCCGAGGCCTCCTCGCGGGTGAGGGCGTGCCCAGCCAGCCGGTCGGTGGCCACCTCCAGCTCTGCCTGCACCATCAGGGTGACGGTGGGGGGCTTGGGGACCACGGCGCCGTTGCCGCCCAGGACCCGCACGTCGTGGTTGTCACCGGTCGGTGCCGGCTCGGGCGCCGACCGCTCACCGAAGACCCTCACAGACTGCTGTTGATCCGCCATCGACTCTCCTCCGGCTGTTGTCTGTCGCCACAGAACGGAGACCTGGCCTTCCCGGCGCTCGTCACCGTCTGCCAGGGCCGCCTCGTGCCCACCGCCGCTGCCGCCCGATCTCGTCGAACGCCGGCGCTGTGTCCGGTAGCGGGCGGCCCTGCCCCCCACCGAACCCACCTTAGACGCCAGCCCCACGTGCTCCTCCTCCCCCCGCCTACTCACCCAGGGTAGGCCCGATACTGACGATATGCACAGCGACGGGCGAGAAATCCACAGGCAATCCCGTCATACCTATCGTCCCTGCGGTACCGCCCCGGAGGGAATTCCGATAGCACCCGGCATACCCTTTCCCCGGACGGCGTCGAGCGCCTATCGTGTGGAATCCTGTCGGCGCCCGGGAGGTCCCAGCGGACCGTGCAACATGACGAGGTCACGACAGCGCAGTCGGCGCGAGTTCTGCCCCGGTTCCAGGTCGGCACCTGGGTCGAGGAGTCGAAGGCCATCGTCTTCGTCTGGGGGGAGGTCGACTGCGCCACAGCCCCCCGTCTGGCGAAAACGCTGGCAGAGATGACCGAGCAGGGCCGGCTGAACCTCGTGGTCGACTTGAGCGGCGTCTACTTCATGGACTCGACGGGGCTGGCGGTCCTGGCCGTCGCCCACAAGCGCCTCCAACAGGCCGGCGGCGGTCTGGTTCTCGCCGGACCGACCCCCTCGGTCCGCCGGTCCCTGGAGATCACCGGTCTCGATCAGATGATGCTGGTGACGGACACGCTGCCCAAGGTGTCCTCCGCCCTGCTCGAGTCGACCCGCGCCCGGGAGCGCACGCCCGACCTCGACGAGGACGACACCTCGCCCGACGCCTCCTAGATCGCCGGCCGTCTCCCCGGCACCCGGTGGTGCGCCACTGCGGCGTGGTGATCGACACCCTGACCATCGGCGGGATCGACGTGCACCAGCGCCGAGGTGAGCCTCGGCACATCGTGCAGCAGCGCGTGCCGCGCTCGCTCGGCGATGTGGTGCCCCTGACTGACGGTGAGGTCGCCGGCCACGACCACCTCTGCCTCGGCCCACAGGGCGTGGCCGATCCAGCGGAGGCGGAGATCGCCGACACCCCGGACGCCCGGAACGGCACCGAGCACCGATGCGCACCGCTCGACGAGCTCGGGCTCGACCGCGTCCATGAGCCGGCGGAACACGTCACGCGCCGCCTCGCGGCCCACGAAGGCGATGGCGACGGTTATCACGAGACCGGCGATCGGATCGGCCAGGCGGAACCCGGCCGCGACCCCTGCGGCGCCGGCGAGCACCGCCAACGAGGTCATGCCGTCGGTACGGGCGTGGAGCCCGTCGGCGACCAACGAGGCAGAGCCGATCCGGCGGCCGATCCTGATGCGGTACTGGGCGACCAACTCGTTGCCCAGGAACCCCAACACGGCGGCGGCGGCGACGGCCCCCAGCAGCCGCACGTTCTGGGGGTGCAGCAACCTGTTGACTGATTCGTAGCCGGCGGCCACCGACGACAGCGCGATGGCAGCCACCACGATGAGCCCCGCCAGGTCCTCCGCCCGTCCGTACCCGTAGACGTACCGGCGACTGGGCGGTCGTCGACCGACGAGGAACGCCAGCCCGAGAGGCACGGCGGTGAGCGAGTCGGCCAGGTTGTGCAGGGAGTCTCCGAGCAGCGCCACCGACCCGCTGACGGCGAAGACCACCAGCTGGGCTGCGGCCGTCACCGCCAGGCCAACCAGCGAGACGCGCACGGCACGCATCCCCTCTCGACTTCCCTGGAGGGCGTGGTCGACTTCGCCGAGGGAACCGTGTGAGTGAGAGTGGTGCGCCACGGCCCTTCGCAGCCTGCTGCCCCATCCCCGCCGGTCGTGATCGTGGTGATGGCGCCCCTCGCCGCTGTGGCTGTGCGTCGCCATGGCGATGTCAGGGTACCGCCGGGTCCCGCGAGCTTGGCCGTTTCGCCGGTCGCGCTCGCCGGGACGAAGGAATCAACCTATTCTGCATCGATGCCCTCGCCCGGCTGGGCGTCTTGCTAGCGTTCGCTGCTCTCCGTCCCGGCCAGCTTCCTGTCAGCCATCGAGCCTGGTCATCCCCACGTCCGCGTCGATGACGCCGTGACCGGCCTTCCCGCCCTTCTCCGTCCCGCGGCGGCCGTCCCGCATGCCCTGCGACCAGTGGCGCAGCTCGCCGCCCAGGCGGGGGCGGCAGGCTCTCGCCAGGTCGCCGCCGCCCGCCAACACCTGCGGGCGCCCGGCCGCTCGCACCGGCGGACGTGGGTCGGCAACGGGCGGGCCCACATCGAGGTCCGCGCTGTCGACCGCCCCGACGGCCAGTCCCTCGCCCGTCAGGTGGAGCGCGATCTCGAGGCGCTCGAGGGTGTCGACTGGGCCGAGGTCAACGCGGTGCTCGGGCGCGTGGTCGTCGCCTTCGACGAGGACGCCACGACCCTCGACGGACTCGAGGCGACGGTCGGGGCCGCCGAGGAGGCCCACGGCGTGCAGGAGGAGCGGTTCCCGCGCGACCGTCCTCCGCATCCGGGCGACTCGGAGCCGCTGGTGCGTAATCTCACCGCCCTGGGCGCCGACACGCTTGGACTCGGGGTGAGCGTGTTCGGCCAGCTCCTCCGGGCCACGCCCATACCGGGCGAGCTGGCATCGGTCATCGCCCTTGCCGACAGTCAGCCTCGCGTTCGTCGGCTCCTCGAGAGCAGTATCGGCAATCCCGCCACCGACCTCGGTCTCGCCCTGGCCAGCGCCGTCGCCCAGGCGCTCGGTCAGGGACCGCTGGGCCTCGTCGTCGACATCGGTCATCGTGCCAACGTGGTCGGCGAGATCCGCTCGCGCCAGCGGGCGTGGGCCGGTCGGGAGCCGGAGCTGACCGCCCAGCACGGGCGATGGCCGATGCGTCCGATCGAGCCGGAGGAAGCTGGGCGCCCGGTCCCGATCCCCAGAGGACCCGTGGAGCGGCATGCCGACCGCGCCACCCTGGCCGCCTTCGGCGTCTTCGGCTTGTCGCTGGCGGTGACGAACGACCCCCGCAGGTCGGCGAACACGCTCATGGCTGCGGCGCCGAAGGCAGCCCGCCTCGGGCGGGAGGCGTTCGCCGCCCAACTGGGCCGCGATCTCGCCAACCGGGACGTCATCGTGCTCGATCCGTTCGCGCTGCGTCGTCTCGACCGCATCGACACCGTCGTCGTCGACCGCTCGGCGATCCTGACCGGTCCGACCCTCGACCCCCTCGCCGAGGCGTTCGTCGCCCGGGTGCGCGACGCCGGCTGCACCCTGGTCGTCGCCGGAGTCGACCGCCAGACCGGGATCGATCTCGGGGCCGACCGCGCCGTGCCGGGCGGCTCGGCGCTCGCCGATTCCGTGCGCACGATGCAGCGCGAGGGCCACGTCGTGGCCTGCGTTTCGACGGGCGGGAACGCCGCCCTGCGCGCCGCCGACTGCGGAATCGGCTTGTCACTCCAGTCGGCTCCGCCGCCATGGGGCGCCGACCTGCTGTGCGGCGTCGGGCTCGAGCCCGCGTGCCGGGTCGTGGAGGCGTGTGGCGCGGCGCGACAGGCGAGCCGCCGCAGCAGCCTGCTCGCCGCCGGCGGCTCGGCGATCGGAGGCGTCGGCGCCCTGATCGGGCCCGGTCGAGGGGCGGCGCAGCGAGGCCTCCTGCCAGTCAACGCGGTCGCCCTCCTCGCTGAGGCGGTCGGCACGTGGTCGGCGGCGGAGGTGGCTCGCCGCCCTCGTCCCCTCCCGTCCAACCTGCCCGACTGGCACGCCATGGAGATCGACGAGGCCCTCGGCGCGCTCGGCACCTCTCGGACCGGTCTGAGCACTGCCGCGGCGCGCAAGCGCAGTGCGTCCTCCGCCGCCGCCGCCGAAGGCGCGCCGGGTCCGTCGAACCTGGCATCGGCGCTCCTGGCCGAGCTGGCGAACCCCCTCACGCCGCTGCTGACCCTGGGGGCGGGCCTGTCGGCAGCCGTCGGATCGATCATGGACGCCGCCTTGGTCGGCAGCGTCGTGGCGATCAACGCCGGCATCAGCGCCGCCCAGCGGCTGCGGACCGAACGCTCGCTCGAAGAGCTGACACGCACTACCGCGGTGAAGGCGAACGTGTGCCGAGGCGGACAGTTTCTCGAAATACCTGCGGACCTTCTGGTCGTCGGTGACCTGGTACGGGTCGCCGAGGGAGAGGTTGTCCCCGCCGACTGCCGGATGCTCGAAGCAGCGTGGTGCGAGGTCGACGAGTCCAGCCTCACCGGGGAGTCGCTGCCGGTCGTCAAGGACCCCGAGCCGGTGCCGGGAGCCGCCGTGGGCGAGCGGAGCTCCATGCTGTACGCCGGCACCACGGTCGTCGCCGGAAGCGCCCTCGCCGTGGTCGTCGCCACGGGAACGGCGACCGAGGCGGGGCGGGGCGCCGCCGGCGTGGGAGAGCCTCCTCCCAGCGGCGTCGAGGACCGGCTCCGCTCCCTGACCAACGCGACCCTGCCCGTCACGCTCCTCAGCGGCGCCGCGGTGGGAGCCATGGGCGTCTTTCGCCGCCGCCCTCTTCGAGAAGCCGTGGGATCGGGCGTGAGCCTCATGGTGGCCGCCGTTCCCGAAGGGCTGCCGCTCCTCGCCACCGTGGCCCAGCAGTCCGCCGCCCACCGGCTCTCCGATCATCAGGCCCTCGTGCGCAATCCACGCACCATCGAGGCGCTGGGACGGGTCGACCTCCTCTGCTTCGACAAGACCGGGACGCTGACCGAGGGCCGCATCGGGATGCAGCGGGTCTCCGACGGCAACGTAGACGAGCCGGTGGAGGCCCTCGGACCCGGTCGCCGGGCCGTGCTGGCGGCAGCCCTGCGAGCGAGCCCTTCAACCGGAAATGGCGAGGTGCTCACGCACGCCACGGATCGCGCCGTCGTCGAGGGCGCGACAGCCCAGGGCGTCACCCCCCGCGATGGGCTGGGTGCCTGGGTGCCGCAGGGTGAGCTGGCCTTCGAGCCGGGGCGGGGGTTCCACGCCGTCGCCGGCCGTTCGCCAGACGGCTGGCGGGTCGCCATCAAAGGTGCTCCAGAGGAGGTCCTGGCCCGGTGCCGCACCCACCTCTGCTCGCACGGGCACAGTCGCCGGATCGACCGGGGTAGCCGCCGCCGGCTCAACGAGGAGGTGGAACGCCTGGCTCAGCAGGGTCTCCGGGTCCTCGCCGTGGGAGAGCGGCCCTGGACCGACGCCGCCGAGCTCGAAGACGAGCAGCTACGCGACTTCGAGCTGCTCGGGTTCGTGGCCCTGGCCGACCTCGTGCGCTCGACGGCCGCCGACGCCGTTCGGGCCCTTCGCCGGGCCGGCGTCGATGTGGCGATGATCACCGGCGACCACCCGAGCACGGCCGAGGCGATCGCCGCCGAGCTGGGCATCCTCAACGGTGGCGGAGTCCTCACCGGTCCCGACCTGGACGCACTGGACGACGCCGAGCTCGACAGGGCGGTCGCCGACGTGACCGTCTTCGCCCGGGTGACGCCGAGCCACAAAGTACGCATCGTGGCGTCCTTCCAGCGGGCCGGACGGGTGGTGGCGATGACGGGCGACGGCGCCAACGACGCCCCTGCCATCCGGCTCGCCCACGCTGGCGTCGCCCTGGGCCGACGGGGCACGCCAGCTGCCCGGGCAGCCGCAGACCTGGTGGTCACCGACGACCGCATCGAGACGATCATCGACGCCATCGTCGAGGGGCGGGCCATGTGGGCGTCGGTCCGGGACGCCCTGTCCATCCTGGTCGGAGGAAACCTGGGAGAGGTGGCCTTCACCCTCGCCGGCACGGTCATCTCAGGGCGATCGCCTCTCAACGCCCGTCAGCTGCTGCTCGTCAACCTGCTCACCGACATGGTTCCGGCCATGGCCATCGCCCTCCAGCCTCCCGCCACGACGTCGCCCGAGGCACTCCTCCACGAGGGACCCGAGGCGTCACTCGGCGGGGCCCTGGCCCGACAGATCGCGCTGCGCGCCGCGACCACAGCAGGGGGGGCGACGGCCGCCTGGCTCGTGGCCAGCGGCACCGGTCGTCCGGCCCGGGCCCGGACGGTAGGCCTGGTCGCCGTCGTGGGCACCCAGATGGGCCAGACAATCGTCGCCGGCAGGCGCAGCCCGGCCGTCATCGCCTCGGCCCTGGCGTCGGCGGGCCTGCTCGTCCCGATCGTCCAGGTCCCGCCCGTCAGTCGCTTCTTCGGGTGCACGCCCCTCGGGCCGGTCGGGTGGGCCACGGCCATCGGCTCGGCGTCGGCCGCCACGAGCCTCTCGATCGCCGCTCCCTGGATCGCATCGCGGGTTCGGGGCGGCTCGTCGCGCCCGGCATCGGGCAAGCTGGATGTCGAGGCGAGGGACGGTGACCATGGCGGCGGCACGGAACGAGACGGCATCCCCGAAGCAGAGCGACGCGAAGGCAGTCCCCAAGGCACAGCGGAGCCAGACGCGCACGCGTCCCCCGGCGGAGACTCAGGAGACGGAGTCCGACCAACGAGCGGAGCTCGCCCACGCGATGGCGCTCGTGGCGGAGGCGGTCGAAGACGAGTCGTGGCATCTGCGCATTCCGGGCGTCGGCGTCACGGTGACCCTGCAGCACCCTGAGAGGGCGGCGTTCTACGCCGGCCTGCTGGCGCTCGCCCTCATCGAGGTCATCGACTGGCCCGTGGCCGTGCTCATCTGCGTCGGCCACACCGTGGCCCACCGGGCACACAATCGGGCCCTACAGGGCATCGCCCAGGGCCTCGAAGCCGGGGTCTAGCGCCGGCCCGGGAGGCCGGCCCGGGAGGCCGGCCCGATAGATGACCCCCCGGCGAGCCAGCGTGGCTTCATGCGATTGCAGCCGTCGTCCGGGACTCGCTGTTTGATCCCGCGTCGGCATGGGTAGTGCACGTGGCCGGGAACCAGTGCCCGCCAAGCTGGTTCCGGAGAGCGCCAGGATCCGCCGCCTGGACTGCTCCGCCGACGGCGCCCATTTGGGCGCCGTTGGTGTTTTTTGGGGACGGTTCGCCATCGAATCGGTCCTGCCGCGCCTGAGCCGGGGCTCATTTGCGCGCTGGTGTCCGGTTACGACCCGATCGTGACCAGCTCGGCCATCACGAAGACCTCGCCGACCGGTGTGGCGAAGACGACGACAGGGCCGGCCAAGCCGAAGGTCATCCGGTCGAGGAGGACGCCGCCCGACAGGATCTGGCGGCGGAGGGCCTGGACCCAGTACGACCCCGAGGAGCCTCGGCAGCACAGCACTACGGTCGTCCCGTCGGCGAAGCGGACGCGGAGCGTCTGCGCCCGGGGTCCGGCGCCGGTCGAGCAGACCTCGTGGACCGGGACGGCCGAGCTTCGCAGTCGGGCCGCCGCTTCCGAGGCGCGCTCCCGGAGCCGGGCCAGCTCCTCTTGTTCTGCCTGGGTAAAGGCGACTTCGAGCTCCCCGCGGTCGGCGGCCGAGAACAGTGCCTCGAAGCTCAGTGGCTCCGTTCCCTCCGTCTGTGTGCCGGTGTCGCGACTCGGACAGCCGGCCTCGTCGGTCTCGCCCCGCCATCTCGTGCGGTCGCGACGCGCCCAGCCGGTACGCGGCCGCCGATCATGTCTCCAGTCCGTGAACATGCCCCAACAGAAGGCGACGCCCATCGCACCAATCACTGCTGCAAACAGCCCCATCCGGACAACGGCGCTCACCGGCGATCGCACTCTCCAGATCAGTCCGACGACGACCTGATTGCCCCTGCTTACCCCCCGACAACAGACGGCAATCCGCCCCGCCCCGGGCCGTCAGGACGACTGCCGCGTCAGACGACGCTGCCGCCCGACTCGATCCGGGAGCGCAGGAGCCGGGCGAGCCGTTCGCGGTGGAAGGCGGCGTCGCCGAAGCTGATCTGGTCCAGCTGGGCGCGCTTGAGGAAGAGGTGCAGGTCGTGCTCCCACGTGAAGCCGATCCCACCGTGCACCTGCAGGCAGGACGCCATCACCCGGGGGCCGGCGTCCGAGCACCAGACCTTGGCTGTCGATGCCGCCACGGCGGCGCCGGGGTCGTCGGCCGAGATGCACCACGCGGCGTGGTACACGCTCGAGCGCATGCCCTCGACGTCGACGAGCATGTCGGCGCAGCGATGCTTGACCGCCTGGAAGCTGCCGATCGGGCGTCCGAACTGGACGCGGTCCTTGGCGTGCTCTACGGCAAACTCGAGGGCCCGGCTCGCACCGCCCAGCATCTCCGCGGCGTGGCCGGATGCACCACGGTCGATCAACGTCGCTACGGCGTCGGGTCCGCCCAAACGGACGACCGGCAAGGCGTCGAGGTCGACCCAGCCCAGCTCCCTCGTGAGGTCCATCGCCGGCTGACGAGCGGAACGCCTGTCAGCGTCGACCTCTGCACCGACCAGGGCCGGCGTCCCGTCGTCCTCCTCCACGGAGGCCACGATCACGTTCGCCGAAGGCGCGTAGAGCACCGGCGCCCGCCGATCCCAGACGACGGCGCCCACGGCCTCGCCGCCCACCAGGGCCTCGACCCACGGCTCGGCCCACGCCACTCCCGAGGCGGCCGCCCGGGCCAGGGCGCCCACAACCAGTAGGCCGGACAGGAACGGTGCCGGCGCCAGGTGGCGGCCGACCTCCCCGAGGAGCACGGCGGCCTCGACACTCCCCAGGCCGAGGCCCCCTTGGGCCTCGGGCACCTCGACACCCATCCAACCCTGGACCGCCATCGCCTTCCACAGGCCATCGTCCACGCCGCCGCCTCGGTCCACGACCGCCCGGACGCGCCCCGGCGATGACAGGTCGTCGAGCAGGCCCCGAGCGGCATCGCGCAGGGCGAGCTGATCCTCCGACAGTTCGAAGTCCATGGGCCAGAGCATCGAGGGCAGGGATGGAAGGCGTCAACCGGCCCACGGCCGGCGGCGGGGTTGGGGCCCCGCCCGGGGCGCTGAAGCCGCCAGCCAACAAAGCCCCCTCGCCTACGATCGGGCCTCGGTGGACCTGTCCCCGACCGCATCCGAGCAGGAGTTCCGCGCCGAGCTGCGCGGGTGGCTGCGCGACAACCTGCCGTGGGAGTACGGCGCCGGGCTGCCGCCCCGCTTCGACGACCTGGCCGAGGAAGTGGCGTTCCTGCGGCAGTGGCAGTCCCGCTTGGCCGCGGGCAGGTGGATCGGGGTGTCGTGGCCGCCCGAGTTCGGCGGGCGGGGAACCGGACCGGCCGAGCACTACATCGTGCAGGAGGAGCTGGCGCGGGCCCGAGCACCCGAGCTCGTCGGCCGCATCGGCATCAACCTCGTGGGGCCCACCCTCCTCGCCCACGGCACCCGCCAGCAACAGGAGCGCTGGCTCGCCCGGGTGCTCACGGCCGAGGAGCTCTGGTGCCAGCTCTTCAGCGAGCCCGGAGCGGGAAGCGACCTGGCGTCACTCTCGACGCGCGCCGAGCGAGCCGACGGCGGGTGGCGGCTCACGGGCGAGAAGGTCTGGACTTCCTACGCCCAGTTCGCCGACTGGGGCGTTTGCCTGGCGCGCACCGACCCGTCGGCACCAAAGCACCGGGGCATCTCCTACCTCGTGGTCGACATGCGCGCCCCCGGCGTGGAGGTGAGACCCCTCGTGCAGATGACGGGGGAGGCGGAGTTCAATCAGGTCTTCCTCGACGACACGTTCGTCCCGGACGCTCAGCTCATCGGCGAGGAGAACAGGGGCTGGCAGGTGGCGAGCTCCACGTTGTCCCACGAGCGCGGCACCAGCCCTCGCCAGCTGGTGATCCACACCCAGCTGCTCGGGGAGCTCCTCCGCGTGGCAGCCGAGACGGGCGCCTACGACGACCCGCGGCTGCGCCCGCGCCTGGCGGAGGCCTTCGTCGAGCTCCGACTGTTCCAGCTCCACAACTGGCGAACGCTGTCGCGGCTGGAGAAAGGCCTGGAGCCCGGACCCGAGGGGAGCCTCCTCAAGCTGTACTGGAGCGAGATGAGCCAGCGCCTGCACGACCTGGCCATGGCCGTCCTCGGCCCGGTGTCCTCGCTGGGCCGCGGCGCCCGGGACAACCCCGGAGACGGCAGCTGGCAGCGGTCGTGGCTCTACTACCACGCGGCTTCGATCTTCGCCGGCACCAACGAGATCCAGCGCAACATCATCGCCGAACGCGTTCTCGGCCTGCCGAGGGAGCCGATGGCGGCGGGGACATGAGCGAGGACGTGAGAAGGAGGTACGACATGGATCTGGCCACGGTCCTCTACGAGGTCGACGGGCCGGTGGCGACGATCACGATGAATCGCCCCGACGTGGCCAACGCCCAGGACACGGCGCTCATCGACGACCTGGACGCCGCTTTCGACGCTGCCGACGCCGACGACTCCGTGCGCGTCGTCATCCTCGCTGGCGCCGGTCGCCACTTCTCCTCCGGTCACGACCTCAAGGCGCTGGTCGGCCAGGGCGAAGCCGACGAGTGGGTACGCATGCGCGAGACGCCGGAAGGCAAGCGCCGCCACGAGCAGATCATGTACTTCGACCGGTGCGTGAAGATCTACCACTTCCGCAAGCCGACGATCGCCGCCGTGCACGGCAGCTGCATCGCCGCCGGCCTCATGCTGGCCTGCATGTGCGACCTCATCGTCGCCGCCGAGGACACGGTGTTCCAGAACCCCGTCCTGCGCATGACGGGTGCGGGGGTCGAGCTCCTGGTCGAGCCGTGGGAGCTCGGCATCCGCAAGGCCAAGGAGTTCCTCCTCACCGGAGACCGCATCGACGCCACCGAGGCGTGGCGGCTCGGAATGGTCAACCGGGTCGTTCCCACCGCCGATCTCATGACTGCAACCCGGGAGATGGCCGACAAGATCGCCCTCGTTCCTCCGGTCACGGCGCAGGTGGTGAAGGACACCATCAACCACACGTTCGAGCTGATGGGCAAGGAGCAGGCCTGGAAATACCACTTCATCGCCCATCACTGGATGCACAACACGGCCACGGCACAGAACGCCCTGGCCGAGCGGCAGAGCAAGACCTCGATGAAGGACGTGTTCGCCGACCGCGACCGGGGCGACGTGCCCACGTCAGGTCAGTAGTGCCGGGGCCCCTCGAGGGCCTGCGGGTGATCGACGTCGGGACCCGCCTCGCCGCTCCCTTCTGCGCCGGGCTTCTCGGGGAGATGGGCGCCGAGGTCATCAAGGTCGAGCAGCCCGCGGGCGGAGACTTCATGCGCACCATCGGGCCGTTCGAGGACGGGTACTCGCTGTTCTGGGCGGTCGAGGGGCGCGGACGGCGAAGCGCGACCCTCGACCTGCGGCGGTCTCGAGGTCAGGATCTGTTCCGCCAACTGGCGGCCCACGCCGACGTCATCTGCGAGAACTTCCGTCCGGGGACGATGGAGGAATGGCACATCGGGCCGGCCGACCTCGACCCGCGGCTGGTGTTGGTGCGGATCAGCGTGTTCGGCCAGAACGGACCCAAGGCGCAGCGGCCCGGTCTCGATCGCATGGGCATCGGCTACGGCGGCCTCATGTACCTCACGGGCTACCCGGACAGCCCACCGGTGCGGCCCGGCGTGACCGTGTCGGACTACCTGACGGGCGCCTTCTGCGCCCAAGCTGCCGTCGCCGCCCTGTATGCCCGTGACGCCCGCGGCCGCGGAACCGGCGCCGTGATCGACGCCTCGCTCTACGGGTCGATCCTGCGCATCCTCGAGTGGACCATCGCCGCCTACGACCGGCTCGGTATCGTGCGCCAGCGGGAAGGCAACCGCCTTCCGAACTCCGCACCGCTCGACAACTACCCGACGGCCGACGGCCGCTACATCTGCATCGTCGCCGGGTCCGACGCCAACTTCGCCCGCCTGTGCCGGGCCATGGACCGACCCGAGCTCACCGAGGATCCCCGGTTCACCACCCTGGCCCAGCGGGCGGCGAACGCCGACGTCATCAACGGCATTGTCGCCGAGTGGACCGCACCCCGAAACGCGACCGAGATCGAGGCGACGTGCGTCGCCGCCGACGTCCCCGTGGCCAGCGCCTACACCGTGGCCGACATCGTCTCCGACGAACAGGTGTCGGCGCGGGGTGACGTCGTCACCGTCGAGGACCCCGTCCTCGGGCCCGTCCGCCAGCAGGCGCCGTTCCCCCGCATGGTCGGCGCCCCGCCGGTGGTCCCGTCCGGTGCGCCCTGCCTGGGCGAGCACAACCGCGAGATCTGGTGCGACCTGGTCGGCCTGTCCGAGGACGAGCTCGCCGGCCTCGCGGCCGAGGGCATCGTGTGAGACGATCTCGAATCGTCGCAGAGGAGGTCGAGCAGATGGACGTCCGGTCGATCGTCGAGGTCGCGCCCGAGGTCGAGCACAACGGCACGGTGCCCGTGTGGTGGCTCGTCCGCCCCCAGGAGATGAAGCGGATCACCGACGGCGGGTACCTCGAGCTGGTCAACGAGTTCGAGGTGGCCGGGGGCGGGGCCGTCTACCCCCACACCCACCCGACGCACGAGTTCTACTACGTCACGTCGGGCCGGGGCGTCATGACGATCGAAGGCGACGAGGCCGAGATCGCCCAAGGCGACCTCGTGCACATACCCCCCGACGCCGTCCACAGCCTCCGCCCCGTGAGCGACAACGCCGCCATCCACTGCTTCTGCTTCGCCGTCGGCGTCAAAGGCGCCGGCCCCATCGACTACACGACGCACTGATCGCCTCCCCTTCATCGCCTGTCGTCTCGGCGCGACACTGACCAACGAGACCGGCGTCCTCAGCCCCGAGCGCGCAGGAACCACCCGTGCGGGTCCCACATGCGAAGGGCGAGGAGCTCCGCAGCAGTCGGCGGCGGAAGCTCCTGCACGGCGGGCGCCACGCCGAGGCCCCAACCGCAGGCCGCCCGAGCCGCCTCGATCCGCTCACGCAGGGACAAGGGCCCCGACGGCACGGCGGTCAGGACGAGCTCGTCGCCGCTCTCCTTCTCCAGTAGCCCGAGATCGGTCGCCGCCGCCGTGACGCGGTCGCCGGGCGAGGTCACGTAGCCGAGTTTCTCCGGCGTGCGAGCTGGAGTCAGCGTGGCGACGATGATGGCGTCAGAGCACACGCTGGCCACGTCGTTGCCGCCTCCCGAGCCGACGAGGAACGGTCCGCCCGGGATCTCCGTCGAGTTGATGCTCCCCGACCGGTCGAACTGGGCCGCCCCGAGGCTGGCCACGGTGGTCGTGCCCGGTCCTCCCACCAGCATCCCCAGCACGGCCGAGGTGTCGGTCGCCATGGTGGCCGTCGGAAAGTTGCGGTGGTTGAACACGTACGGGTCGGCGGGTCGGGGCTCGTAGCCCCACAGCCCGAGCTCGGCGACGAGCTTGACGGCGGACCCGGTGCGCCGCGCTGCGTCGACGCCCAGCCAGGCGGCGAGGTTCGCCACGCCGGCGCCAGCGAGCACGGCGTGGGCCCCCCTCGTGCGCACCGACTCGGCGATACGGCGGGCGCCGTTGACGGCGGCGACCTCCCACGCGTTGGGCGGCGACGACAAGTCAGGAGACACCGCGTCGCGTTCGGCCACCCATGACGAGGGGTCGGCCTTGCGCCGAAGCGAGGCGATGCGTTCGTCGCCGAGGCGCGACAGGTACTCCTCCTGCGTCCCCGGCTCGAGCACCCAGTGCTGGATCCAGTCGTCGAAGTCGTCGCCGCGTGACGCGGCGCGCGCCGCCACCCAGAACTCGTAATCCTCGCCGTACCCGTCGACCGGGGTTCCTACGGCGTAGAGCCCGCCGGGGTGGGCGCCCATCGGCGTCTCGGCCACCGCCAGGACCCGGTGGCCGGGAAGCATCACGAGATGGGCCCACGGCCGGATGTCGTCGACGATCCGCTCCA
>JBPYEI010000034.1:0-5247 GCA_051985455.1 Acidimicrobiales bacterium
CGGGTTCGGTCGCGCCGCCGAGGCCTACGAGCGTGGGCGCCCGGACTACCCGGCCGAGGCCATCGCCTGGCTCCGCGACCGGCTGGAGCTCGGACCGGGACGGACGGTCGTCGACCTCGCCGCCGGGACCGGCAAGCTGACCCGCCTGCTACTGCCGACGGGCGCGCGGGTCGTCGCCGTGGAGCCGGTAGCCGCCATGCGGGACGCCCTCGCCCGAGTCGTCCCCCAAGCGGAGATCGTCGACGGCACCGCCGAGGCCATGCCGGTGCCGGACGGCTTCGCCGACGCGGTGACGATCGCCCAGGCCTTCCACTGGTTCAGCACCGCCGAGGCACTGGCCGAGATCCACCGCGTCCTGCGAGCCGAAGGTCGCCTCGCTCTGGTGTGGAACCGCCGTGATCTCCACGCGCCCGTGCAGGCCGCCCTCGACGACATGATCCGCCGGCACCGCGGCGACGTCCCCACCCACCGCAGCGGTCGATGGAAGTCGGTCTTCGAGGCGACGGAGCTGTTCGGACCCCTCGAGGAGCTCCTCGTGCCCTACCGCCAGGAGCTCGACCGGCGCACCCTGGTGGACCGGGTCATGTCCACCAGCATCATGGCCGCCCTGCCGGACGCCGACCGCAGCCAGGCCGTTGCCGACGTGGAGGCCGTGGCGGCACAGCAGGCAGAGCCCATCGAGATCGACTACACGACCCAGGTCTACGTCTGCCGGCGACGCTGAGTCGACGCTGACTCGAAGCTGGGTGGGGCGTCAGCTCAGGCGCTCGACGACCATGGCCATACCCTGGCCGCCGCCGACGCACATGGTCTCCAGCCCGACGCTCGTGTCGGCGTCCTCGAGCCCGTTGAGCAGCGTCGTCATGATGCGGGCGCCCGTCATCCCGAAGGGGTGGCCCAGGGCGATGGCGCCCCCGTTGACGTTGAGCTTGTCCCAGTCGATACCGAGGGCCCTGGCCGCTGGGATGATCTGGGCGGCGAAGGCCTCGTTGATCTCGACCAGGTCGATGTCGTCGATCGTCATCCCCGCCCGCCGCAGCGCCTGGCGGCTGGCCTCGATGGGGCCCAGCCCCATGATCTCGGGGTTGAGGGCGGTGACGCCGCTGGACACGATGCGGGCCAGCGGCTGGATGCCCAGCTCGGCGGCTCGGGTGTCGCTCATGACGATCACGGCGGCGGCGCCGTCGTTGAGCGGGCACGAGTTGCCGGCCGTGACCTTGCCGTCGGGCCGAAAGGCGGGCTGCAGGGTGGCCAGCTTCTCCACCGTCGTGCCGGGGCGGGGTCCGTCGTCCTTGGCCACCACGGTGCCGTCGGGCCGGGTGACCGGCGTGATCTCGCGCTCGAAGAAACCGTTCTCCTGCGAGGTCACGGCCCGGTTCTGCGACAGCGTGGCGAAGGTGTCCATCTCCTCCCGCGACACGTTCTCGAGCTCGGCCACGTTCTCGGCTGTCTGGCCCATGGCGATGTAGATGTCCGGAAGCCCGTCGGCCGGCTTCCACGACTCTGCACCGCCCTTGGACCGCTCGGCCGAGCGGGCATGGGCCTCGACGAACCGGGCGTTCGTCGTGTCGGGCAGGCTGTCGGAGTTGCCCTTCACGAAGCGGCTCACCATCTCGACCCCCGCCGCCAGGAACACGTCGCCCTCGCCCGCCCGAATGGCGTGGGACGCCATGCGGATCGTCTGCAGCGACGACGAGCAGTAGCGGGTGATCGTCGTGCCGGGCACGTCGGGCAGCCCGGCGAGGAGGCTCACCACGCGGGCCATGTTGTAGCCCTGCTCACCCCCCGGCAGTCCGCAGCCCAGCATGAGGTCGTCAATCTCGGCCGGCTCGAGCTCGGGCACCTTGCCCAGCACGGTCTGGACGATGCCCGCGGCGATGTCGTCTGGACGAAAGTCGACCAGCGTCCCCTTGAAGGCTCGGCCGATCGGCGTGCGGGCGGTGGCGACAATCACGGGCTCGGGCATGACATCTCCTCCACTCGGTCCCCAGTGTCGGGATCATACCCAGGCTGGTCCGGGTCGCTCGCTCCCGGCCGCCTCCTGCGGCTCTCGAGACGCTCGGGCCGGGGCCAGCGCACGTGGGTCGCCCACCCGAATGTCTCGAGCACCCGGATCAGCCGGGCCGAGGGGTCGAGCTGGCCGGGGTCGACGCCGTGCCGGGCCGAGGACGGGAAGGCGTGATGGGCGTTGTGCCACGACTCGCCGAAGCTGAACAGGGCGAGGGGTGCGAAGTTGGAGCTCCGATCGCCAGTCGCGAATGGCCTTCGGCCGAACATGTGGCACACCGAGTTGGTGCTCCACGTGGCGTGGTGCATGAGCATCATGCGAACCAGGCCGCCCCACAGGAAGGCGAGGAAGGCCTCCCCGAAGCTGGCCGTGACCGCCAGGCCGATCAAGAAGGGCAGGGCCAGGCTGGCGACCGCCCACACGGTGGCCGTCTTCGAGATGAACACCATGTCTCGGTCGGCCAGCAGGTCGGGAGCCCAGCGCTCCGGGTCGCACGGGTGGGCGTCGAAGAACCAGCCCATGTGGGCATAGACGAGCCCTTTGAGCTGGGGCCAGAAACCGGTGCCGTAGCGGAAGGGTGAATGCGGGTCCCCGTCCTGCTCGGTGTGGGCGTGATGCTTGCGGTGCTGGGCGACCCAGGTGACGACGGACCCCTCCACGGCCATGCTCCCCGCCGCTGCCAGGGCGATCCGGAGCGGACGGTTGGCCCGGAAGCTGCGATGGGCCAGCAGGCGATGGAAGCCGGTCGTGACCCCGAAGCACGTCACCGTGTACATGACCACGGCGATGCCGACGTCGAGGGCGCTGATGCCGTGACCCCACAGGCTGACCACGGCGACGACGAGCGCCACCAGCGGCGCGACCACGAGGATGGAGGCGCTGATGCGCTGTGCGAGCGACGCCCGCGGCGTGAGCTCGTCCACCGCTCGGGGCGCGGGGGCAGCCACGCCGGGAGTAATGGTTGGCACGGTGCTCCTCTCGGGTCCGCCGAGCGCAGAACCGCATCGACGGCAACGGCATCCTCCCACGTTCTCCGGGGTCCGACGCAACCGACCCTCGTGGGGGTAGGGTCCCCCGCCATGGCGCCCGACACCCTGCGGGCCATCGTCATGGGCGAGGGGGCCCCCGTCGTGATCCTCCACGGCTACGGCCTGTCACCGTGGAGCTACCGGGGCCTGGCCGACTTGCTCGCCTGGCGCACCCGTGTCGCTGTACCGGCGATCTTCGCCCTGGAGGGCCGCCGGTGGTCCCACAAGAGCTGCATTGATGCGCTCGAGGCGACGCTCGACAGGCTCGGCTTCGACCAGGTCACGATGATCGGCCATTCCTTCGGCGGCGGCATCGAGCTGGGCTTCGCCGCGCGCCACCCCGAGCGCGTCGTCGAGCTGGTCTTCGCCGACACCCTCGGTATGCGCCACGAGTGGACGCTGGCCGCGGAAGCAGCGAATCCAAGGACTCTGACGTTGACGATGCTACGCATGGCAACCGTCTCGGCCGCCGTCGACTTCACGCGCTCCTGGGTGATGCACCCGGCGGAGATGGTCCGCGCCGCCTGGTGGGGGTTCGTCAGCGACCGCACCCGGGAGGTGGCAACCATCGCCCGGGAAGGACTCCCCTGCCACGTTCTCTGGGCCAGCCGGGACACCCTGCTGCGGCGTGCGGACGGAGCCGAGTTCGCGCGGGACCTGCATGCGACGTTCACCGCGGTCGACCGGCCCGCAGGAGCGCATCCTGTCGACCACGACTGGATGTACCGCTACCCCGGCCTCTTCGTGCTGTACCTCGAACGACTGGGCTTGAAGGCGTTTTCCTGAGGCTGAGCTGTGGACAACCGGCGGATCCAGGCCCACAATGTGGCTGACTTCTGGTCACGTGGAGTGAAACGAGTGCACAGGGGAGGGCTAGCACCATGAGATTCCTCGTCATGGCGTCCCAAGGTTCCGTCCAGCCGCCGCCGGAGGCGTTGCCGGGCATCCTCTCGGCCTTCAAGGATTGGATGCACGAGCGGATGAACGCCGGAAAGGTGGAGGCGGCGTTCAGCTTCGCCGAGGGCGGCGGGGGTTGCGGCATCGTCAACGTCACCTCCCACGAGGAGCTGAACGAGATGCTGATCAGCAGCCCGATGGGGCCGTTCTCCAACTACGAGGTGCGGGCACTGGCCGATTTCGACCGGGGCATCGACAACGGAATCCGCGCCATGCAGGCGATGGCCGCGATGTCGAGCGCCCACTAGCGGGGGCGCACCAGGGCACGGCGGGCCTCGTCGACGCTGGCCCGGGCGTGACAGCCGCGCAGGTGGTCGTCGACGAGGCCGAGCGACTGCATCGAGGCGTACACGGTCGTCGGTCCGACGAAGCGAAGGCCGCGGCGTCGCAGCTCCTTCGACAGGGCCGACGACTCGGGTGACGACGCCAGGAGGTCGTCGAGCGTGCGCGGCGCCCGCTGCGACGCGGGCTCGTGGCGCCACACGAGAGCGGCCAGTGAGCTGCCCTCGCCGTGCAGGTCGAGCACGGCGCGGGCGTTGCCGATAACGGCCTCGATCTTGCCCCGATTGCGGACGATGCCGGAGTCTGCCAACAGGCGCTCCACGTCCCGGCGTCCGAAGTGGGCCACGGTCGGGATGTCGAACCCGGCGAAAGCGCGCCGAAAGGCCTCGCGCTTGCGGAGGATCGTCAGCCAGGACAGCCCGCTCTGAAAGCCCTCGAGACTCAGCTTCTCGAAGATGCCGACCTCGTCGGTGACGGGGCGACCCCACTCGTCGTCGTGGTACCGGCGTAACTCGGGGGGCTCCACACCCCACGGGCACCGCGGGACGCCGTCGCCGGACCTGGTGACGCCGCGCTGCATCTACGCAGTCTGCCGCGGCGTGCGTCCGCCGGCCTCGTCGGTGCCGTACACCTGGTGATCGACCGGCCCCGCCCTGCCATGCTCGGGGCCGTATGCCGACGCTGCTCCTCGTCCACCACACCGCCTCGCCTTCGCTGCACTCGATGTTCGAGGCGGTCATGTCGGGCGCCACCGACCAACGCATCGAGGGCGTCGACGTGGTGAGCCGCCCGGCCCTTTCGGCGACGGCCGTCGACGTGCTCGGGGCAGACGGCTACGTGCTCGGCACGCCCGCCAACCTGGGCTACATCTCGGGCGCCCTCAAGCACTTCTTCGACCAGATCTACTACCCCTGCCTGGACGCCACCGCCCGACGTCCCTACGGGTTGTACGTCCACGGCAACAACGACACC
>JBPYEI010000035.1:0-21216 GCA_051985455.1 Acidimicrobiales bacterium
CGGTCCACCACAGGTACGGCGAGCCCCGCTGTGTCCAGTTCGAGATGGTGGTCCACTGGCCGATGAACGGTGTGCTCCCCTCCTGGGTGATGCACAGCTGGTTGTCTCCCGTCCAGGCGCCGACGCCCTCGACGACGGCGAACACCGGCGTGCTGACGGTCCAGTCCTTGCACTTGGCCCGCATGTCGGCCTGGTTCGTCGGGTCGTAGGACACGATCATGGGCTTGATGCGGCGCCCGGCGACCCCGCCGTGGGAGTTGACGTCGTTGACGTAGGTGTTGATGGCGTCGGTCTGCTCCTGGAACTCGATGTCGCCGCCGAATCCCTGCTGGGCCGACAGCGCCGTCAGGTTCACGATCGGGAACACCACGGTGACCCCGTCGGGTGCGACACCACGCGTGCTGGTGCTCGCCTGGCTGACGGGCACGACCGGGGAGCTGCCGGCGGTGAGCCCCGAGCTCGACGAGGAACCGCCGCCGGACCCACTCGTGGCGCCCAGGGTGATCCCGACGACGGCGCCGGCCACGACGAGGACGACGACGGCGAGCACGGCGGCCTGGGTGCCCACGGGGCGGTGCCGAAACCTCCGCCAGGACCGCCTCAGGCCGCCAGCAGGTGGCGTGCTAGCCATCCGCCTCTCCCATGGAGCGCCCCCTGTCCGTCGGCCCGGAAACTCGAAGTGCCTCTTCGCTGGCACCAAGATAGGCAGCCAGGGCGCGCGGGTCGCGTCGGACCTCCGGGCCGGGCCCCGAGGAGACGACCTTGCCCGTCTCCATGACCACGACTGTCGAGCACAGCTCGAACACGAGGGGGACGTCGTGCTCGACCAGGACGATGGTCGATCCCGTCACCTCGTGGAGCCGCCGGAGCAGAGGAATGAAGGCCTCCGACTCCCGCTGGGCGATGCCGGCGGTCGGCTCGTCGAGCAGGAGGAGCCGGGGCCGGGCCAGGACGATGGAGGCGAGGTCGACGACGCGGCGGGTCCCGGTCGAGAGCTCGGAGGTGCGGTGCCGGCGGAAGCGATCTAGCCCGAAGGTGCTGATCACCTCGGAGACGCTCTGGCGCTTGGCCCGCTCGGCTCGCCGGGCCCATGGGGCTTGCAGCGTGGTCGAGAGCACGCCGACCCGGCGCTGCGCGTCCTGGCACAACAGGAGCGTGTCCTCGACAGAGAGCTCGGGGTACAGACGGCAGTCCTGGAACGAGCGCACCACGCCGAGCCGCGCCCGCTCCTCGGGGAGGTGGTAGGCCAGGTCCTCGCCGTCGAGACGGACCGTTCCGGAGGCGACCGAGACAAGCCCGGACACGGCGTCCAAGAGAGTCGTCTTCCCCGAGCCATTGGGTCCGATCAGGCCGACGACCGAACCCGGCTCGGCCCGCATGCTCACGTCGTCGACCGCCCGCAGGCCGCCGAAGGCGACGACCAGATCGGCGACATCGAGCGTGGCCGGTCCGCGCTGGTCAGGCCGCGCCAGATCACTCGTCACGGTGCCCGGTTCGCTCATCGGGCCGGCTCCACACTGCTGGATGGGCCGCCCGAAACGGCCGTGACGGCCTCGCCTAGTTCCGTTTGATCAGGGGCCGACCCCTCGTCGACCCGCGGTGGCCCGCGGCGCCGGGCCCAGAGCCAGGCGACGGCGTTTGCGATCAGGTCGCCGGCGCCGTGCATCAGCTCGGCCAGGCCGCCGGGGAGGTACAGGATGAAGGCGATCAGCCCGATCCCGCTGGTGACGAACTGGATCGTCGGTGTGGTGCCGAAGATGGCGGGCAGCCCCACCAGGTACAAGGCACCGAGCAGGGCCCCCGCTACGGATCCGAGGCCCCCGATGACCACCATGGAGACGACGAGGATCGAGACGCCGGCGTTGAAGGAGTCTGTGTTGAACCGCTCGCTGGCAAAGGCGAAGCACACGCCCGCGTAGCCGGCCATGAAGCCCGACAGCGCGAACGCCAGCAGCTTCGTGCGCACGATGGGTATCCCGAGCGAGCCGGCGGCGACCTCGTTGTCGCGCACGGCGACGAGTCGTCGGGCGATCCCTCGGTCACGCCAGACCCGCACCATCAGCACGGAGAGCACCAGGATCGCCAGCGAGAACCAGGCGAAGGACTGTTCGGAGGCCAGGCTCAGGCCGAAGATGCTCGGTCTCCCGACCAGGGTCGACTGGGCGTTCGGGAGCCCGGTGCACACCCGCTTGTTCAGCAGGGGGACGGTCCAGCAGGGCGTGGCCAGCACCGATGTCTGCATGAACAGGGCGAAGCCCAAGGTGCTGACGGCGAGGTAGAGCCCCCGCACGCGTAGCGCAGGCAGTCCCACCACCACGGCCACTGCGGCCGTCACGACGCCGGCCAGCGGCAGCAGCAGCACGAGCGGCACGCTGTTGCCGAGGTGGGCGGCGAGGATCGACCCGACGGCGACGAGGCCGAACTGTCCGAGCGAGACCTGACCCGCCCAACCGGTGAGCACCGTCAGCGACAGCGCGATCACGCCAAAGATGCACACCTGTGACAACAGGAAGGAACGTCCCGCCGTGACGAACACGGGCAGGAGGGCGGCCACCAGCAGCGCCAGGGCGACACCCGTGGTGCCGACGCGTTCGCGCAGCGCGTCGCGTGCGCGCAGCACCGCCTGGGCGCCGAGCTTCCATGAGGATCGTTCCTCGGTGCGCGCTCCCTTTTGGAGGGCACCGACGCGCACCAGGAGCACGACGAGCAGCAGCCCGAAGAGGATCGCCTCCACCGTGGCGGTGTTGGTCACGTTCCACACCAGGACCTCCTGCACGACCCCGATGGCGATGCCAGCGAGGAACGCCGCCGTCAGGCCGACCATGGCTCCGATGAGCGCGGCGGTCAGGGCGCGGAGGAGGAGTCCCGGGCTGAGGACCTGGGTGAGCGCGCTCGTCTGCCCAGGCGAGGCCAGGATGGCGGTCACGGCGGACAGGACGCCCGCGATCGTCCACGCCACGGTGGACGTCCTTCGCACCCACACCCCGGACAACCGGGCCGAATCGGCGTTCTCCGCCATGGCCCGCATGGCCAAGCCCCACGGTGAGAACCGGAGGAAGCTGGCGAGAGCCAACGCTGCCAGTGGCGCCACGATCAGCGTCAGCACGTCGCCCGACTGGAACAAGAAGCTGCCCACGTGCATGGTCAGGTGGATGGGCACAGGGAAGGTCCGGAAGAGCTGCTTGGGCCGGATGAACGGGAACAGGGTGAAGAGGAACAGCACCTGCGAGAGCCCGATGGTGGCTACCATCACGAGGACGCGCGGGCGGTTGAAGAGTCGGCGCAACACCAGTTCCGAGAGGGCGCCGGCGAGCGCGGCCACGCTCAGCACGATCACGACCGCCAGCCAGTAGTCGACGCCGAAGTCGTAGTAGAGCTTGACGAGGAAGACGGCGGCCACCACGCCGAGCTGGCCCTGGGCGAAGTTGAGGACGCGACTGGTCCGGTAGATGAGCACCAGCCCCAGCGCGAGGAGGCCGTAGTTGAGCCCGATGATCACTCCCTGGACGAGCGTGAAGGCAGGGATCGACATCGTCAGTCAGCTCCCTCGGGGCCGCCCAGGTTCACCGCGCTCAGGAACACCGGTCGGAGGAGGTCGTCGCGGTTCACCAGCTCGGCCGCGGGCCCGTCGAAACGCAGCTCTCCGCGCTCGATGAAGAAGGCGTGCTGGGCCAGGCTCATGGCCCGGTTCAGGCTCTGCTCGACGAGGATGACGGTGGTGCCGTCGGCGTTCACCCGCCGCACGATCCCCATCAGACGCTCGACCGTCATGGGCGCCAGGCCGAGGGTCAGCTCGTCGACCATGAGCAGTCGCGGCTTGGTCATCATCACCCGGGCCAGGGCGAGCATCTGCTGCTCGCCCCCCGACAGCGTCCCCGCCGACTGGCTCAACCGCGGTTCGAGCTCGGGAAAGTAGCCGATGGCGTCTTCGAGGGCCGCCCTCGCCTTCGGTCCGTCGCGCCGGAACGAGTGGAGACCGATGCGGAGGTTGTCGCGGACCGTGAGGCCGGGGAACGTCATGTTGCCGCCCATCAGGAGGGCGGCACCCTGGCCGAGGATCTGCTCGGACTCGAGGTAGGTGCAGTTGGCTCCGAAGATCCGGATCACGCCCCTCGTCGGGTGGGCCAGGCCGGCGACCGCCCGCAGCAGAGTGCTCTTCCCCGCTCCGTTCGTCCCCAGCACGGCGGCGATCTCGCCCTCGCGCACCTCCAGGTTGATGTCGAAGAGAACCTGTTGGGTGCCGTAGGAGAAGTCGACGTTGTGTATCTGGAGGGCGGGGATCTCCTCGCCGGACTGCCGTCGCTTGCCCTCGGCGGCGCGCTCGATGACGTCCTCGATGACCAGGGTGATGTCGCGGCGGACGAAGCGAGATCCGATCACCAGGAGGACACCGCCAGCCGCGCACACCGGCCCGATGAGGGTAAGGGCGGCGGTCACGCCGGCGGCGTCGCTGATGGCTCCCAGCGCGATCGCTCCAGCGAAGCCACCGAAGACGAGGCCGTAGACGCCGAACAGCCCGAAGCATATGGTGCGCATCTCCGGGGGTGCCGTGGCCGCCAGGGTGACGAAGATGGAGATGGCCAGTGGAGCGACAGCGGCGTTGGCGAGGAACCACCCCAGCTCGACCATCCAGAGCTTCGGCATGTAGAGCGCGGCGGCGTAGAGGCCGCCGTACAGCGTGATGGAGATGCCGGCCAGGATCAGGACCGACTCCGGCGCCCGCCGGAAAAGGCGGTCGCCGACGAAGCCGGCGACCGGTATGCCGAGGAAAGTGGAGAGGCCGACCAGGAGGTAGACGTGGCCTCGCTGGCCCGGCCCGAGGTGCCACACCCGGTTCAGGTAGATCGAGCCGAACAAGGGGATGCCGGTGCCGGCGAAGCCGAGGATGGCGACGGCGATGAGCTGGTAGTAGAGCGACCGGATCCGGAGCAGGCGCTGGATCGCCGACCCGAGGAGGACCTTGGGCGCGGACTGCTGCTGGCTGGCCACGTCCATGCCCGAGGCCTTGAGGATGTGGCTGGACTCGTTGGCTCCCTTTGCCGGCTCGCGGAGGCGGAGGATCGCGAGCCCCACGGGGATGCCGAAAGCACCGAGGAGCAACGCCCACCGCCAGCTGCCGAACGCCGCCGCCACGATGCCGACGATCCAGATGCCGAAGGTCTGTGAGACCGGGTCGGCGCCGCTGTGCCACGCGAAGATCCGCGACCTCGCCTGGGTGGGATAGGCATCCGACAGGTAGGAGTTGTGCACCGTGTCGGAGGAGTTGTAGCCGATGGCGGCCACGATGTAGATGAAGACGAAGACCCAGACATTTCGGGTCAGGGCCATAAGCGGGGCGAGGGCCGCGAAGACGAGCAAGGTCACCGCCGCCACCACCTTGCGGTTGCCGCGGTCGGCCGCCACCGCCACCGGCATGCCCCAACCGATCTGCGCCACCGAGGCGGCGAAGGTCAGGGCGCCGAGGCCGGCGTCGTTGAGGTGAAACGACCGTTGGATGTCGGGCCCCAGCAGGCCGATGCCGTTGCTGAACGTGCCGGTGACGAGGGCGGCCAGGGTGAGCAGGCCCAGCGGGGCGAAGCCGTACTGCCGCAAGGTGCCAACGAGCGCCGGGGGCTTGCCCTCGCCCGTGCCGGGCACCAGCTCCAGGTCAGCTACGGCGGCCGGCTCTCGGCTGCGGGCGACCGCCTCTTTGAGGAGCTCGTCGGGGACCGTGAAGTCGAAGAGTGCATGGTCCGCCATAGGCATGACACGGTAACTTCTCGGCCCGTTCCGGGCTCGGTAACCGTCGCGTCACCGTGCCCTCGCCGGCCGTCTGACCGGAGGTCGGTCGGAGGCCGTGGCACTGCGGCCGGCCCGGGAGGCCGGCCGGCGGAATCAGCCGCCGGCGCGGTAGCGCCTAGGTGCGGCCGCCGTGGGCCGACGCCGGGTTGGTCACCCAGGCGAACGCCTCGGCCAGGTCGAGGATCTCCTTGGCGCCCACCACCTGGTTTCCCTGGGCTAGGAGCTGCTCCAGGATCGCTCGCCGGACCTCGGCCTCGAGCCTGTGGCTCTCCGCCGAGATCTTCTCGATCTGGTCAAGTCTCTGGTCTTCGACATCCATGGCTTGCCCCACTGGGATCGCGGTGCTTTTCGTCGGCTCGATCCATACCCAGGTCGGCGAAAGCCATCAACGGGGAGAACGACCCCCGGGCGGGTGATTGTCGGGGTCGGCCTCGCCTCACCCGAAGATGCCGAGGCGCATCACGGTCGAGACCGCGTGGGACCGGTCGTTCACACCCAGCTTGCGGTAGATCGAGCGCAGGTGGGTCTTGACCGTCTCCTCGCCCACGACGAGCTGGGCGGCGATGAGGCGGTTGCTCAGCCCTTCGACGAGGAGGGCCAGTACCTGGCTCTCTCGCTGGCTGAGCGAGAGCTGGCTGCCGGGCCACATCTCGGCCCCCCCGAACTGGGCGCCTCGCAGGGCGATGCGGGTGGCGATGGTGGGGTCGACCACGACCTGGCCCTCGGCCACCCGGACCAGGTGATCAGCGAGCTGGATCCCGCTGAGGGACTTGAGCAGGTAGCCGGAGGCGCCGAGCCGGAGCGCTTCGAACAGCCGGCGCTCCTCGGTGTCGTCGGTGAAGATGACCAACTTGAAGGGGGGGTCGTCCGCCAGGAGTCGCACCGCCAGCTCGAGCCCGCTGGCCCCCTGGATGTGGAGGTCGACCAGGACGACCTCCGCCTCGAGCTCGGGAAGCGTCTTGGCCAGGTCGTCGGTAGCGAGGACGCGGCCCACGACCTTCACCTGGTCTCGATGGCGCGCCAGCATCGTTCGCAGGCCGTCGACGATGATCTGCTCGTCGTTGACCAGTACCACTCGTACCGGTGGCCGCTTCGCCTGCTGGGTGGGGGCCGGCCGCATGGCGCTAGCCACGAGCTCCTCCCGCCGGCCGATGCGCGATCGACGCACCCTGCTCGTCTGCCATCGTGCTCCCCCCCTGGGGACCAGCTCTTCGAGATGTCTACCCCCCGAGGTAGGTTAGCCGCTCACCCTCCTAGGGGTCAGATGGCTTCGCCCAGGAAGCCGACGAGGAGGTCGTTCACCTCGCCCGGCCGTTCCTGGGCGGTCCAGTGCCCGCACCCGGCCAGGACGTGTGAGCCGCGCAGATCGGGCAGGGTCTGGTCGAAGCGGGCGATCGCCGACGCTCCCCATATGGTCGGACCGTCGCGGTCTCCGCCGATGAACAGCGACGGCACGGTGATGGGACGGTGGGCCCAGACGGTGAGGTCCTCCCAGTCCCGGTCGACGTTCCGGTAGCGGTTCAGGGCCCCGGTGAAGCCGGTGCGCTCGAACTCGGCCACGTAGACCTCGAGGTCCTCAGCCGCCAGCCAGCCGGGGAGCTTGTCAGGGATCACGAACCGGTCGCGCAGTCGTCCGCCTGGCGGCACCGTGGCGATCGTGCGCCCGTCAGGTGGCGCCACGGCGTCGCCCGAGGCGGCCACGTACATGCCGAGCAGCCAGGAGTGCACGTCCTCCTCGATCTCGGCCTCGGCTCGACCGGGCTCCTGGAAGTAGAGGATGTAGAACTCTTCGTCGCCGCCCATCCGTCGAAAGGCATCGGTGGGGCGGGTCGGACCGGCTGGGAAGTACGGCACGCTTAGCAGGGCGACGGCGCGGAACACGTCGGGGCGCAGCAGGGCCGAGGCGGCGGCGATCGGCGAGCCCCAGTCATGCCCGACGACGGCCGCCGTCTCCTCGCCCAGAGCCTCCACCACCCCGAGGTTGTCGGCGACGTGCGCCAGAATCCGGTAGGCGTCGATCGAGAGTGGTTTCGACGAGCGGCCGTAGCCGCGCACGTCGATGGCGGCGGCCCGGTAGCCGGCCTCGGCGAGAGCGGGCAGCAGATGGCGCCACGAGTACCACGACTCGGGGAAGCCGTGGACCAGCAGCACGAGCGGACCGCGGCCTTGTTCCACGACGTGGAGCCGGACGCCGTTGGCGGAGACGACGTGATGACGGGGAGCGCTCATGGCCCAGAAGTCTCGCTCATTGTGGAAAGCCTCGCGGTCGCCATTTACGCCGTTTACAATGAATGCCGGTGACGGCAACTCCAGGCTCGTTGGCGGATCGCTGATGGGGGGCCGGAGCTATCCGCATCGGCTCACGATCGACGTCGAGCCGGAGGTCTACGAGGCGTTGCGCGTGCACGCCTTCCGGCAGCGGACGAACGTGGCCGAGCTCGTGCGGCGGATGGGTCGTCGCCTGCTGACCGAGGACCGGAGCCTGGCGCGCGAGGTCCGTGAGCGTCTCGACGGTAGCGCGGTCCGCAGCTCGGCGCGCCGCAAGCGATGACGAGCTGACTTCTGCATCCCGAGGATCCTGTTGTATCTGTGTGGCACAGATGACACAGATCCCAGCCTGAGGTATGCTGATGGTGGCTCGACCTGCGGCCACCGATTCCCCCCCTCGTGGCCCGGGCGAACTGCGGTGGCCGGTGTGGGCGCCTCTTTCGCCGCCGGGGAGGGTGTCCCACCGGTCCACCGGCACCTGCTGGGTGTTACTGGCCGGTCAATCCCAGGCAGTTCGAACGGCCAGTGGTCGCAGGGTCGAGGACCGTATCGCTCGGTACTGCACCGTCCACGGCTGGTGGGCGCGGTCGAGGCCTCCCGCGTCGGCGCCCGAGGTGCAGATGTACTCGAGGGCGACGGTGCCGACCTGCGAAGCGGTGCCCGTCCCGAACACGCAGCGATCGCCGTTGGTCAGCTCGAGGGCCCACACCGGCCTCGGCCCCGTCCCGGACGAGTTGGCGGCGTCGAGGGGTAGCGGCTGGGTCAGGCTCAGACGGGTGGCTGGCGCCCACGGGGCAGAGGCGCAGATCAGCTGGGCGGCATCGGGCTGATCTTGGGGAGTGAAGCAGGGGTCCAGTATCTGGTTGGCCGTCGTGCATCGCCAGGCGCTGGCGTCTTGGTAGAGGGCGAGCGAGCCCTCCCAACACGATCCCGCTGCCGAGGCCGACAGTGCAGGATGAGCGGACGAGGCCGACGTCGGCGGAAGGCTGAAGGGCTGTGCGGTGGTGGGTGTCACGGTCGAATCGCTCGCACAACCCCCGAGTCCCAGCGCCCCCGCCGCCACGGTCGCGACGAGGGCGACCCTCAGCCGCATGAGGCGATCTTACGGCGCCGCGCGCGGACCGCGAACGCGCCGGGCCGTTACTCGGGCGGACGGAGCGCCGCCTCGAGCACGGCGATCACACCTGGTGCCAGCTGGGGATGGGGCCGACCACCCGTCTGCAGGATGCCGATGAGCAGGGCGAGCACGATCGTCACCAGCCCGTCGGCGAGCGGCGGGGGATCGACGTCGCGTCGAACGACACCGCGCAGTTGCTCGGTCGATATCAGCTCGGCCAGCTGGATCCGCAGCCGGGCCAGAGCCGGGATGTCGAGCAGACGCTCGATCGACTCCGGCTCGAGGCCCGAGAGCACCCGCCGGGCGAGTGGGTGATCGGGCAGGGCGTCGAGGAGCAGCTGGATGAGGGCCGCCCAGTCGCCGGTGAAGCGGCCCCGCTCGATCGACTGCAGCGCCACCTCCACCAGGGCGTCGGCGTCGGCGTCCACAGCGGCGGCGAAGAGGGCCTCCTTGCCGGGGAAGTAGGCGTAGACCGCAGCAGGTGTGACGCCTACGTCGCGGGCGACGTCGGAGAGGGCGACGCCGCGCAAGCCGTCGGCCGAGAACCGACGGATGGCGGCCTCGAGGAGAGCGGTGCGGGTCCGCTCGCCCTTGGTGGGAACGCTGGTGGGCAGGGTGTCCGAGGTCACAGAACTGAAGGGTTGACGAATTCTGTTAATTTATAGGATACTCCACAAATGGCTACTGTGAGTGGGGACCTGAAGCCAGAGCTGGGACCGGAGGTCAAGATCGAGCGGTTGTCGGCCGTCTCGGTGCGCCGGTCCATCGAGCCCGACGTCGAGGTGAGAGGCGAGCTGGGGGCGGGGGCCGTGGTGCCGCCGGAGCTCCTCAGCGTGGCCGGCCTGGAGCTCGAGCTGAGCGAGGACCAGCTGGCCAAGTTGTCGCGCGAGGAGGTGGCGTCGATCTTGGACTCCGGGCTGCGGTTCGAGGCCATCCTCATGGCGGGGTTCTCGTTCCAGATGGCCCTGCAGCGCGATCTCACCGACCCCCGAGTCGTGTACGCGCTCCACGAGATGGGAGAGGAGACGCGCCACTCCCGGCTGTTCGCCCGCCTGATCGGCCAGCTGCAGCCGACCGCCCACAACCCGATGGACAGGCGGGTGTTCCGGTCGATCCAGAGCGTAGGGATGGCCGCCATCATCCGCCGCCCGGCGCTGCTCGACGTCCTCGTGCTCGCTGGTGAGGAGATCCCCGACCTCCTGCAGAAGAAGGCGTCGGAGCACCCCGACACCGATCCCTTCCTGGCCGAGGTCAACCGGTATCACCGGCAGGAGGAAGCTCGCCACCTGGCGTTCGCCCGCACCGTCCTCCCGGAGCAGTGGAGCCGGGCGTCGTGGACGGACCGCTTCGCCGTGCGCCACATCGCGCCGCTCGTGATCCGAGACATGTTCCGGTTGCTCGTGCACCCCGGTGTCTACGAGACCGTCGGGTTGCCCGGGTGGGCCACATGGCGGGCGGCGAACCGCAGCCCCGAGCGGGTGGCGCTGCGTCACGATGCGACCCGGCCGGTGCTCGACGCCATGCTGCACGCGGAGGTCGTGGTACCGGGTCGGGTGCCCAGGGGCTGGCGTGACCTGTGTGGTGTCGATGCCGAGGGGGTCCCGGCGGGGTAACCGTTGGCCCGGCCGGCGGTCCCCGAGACGGCCGGCGCCGCTCGATAGCTCTATGTTCTTCGGCGCCAGCCGATCGCCAAGGGAGCGCCATGAGGTTCGGACTCTTCTACGAGCACCAGCTGCCCCGTCCGTGGGCCAACGGGTCCGAGGAGCAGCTGCTCTGGAACGCCCTCGAGCAGATCGAGCTGGCCGACACGCTGGGTTTCGATCATGTCTGGGAGGTCGAGCACCACTTCCTCGAGGAGTACTCGCACTCGAGCGCGCCCGAGGTCTTTCTCGCTGCCGCCAGTCAGCGCACGGCGAGCATCAGGCTCGGTCACGGCATCGTCCAGCTCCCGCCGGCCGTCAACCATCCGGCGCGGGTGGCCGAGCGCATCGCCACCCTGGATCTGGTCTCCGGCGGGCGGGTCGACTTCGGCACGGGCGAGGGGAGCTCGCAGGTCGAGCTGGGCGGCTTCGGTGTGCCGCGGGCGGACAAGCGCCAGCAGTGGGAAGAGGCCGTCGAGGTCGTGTGCCGGATGCTGAGCGAGGAGCCGTTCTCAGGCCATCGGGGTGAGTGGCTGGACGTCCCGCCCCGCAACGTGGTGCCAAAGCCCAAGCAGCGTCCCCATCCGCCCCTCTGGGTGGCCTGCAGTCGGCGGGAGGCCATCGAGCTCGCCGCCCGGCGCGGGATCGGCGCCCTGTCGTTCTCCTTTGTCGAGCCGGAGGAGGCGAAGCCCTGGGTCGAGGCGTACTACGGCCTGCTGGCCTCGCCCGAGTGTGTCCCTGTCGGCCATGCGATCAACCCCAACGTGGCCGTCGTGGTGCCGTTCATGTGCCACGAGGACGAGGAGACCGCCATCGGTCGGGGCATCGACGGGGCCCATTTCTTCGGGTACTCGCTGGCGCACTACTACGTCTTCGGCCGGCACCGACCTGGCCGGACCGACGTCTGGCAGGAGTTCGAGCGCTACCGGCACGAGCGGGGCTTCGCCCGGGACCTGGTGCGGGCCGATCGGCGGCCGCTCGAGCTGCGGCTGCTCGAAGGCACGGTGGGCTCGCTGCGGGGCGCGGTGGGCACACCCGCCCAGATCAGGGACCTCGTCGCCCGGTACGAGAACGCGGGTGTCGACCAGGTGATCTTCGTAGCCCAGGGCGGGCGCAACCAGCACGACCACATCTGCGAGGCGCTCGAGCTGTTCGGGCGGGAGGTGCTGCCCGAGTTCGCCGAACGGCGAGAGGAGCGCGAGCAGGCCAAGCGGGAGCGGCTGGCCGAGGCCGTGGCGGCGGGGCTCGCCCGTCGGCCCTCACGTCCAACGCCACCGGGCGTGGCCAGCTACGTGGTGAGCGCGGAGGGTGAGCTGTCTCCCGCCCGTCCGCCGCGGTCGAGGAGACGCAAGGTCCGGGACCTGCGCCTGGCCGAGCGAGGCGTCGAGGCGCTGCTGCGGAGGTTCCTCGCCAGCGTTTCGGAGTCGACCGCCGGACGTGTGGCGGTGAGCGCGCCGTCGCTCACGGCTCTGCGAAAAGGTATGGAGCAGCGGTTCGGCGGCCACGCCCCCGACGGGCTGGCCGCGGCCCTGCGCTTCGAGCTCACCGCTGACGGGTCGGTCGGCTCCTGGACCCTCCGCGTGGCGGACGGACGCGTGACCACGATGCCGGGATCCGACGGCGAGGTCGACGCCGTGATCCGCGTGGCCGGGGTCGACTTCCTGCGCATGGCGGCCGGCGAGCTCGGGGGTGGCGAGGCGCTGTTCGACCAGCGGCTCACCATCGAGGGCGACGAGACCGTCGCCGTCCGGGTGCTGACCGAGCTCGATCCGACCGGCGCCGGATACTAGGGACCCGCCGGGACCCACTCGAGGGAGCAGCCGTGACCAGACCGACCGCCGACGTCAGCGCCGGGCCCGTCCTCGTCACGGGTGCGGCCAGCGGGATCGGGCGGGCGACGGCGCTCGCCTTCGCGCGGGCCGGCGCGCCCGTGCTGGCGGTCGACATCGACGAGCCCGGTGCTCGCCTCACGGCAGGTGAGTGCGCCCGGGCGGGGCCGCCGGCCGACGCCTTCGGGGTCGACGTGGCCGACCGCCAGGCCGTCGTCGACCTGGCGGAGAAGGTGAACGCCACCCACGGCCCGCTGGAGGTGCTCGTCAACAACGCCGGGGTGGGCGTGTCGGGCCGCTTCCTCGACCTCGAGCCCGCCGACTGGGACTGGATCCTCGGCATCAACCTCATGGGCGTCATCCACGGATGCCAGGCCTTCGGGCCCGCCATGGTGGCTCGCGGACGTGGTCACGTCGTGAACATGGCTTCGGGTCTCGCCTACACCCACACCGCCAGCGAGGGTGCCTACGTGACCAGCAAGGCCGCGGTGCTGGCCTTCTCCCGCTGCCTGCGGGCCGACTGGTACCGGCAGGGCGTGGGCGTGTCTGTCATCTGCCCGGGCATCGTCAACACCTCGATCCTCACCCGGGCGAGATTCCGCGGGGCACAGGCCGACCCGGTCCAGATGCGGCGGATGGCGAGGCTGTTCCGGCGCCGGAACTACCCGCCGTCGAGGGTCGCCCGGGCGGTCCTCGACGCCGTCGAGCACGACAGGGCCGTGGTCCCGGTCTCGCCCGAGGCCCGGGTGGGCTGGGCGCTCAGCCGCTTCCTGCCGGTGAGGGTGTCCGACCGCCTGGCGAGGGTGGGCGTGGGAAGAGCCTGACGGCAGGGGATTCGGGCCCAAATCCCGAAAAGTTGATCAGGTTAGTCAGCTATCGCGCTACGATCGCATCCTGCACCGGGTGGCCGTGCCATCCCCTCAGTCGAGGACCGGATCGATGGAGTTCGTGCGGCCCTTTCGGACCATCGGAAAGCTCAACGAGGTCGAGCGCATCAAGCTCGCCCGTCACCCCCTCGATGTGTACCAGGCCGTCATCGACCGGTACGCCAAAGAGGGTCCCGACGCCATCGCCACCGTCGAGGGCGAGCAGGAGCGGCTCAAGTGGGTCGGCCTCTACCCCCAGCGCCAGGGCGGGGATGCCTTCATGCTCCGTATCAAGGTGCCCGGGGGTCGGCTGAACGCCGCCCAAGCTCGCATCATCGGGGAGATCGCCGACGAGTTCGCTCGCGGCCCCGAGCCCAACCCTGTGTTCGGGGAGGCCTTCTGCGACCTCACGACGCGCCAGGACGTGCAGCTGCACTGGATCCGCATCGAGGACGTGCCCGAGATCTGGCACCGACTCGAGTCGGTCGGCGTCGTCACCGTCCAGGCCTGCGGCGACTCGGCCCGCAACGTGCTGTGCTGTCCCGTCGCCGGGGTCGACGCCGACGAGGTCTTCGACGCCTCGCCCGTGGCGCAGGCGATCTCCGGGTTCTTCACGGGCAACCGGGCGTACGCCAACCTTCCCCGCAAGTTCAAGATGAGCGTCACCGGGTGCCGGGAGGACTGCGCCCAGGCCGAGATCAACGACATCGGAATGTGGCCCGCCCGCGCCGACGACGGGACCGTCGGTCTCAACGTGCTGGTCGGTGGGGGGCTGTCGGACGGGCCCCGCATGGCGTCCGACATCGACGTCTTCGTGCGCCCCGGCCAGGCCGTCGAGATCACCAGGGCGATCGCCCAGGTCTATGGCGAGCTGGGCAACCGGGAGAACCGGGGGATCTGCCGTATGCGGTACCTCGTCCAGGAGCTGGGCCCCGAGGGGTTCCGCGCCGAGGTGGCGGCCCGCTGTGGCTTCCCGCTCGTGCCCGCCGGCGAGCACCTGACCAAGCGCTATCGGGGCGACCACGTCGGCGTGCACGCTCAGACGGACGGCCGCCACTACGTCGGGCTGAGCGTGACCGTCGGCAGGATGTCGGGAGGGGACCTCGTCGAGGTGGCCCGTTTGGCCGAGACCTACGGCGACGGCGAGCTGCGGCTGGCCACGGACCAGAATCTCGTGCTCACCGGCGTCCCCGAGGACCGCCTGGACGATCTGCTGGCAGAGCCCATGTTGAAGGTTCACAGTCCCAACCCGGGGCCGTTCTCGCGCGGCGCCGCCGCCTGCACGGGCAGCGAGTTCTGCCGCTTCGCCGTGGTCGAGACCAAGGCGAGGGCGGTTGAGTGGGCCCGCCGCCTCGACGACGAGCTGGGTGACGAATGGCGGGACGCCAACGGCGGGGGCGGCGGGGACGGGGCCGGCGCCAGCGCCGACGGGGTCGTCCGGATGCACTTCTCGGGCTGCTCGGCGTCGTGTGCGCAGCCGCAGATCGCCGACATCGGCTTCCGGGGTGAGACGGCGCAGCTTCCGGACCGCATCTCCGAGGCGGTAGACATCGGGGTCGGCGGCAGCCTCGGCACCGACGCGGCTTTCACCGACTGGGTGGCGGGAGCCAAGCCGGTCGACGACGTTCCCGAGGCGCTGGTGCGTGTCCTCCGTCGCTATCGGGCCGAGCGTCGGCCCGACGAGCCCTTCTATCGGTGGTCCCGGCGGTCGGCGAACGCCGACCTGCGAGCCACGCTGAACGGCTCCGACTGATGGCCGGGTTCAAGATCCGGGAGGAGATGAGCGGGGCCGAGGAGGCGCCCGGCAAGACGTGGTTCTGGGAGCTCGAGGCGGGCGTGATCGACGCCGGGCGCTGCATCCAGTGCGGCGCGTGCGTGGCCGTCTGCCCGTCGGACTCGATCGGCATCGGCACCGACGACCTGCCCGAGCTGGTGAAGATGTGCACGGGATGCTCGCTGTGCTGGGACTTCTGTCCGCGGGGAGGGCTCCGGTACGAGGCGACGTGGCCGCTGATCGAGGAGAGGCCGGTCGCCATCTCGGGCGGCAGGAACGGCAACGGGAAGCGTCCGCCCGCCGATGCCGAGCCTCCGTCCTCCGAGGGTCCGGAGCCCGGCTGGAAGATCAGCGGCGGACCGGCGCACGACGGGCTCGGCGTCCTCCGGGACTCCTACTCAGCCCGGGTCGCCGCCGGCATGCCGGGCGCGCAGGACGGTGGCGTGGTCAGCGCCGTTCTCATGGCCGCCCTCGAAGCGGGTCACCTGGACGGCGTGCTGCTGGCGCGAGAGAGCGATGACAAGCCGTGGAAGGGCGTCGCCCACCTGGCCCGCACGCCCGAGGAGATCGCAGCATCGGCGGGCAGCTTCTACAACCAGACGATGGCCCTTGGCCACCTGGACCTCGATCGCCACGACCTGCCCCCCGACCCCCGGATCGCCGTGGTCGGCACGCCGTGCGAGGTGCAAGGGATCAGGGCCATGCAGGCGCGGCCCTGGAGATGGGGCAAGTCGCGGGTCGAAGCGGTCGTGCTGACGATCGCTCTGTTGTGCACCAAGAGCTTCGATTACCGGAGCCTGATGCTTCGCGAGCTGCGTGACGAGCGAGGCCTGCTCCTCTCCCAGGTGGGCAAGGTGGACGTGATCCACGGCCGGATGATCGTCGAGGACCGGGAAGGCAACCGCCTGGTGGACGAGCCCGTGCGCGACTTCCACGGCGCCGCCCTGAAGGGCTGCGACGAGTGCGCCGACTTCCTGGGCCACGGCGCCGACATCTCGGTCGGCAGCGTCGGCAGCGAGGAGGGGTACTCGAGCGTCCTCGTGCGCACCGAGCCGGGCCGGGCTGCCTTCGAGCTGGCCAAGGACCGGTTGGAGGTGCGCGAACTCGACTCGGCCGAGCCCCTGCACAAGCTGAGCGGCTTCGACAAGAAGGTCGCCCTCCAGTCGCTGCGGCGGCCCTTCGACCCGGACGGGCCGCTGTTCGTCGACTTCGAGGAGCACCTGCGGTCGTACGGGGAGAGCGACCGGGCGCCGGTCTTTCGGGAGCGCTGACGCGGGTGGACCTCCCGCGGCTCGACGAGCCGGTCGGGATGCGGGCTCGGGCCGCGACCCATCCCGACGCCGTGCGAGCGGAGATCGTTTCCGGTCGGTTCGTGGCCGCACCCCTGTGGAAGGCGTGGGGCCCCGCGCTCGGTTCCGCGGGTGTCAGCCGGGCCGCCCTGTCGGCGATCCTGCGCGGCTACGGCTACGAGCTGTGGCTGTGGGCGGCGGGCGAGCGGACGTGGGCGCAGAGCCTCGAGGGCCTGGCGGGGAGGGTGAGCCGGCGGGCGGGGACGGGAGGCAAGCGCCGCCCCGTGAGGGCGAAGGCGAGGAAGAAGGCCGCGACCCCCACCAAGTCGACCAGGGCCACGAAGCGTCGAGCCACGAAGCCCACCACGGCCGGCAAGGCCACGAAGACGGGGCGGGGGCGTGCGGCCGCTCCAGCACGCAAGCCGGCCAAGGCCGGCAACGCATCCAAGGCCGCCAACGCACGCCAGACCGCCAAGGCGCGCAAGGCGACTACGGCCACCAAGGCAGGCAAGACGACCAAGGCGGCCAAGGCCCGCACGTCGGGTCGCCCGGTGAAGGGGGCGCGCCGGCGCTAGCGAGCCCTGGTGCTCACGCCTGGATCTGGACCTCGGTGCCCAGCGGGAGCAGGGGAACCAGCGTGTCGATATCGGCGTTGTTCAGCCGCACGCATCCGTGGCTCACGCTGTGGCCGATGCTCGACGGGTCGCCCGTGCCGTGGAGACCGATCTGGGCGTCGTAGCCTTCGAAATCGGTGAGCGTAGGGGAGTGCCCCGACAGGCCGTAGGCGTAGTCGCCGTAGACCCCCGGGTTGGTGGTCTTGAGCAGCTCGGTGATGTAGAGGGTGCCCGTCGGTGTGGGTGTCTCTGGGGCACCCACGGCGACGGGGAACGAGCGGTCGATGTTGGCGAAATGGTAGACGTCGATCTGGTGCTTCGACTGGCTCACGACCAGCATGTAGGGGTCGCCCTGGACCTTCACCTCGCTGACCGGGATCCAGCCCGTGCTGCCGTTGGGCCTGATCGGCAGGAATACCTGGATCCAGCCATCGACTGTCGCCGCGTTGTCCGCCGTCAGCAGAAATGTCAGCGGCGTTCCCTCGGGCAGCGGGTTCGTGAGGGTCGTGGTGGTCGGCCCGTTCGGAGCGCTGTGCACGTCGACCTGCGACTGGATGGCCGCCGCCGTGTAGTCGGGGAACTGCGGGGCCGGCGGGGTCGCCGTCCGTGTCGCCGCCGGGCGTAGCTGGTGGGGTGCCGCAAGGGCGCGCAACGCCGCCTTGGCCGGCGCGGCGTCGTTGGTGTTGCCGCAGCCGGCGGCCACCAGGGCCCCAACACCTACTGCGATGGCGACAATCGCCATCGACCGCACCCGTGACACGACGAAACCTCCCCCTCGTTCGGCCAGCAATGGTACAGAAGGCCGCACACCCGTAGGTATGCGGCCCTCTGTCTTTGGCTACTGCTGGTTGCTTGTGGTCGTACGGCTAGCCAGTGAAGGTCGCCTGCGTAACCACAGGAGCTGCCGCCGGCGCCTGCTGCACGATGGTCTGGGTCTGCGGCACCACGACCGTATTGGTCACGATCTTCGGCACCACCACCGTCTGGGTCACGGTCTGAGGTGAGCTGTTGTTGAAGCAGTTGACGTTGACGTGCTGGATGACGTTGTTGTTCTTAATATTCCCGATGTCGCCGGTGCCTCGGCCGTTGCCCGGTTGGGAATTATTACCTTGGTTGACGCTGAGAGTCGGGCTGTTGTTGGCGCTGCCGTTGTTGTTGGCGGCTGTGGTGTTGCTGTTGTTCACCTGCTGGGCGACGATCGGCGAACAGGGGCCGGTGTGGTTCCCGGCGATGACCTGTACCTGGTTGCTCGGCCCGGAGCCGCTGCCGACGGTGGCCGCCCCGACTACGGTGCCGCCGCCGCCCGTTGCCGGCGCCGGCGCTTGCGGCACGACAGTGCGGGTTACCGACGTGGAAGTCGTGCCGCCACCTGACGTGACCGTGCTCATCGAATTCGAGCTGTTCGTCGTGCCGCCCGTCCCGGTACTGCCGGCCTGGGCCGAGGCTGTCGCCGCGCACAGACCGAGCGAGACGCTACCTACCGCGAGCGTGAGCGCGCCCGCGGCAGCACGCAATCGTGGCATTGGTGCTCCCCCCTTTTGTCTGGGACTCCGCCGAGCCCGCCATTGGTGTCATGGTTGTAACACAATGCGTGATCTGCGTCCATGGCGTCGTTCGGGCCGTGCCCGAATTGCACCTATGGACGAGGCGTGAACCGCACCGGAACGGCGGTGGGCTTGCGGAATCCCAGGCCGTGGATGTGGGGGTCGGCCGTGTCCGATCCCTCGGGGCCGGGTGCCAGCTCGATGTCTGGTAGACGGTCGAGCACCGCGTCGAGCACGACGCGCATCTCCATGCGGGCCAGGTGCATGCCCAGGCACATGTGCGGTCCGGAGGCGAAGGCGAGCTGTTGTTGCTCGGACCGATGGATGTCGAAGCTGTCGGGCTCGACGAAGCGGGTCTCGTCCCGGTTGGCGGCGCCGAGGCACACCGTCACACGAGCCCCTGCCGGTATGTCGACTTCGGCCATGGCGACGTCGCGCGTGGCGAGCCGCGGGATGAACGGTATGGCCGGCTCCCATCGCAGCAGCTCCTCGATCGCCCGAGGGACGAGCGTCTCGTCGCGTCGGACGTCGTCGAGTTGGTCGCGATGGGTGAGGAGGGCTAAGAGGAGGTTCCCGATCGAGCAGTAGGTCGTCTCCGAACCGGCCGGGAGAAGGAGGCGGAGGTACGAGACGATCTCCTCGTCGGACAGGGCCTGACCGTCGATCTCGGCCAGGGCCAGCTCGCTGATGAGGTCGTCTGCTGGCCGAGCCCGCCGGTCGGCGACGATCGGGAGGAGGTACCGGGCCAGCTGGTTGGATGCCTGCCGGCTCGCTCGATAGCCGGCGCCCACGCTGGTGAGGGTGAAGGCGAGCTCCTGGAACATCGGATAGTCGCGGCGGGGCAGGCCGAGGATGCGAGCGATGACCTGCACCGGGAACGGAAAGGTGAGCTCCCGTACCAGCTCGGCGTGGCCCCGCCCGGCGAAAGCGGCGATAGTCTCCTGCGCCAGCGGCCCGATGAGCTCGGACTCCCAGCGCTGCAGCGCCTTGTGACGAAAGGCGTGGCCCGCCAGTCTGCGGAACCGACCGTGCTCGGGCTCGTCCATCTCGAGGATGGTGTGGCCCATGACCGGGCCCATGACGCGCTCGTAGACGCGAGAGGAGTAGGTGACGTTGTCGCGCAGCACTCGGGCGCAGTCGTCGTAGCGGAGGACAGCGAAGCGTGGGCCACGGTTCTCGTCGGTGCCTGCGCCCGCGTCGGGGACGGCGTCACCCTCGACCACACCGCGCTCCCGACGGAGCTTGGCCAGGCGGGTCCAGGGATCCCGCAGGCCTCCCATGGTCTGCTCGAACGCCTGCTGGGCACTGGTCGATGACATCGACGCCCTCCCATGATCACTGACGTCGGTGTCAGCGTAGCTCGGCCGCTGAGAGCCCGTCGCTGAGCCGATCAGGGATTACCCGCGATGAAGAGGCGAGGGTTTCGCGGCGCGTTGTCGACGCGGACCTCGAAGTGGACATGGGGACCGGCGGAGTCCCCGGTCGAACCTTCGTACCCGATGACGTCCCCCTGGCTCACGGTCTGGCCACGGGCGACGGCGACGCGGGACTGGTGCCCGTAGCCGGTGACGATGCCGCTGCGTCGGTGTTCCGTCGGGGCGCGGCGTCGCCGCCACGGCGAGAGCGCCCTCGTTTGCCGGTCTCCCATTTCCGAGGTCGGGGACGATGCCGAGCGCGATCCCGACGGCGACGAGGGCCGTCACCAGCGAGCTGGCCAGAACGAGCCTGGCCACACCAGGTGAGGGCAGGGACCGGGTCGACGCCAGCCGGCCCCTGTCGCTCCGAGAACGACCGGCGCGACGGCGCGGCGAACGCGCTGATGGAGGACGCGGTCCGGCATGGGTCGGGTCTTACCCAAGGCATGGACAAATCAGGCAATTAGTGTCGAACTGGCGCGCTCGGCGTCGTTGCACGCTACCTCTCGGAGACGGGGTGCTCCACGACGCTGACCACGCGGGCCGCCATGAACCGGGCGGTGCGCACGGCCTGGCCCGAGCGAGTGACCTCGGTGACCTCCGTGACACCTCGGGCGGAGGACACCTCGACCCGCCGGCCCGCCTTCGTAGCCACGACGTCGAACTGACGTACGCCACCGCCCACGTCGACGAGGACCTCGACCCGGTCACCCTTCACGCCTATGAGCGTAGAACCCGGAGGTCAGAAAGGATGTGGATGGGCGAGGTGGCCGACACGGACCGGGTGTCGGCTGCGGTCTGTGAGGAGGACGCCGCCTCGACACATTGACGGTGCCGGGCTGGCTGGCGAGACTCGGCGGTGACTGGAGGAGGTCACATGAGCTACGCGTTGCGGGGAGCGCTGGTGGCGGACGGCTCGGGATCGGCCGCTCGTCGGGCCGACGTAGTGATCGAGGGGGACCGGATCGCGTCGGTCGGGGAGAGCCCGGACGTTCCATCCGGCGCCGACGAGGTGGATCTGTCCGGGTTGGTGCTGGCGCCCGGCTTCATCGACATCCATACGCACTACGACGCCCAGG
>JBPYEI010000036.1:0-22339 GCA_051985455.1 Acidimicrobiales bacterium
ATCGACACCCACACGTCGGTGTGCACGGCGTCGGCCCCGTCGACGGCCTCCTCGGGCGAGTCGACCAGCTCGAGGTCGCCTCCGAGCTCCGCCACCCGCTCGGCGTCGTCTGGACCCAGGCCGTAGCCCGGCGGCGAGGCCACCCGCATGCGCATCCCCGCCAGGGCGCCGCCGAGGAGCAGCGACCGGCATACGTTGTTGGCGTCCCCGACCCAGGCGAGAGTCCGACCGCGGAGCTCGCCGAGCACCTCGGTCATCGTCAGCAGGTCGGCCAGGGCCTGGCAGGGATGCGCCCGATCGGACAGCAGGTTGATCACGGGCACCACCATCCCGGCGGCGTCGAGGGCGGCCACCATGCGCCGCAGGCTGCGGTGGTCCCTCACCCGGGCGCCGATGGCGGCGTGGTAGAGGGCCAACGTACGGGCGATGTCCTCGGGGGTCTCCCGCGTACCCAACCCCACCTCGTCGTCACGGATGCTGATCGGGTGGCCGCCCAGCTGGACGACGGCCATCTCCGTGGCGTTGCGAGTCCGGTTCGAGGGTTGCTCGAAGACCAGCGCCACGCCACGACCGGCGAGCGCTTGCGGGGGGCGGGGCTCACGTGAGCGGTCGAGCACGGCCACCAGGTCGTCCGCCGTCAAGTCGTCGATCTCGAGAAGATGGCGGGTCACGCCGTCTCCGCCTTCTGCTCGGTCAGCACCTGCTCGAGGGTGGCGAGGGCCTCCTCGATCTCGGCCGAGGACACGAGGAGCGGAGGCGCCAGGCGGATGGCGCTCTCGGTGATGGCGTTGACGACCAGGCCGGCGTCGAGGGCGCGTGCGGTGACGTCCTTGGCCGCGGGCCGCTCCAGCTCGGCCGCCAACAACAGCCCCTGGCCCCGCACGGCAGCGACGCCGGGGAGGGCGGCCAAACCGGCGCGCAGCTGGGCACCGGCGGCAGTGGCGAGTGCGGGGACGTTCGACTCCTCCATCACCGCCAGCGTCGCCCTGGCGGCGGCGGCCGCCAGTGGCTGCCCGCCGAACGTGCTGCCGTGGTCGCCCGGCGTGAACGCCTCGGCCACCTCGGCGCCGGCCCAGCAGGCACCGATGGGCATGCCGTTCCCCAGCGCCTTGGCCACGGTGACCACGTCCGGTGTGATGCCTTCGTGCTGGAAGCCGAACCAGCGGCCGGTGCGCCCGAGCCCGGTCTGGATCTCGTCGAGCATCAGCAATGCGCCCCGCTCGTCGCACAGCCGACGTACAGCGGTCAGGAAACCAGGCGAGGGCTCGTTCACACCGCCTTCTCCCTGGATCGGCTCGAGCAGCACGCCGGCGACGACTGATCCGTCCACCGCCCGTTCCAGGGCGTCGAGGTCGTCCCACGCCACGTGGCGGAAGCCTTCCGGCAAGGGCTGGAACGGCTCGTGCTTGGTGGGCTGTCCCGTGGCGTGCAACGTCGCCAGGGTGCGACCGTGGAAGGAGCCGTAGGCGCTCACCACGACGAACCGTCCCGGTCCCGCCCAGCGGCGGGCCAGCTTGATGGCGCACTCGTTGGCCTCGGCTCCCGAGTTGGCGAAGAACACCCGACCGCCTGCCGGGGTCCCGTCCCCGATCAGGCGATCGAGGGTGGCGGCCACGTCGGGACCAACTTCGTTGCCGAAGAGGTTCGACACGTGCACCAGTTTCCTGGCCTGGGCGGCGATGGCCTCCGCCACCACCGGGTGACAGTGGCCCAGGCCCGTGACCGCGAGACCAGACAGGAAGTCGAGATAGCGACGTCCGCCGTCGTCGTACAGCAACCCCCCTTCACCCCTCACGAAGGTCACCCGCGTCGGCGGATAGGTCGACATGAGGACACCGTCCGTCACAGGCTCACCAGGGTGCCGACACCTTCGCGGGTGTAGATCTCGAGCAGCAGGGCGTGCGGCAGCCGCCCGTCCAGGATGTGCGCCTGGCGGACGCCAGCCCGCACGGCGCGCACGCACGCCGCCGCCTTGGGGATCATCCCCTCCGTCAGTGTCCCGTCGGCCATCATGGCCTCGAGCTCGTGACCGTCGGTCGCGTGCACCAGCGAGGAGGGATCGTCTGCCCGCCGGCGCAGCCCCTCGACGTTGGTCAGGTAGACGAGCTTCTCGGCGGCGAGGACCTCGGCCACAGCTCCGGCGGCGGTGTCGGCGTTGATGTTGTAGGCCTGGCCGCTCGGGTCCGAGCCGATGGTGGCGACCACGGGTATCAGATCCTGAGCCAGCAGACGCTCGAGGATGGCGGGGTTGACCGCCTTCACCTCACCCACGAAGCCCAGCTCGTCGGGGTGGGCGCTGGCCGTGATGAGCCCGGCGTCTTCTCCCGACAGCCCGACGGCGAGGGGCCCGTGCACGTTGATGGCGCCCACGATGTCGCGATTGACCTTGCCGACCAGGACCATGCGGGCGATGTCGAGGGTGTCGGCGTCGGTGACCCGGAGGCCGTTGCGGAACTCCGGCTCCTTTCCCAACCTCGTCATCAGCTCGCCGATCTGGGGCCCACCGCCGTGGACGACGACGGGGCGCATCCCGACCGAGCTCATGAGCACCACGTCCTGAGCGAAGCTGGCCAGCGTCGCCTCCGACGCTGGCGGACCTGACCCGCCGGTCGAGGACGAGATGGCGTGGCCGCCGTGCTTGACGACGACGACCTTGCCCCAGAAGCGGCGGATGTAGGGCAGGGCCTCGGCCAGCACCTCGGCTCGGACCGCCGGGTCCAGCTGGCCGGGCACGACGGCGCTCACGAGGTCCTCTTGTTCTCGTCGATGTAGCCGGGGCCGAGGTCGGCCGTGAGGACCACGGCCGCGCCGCCGCCGAGGCCGAGGTCGGACTCCAGCTCGACGTGGCGCCCGGCCAGGTGGGCCCGCACTCTGCTCTCGTCGTGGGCGGCGGCGACCCCCTTGCGGCACGTGGTCACCCCGCCGTACGAGACGCTGACCCGCTCGGGGTCGAAGGACACGCCGGCGCTGCCGAGCTCGCTCACGACCCGACCCCAGTAGGGATCACCCCCGTGCAGCGAGCACTTCACCAGAGTGCTGTCGGCCACCCGCCGCGCCGCCCGCCGAGCCTCGGCGTCGTCGACCGCGCCGCGCACGGCGATCTGCACGACCCGCGTCGCCCCCTCGGCGTCGGCCACCATCTGGGACGCCAGGTCGGCGCACGCCCCATGAAGCGCCTCGGCCAGGGCTGCGTCGTCGACCGGTCCGGCGCCGCCACTGGCCAGGACCAGCACCGTGTCGTTGGTGGATGTACAGCCGTCGACGGACACGGCGTTGAAGGAGCGCGCCACCCCGTCCCGCAGCATGCGCGCCAGCGTCCGGGCGTCGACGAAGGCGTCCGTTGTGAGCACCGCCAGCATCGTCGCCATGTCAGGCGCCAGCATCGCCGCCCCCTTGCCCATGCCGCCGACGACGAAGCCGTCGCCGTCCACCCTGGTCTGCTTCACCCTGGTGTCGGTGGTCATGATCGCCGTCGCCGCTTCGGTCGCGGCGGCTTCATCGCCCCCCAGCCGCGTCACGAGCGGCCGGAGGGCCGCATCGATGCGTTCCATCGGTAGGGGCACGCCGATGAGGCCGGTGGAGCACACCAGCACCTCTTCCGATGACGCACCCAGTGCCGTGGCGGCCACCGCCGCCGTCCGCTCGGCGTTGGCTCGACCGGCGATGCCCGTGGCCGCGTTGGCGTTCCCGGCATTGACGACGACCGCCGCCGCCCGCCCTCCGCTCGCCGCCAGATGGGCCCGGCTCACCGTCACCGGGGCAGCAGGGGCCAGGTTGCCCGTGAACACCCCGGCGGCAGGAACGGCCCTGGCGTCGGCGGTGGCGACCACCGCCAGGTCGAGCCGACCCGACGACTTGATGCCGGCGGCGGTGCCGCCGGCGACGAACCCGGCGGGGGCGGTGACGCTCACGGGTACACGCCGATGGTGGACAGCCCGGTCGCCTCGGGCAGGCCCAACGCCAGATTGGCGCACTGGACCGCCTGGCCCGAGGCCCCCTTGACCAGGTTGTCGAGGGCGCAGAGCACGATCACCCACCCGGTCCGGGGGTCGTGGCGGGCCGTCAGGTGGGCCGTGTTCGAGCCCAGCGTCGCCTTGGTCGAGGGCGGCAGCTCGGCGACCCTGACGAAGTCCTCGCCCTCGTAGGCGGCGCGCAGCAGGGCCAGCGGCTCGGCGCTGCCGATGGGGCCTGTCGGGCGGGCGTAGCAGGTGGCGAGGATCCCGCGCGTCATGGGTGCGAGGTGGGGCGTAAACAGCACCTGGGCGTCCGTCGCCTGTTCGATCTCGGGCGTGTGACGGTGATCGAGGAGCCCGTACGCCGTGAAGTCCTCGTTGGCGGTGCCGAACTGCGTCGTGTGGACCAGACGGCGTCCGGCACCCGAGACCCCGCTGGCGGCGTCGACGATCACCCCCGTGGTCTCGATGACGCCCGCCCGCACGAACGGCGCCAGCGCCAGGGCCGCCGCCGTCGGGTAGCACCCCGGCGCGGCGATGAGCTCGGCGCCGACCAGGTCGGCCCGGAAGAGCTCGGGCAGGCCGTACACGAACGCCGTCAACAGCTCCGGGGCGGCGTGCTCGGCGCCGTACCAGGCTGGATAGGCGGCGGGGTCTCGCAGGCGGAAGTCGGCCGAGAGGTCGACGACGATACCCACGCCCTTGCCGACGTCGGCCACCAGGTGCTGGGCTTCCCCGTGGGGCAGGGCCAGGAACACCAGGTCGAGGCCGTCGAGCGCGGCCGGATCGATCTCCTGCAGGCGCAGGTTCGGATAGGCCACGTCCAGGCTCGGGTAGAGATCGCCCACGCGGGCTCCCGCCTGGGTGGCGGCGCTCGCCCAGACCACGTCGAGCTGCGGGTGCTGGGCGCACAGCCGCAGCAGCTCGGCGCCGGTGTACCCCGACGCCCCGGCGATGCCCACACGCATGCCGATGACTATACAGCTCGACGCATGATCATGCGAGTCTCGACGCCTGCGGCGAGGTGGTCCGCGCAGGTACCGCGCGTTCCACGTTTTGTCGAAAAGGGTCCCTCCGGTTGCCAGCGGCGCGCCCACTCTCGACGCAAGGTGGAACCAGAGGAAGCCCACGCGCCGGCGGCCGGTGGCGGCACCACCTGGGGCACGGGGCGAGATATCCACAGGGTTGATGGTCTATCGCTCCACAGGCCGGTCCCCGTACCGTGAGCGCCGTGCAGGAGGCAGCGCAGGAAGGTGAGCAGATGGGGTTCGAGGTCACGTTGGCCGACGAGACGACGGAATGGGTCGAGGGGGCAGACTCGTACCAGCTGGAGGGACCGATGACGACGTTCTTCGGCAACGAAGCCAGGCGCTCGGCCCTCGACTGCTGGAGCGTGAAGCTGGCCAGCTACCGGACGGACCGGATCATGCGGATCCTCCGTCGGACCTGACGTCGGTTTCCGTCTGGACACTTTCAATGAATTTCATGTAGTTTCCTCCCGACCGGGACGGTACGAGCGGAGGAGGAGCGACATGCGACCGACCATCGACGGCGTCGAGCAGCGGGCCGTGGCCGAGCTGCGCCAGGCCATACCCGAGATGGAGGACCGGTACGAGGACCTGGTCGACATCTTCGAGGACGACATCGGCGCCGACGTCGTCTTCGGGGCCCTGGCCGACCTCGTCAACGACATCGTGCTGGGCGGGGCGGGAGACGAGGCGCTCCTCGCTCGCTGCCTGGATCTGGTGGAATCGCTGGCCGAGCAGGGCGACCCCGACCTCGACGAGATCGTCGGGTTCCACTTCCTCGACGTGCTGTCACCCGGCACGCTCGACGAGGTGACGTCGTCGCTCGGTGAGCACACCCGCGGCGTGCTGGCCCGGCTGGAGAGCGGAGAGCTCGGCGATCCCGAGCTCTAGCCGCCGCGCAGGGTGGCCGGATGGGCCGACTCGACCGCCTCGATGCATCGGCGTCGTGCCTCCCCGACCTCCTCGTCGGTGAGGGTGTGGTCGAGAGCGCCGAAGCGGAGCCGGTAGGCGAGGCTCCGGCTGCCTGACGGCACGCCCGCGCCCCGGTAGACGTCGAACAGCGAGAGGTCGACGAGCAGGTCCCCGCCCGCTTCGGCCAGCGTCTCCTCCACCTCGCCGGATGGGGTCGCGTCGTCGACCACGAAGGCGAGGTCGACATCGCTCGACGGGTACCGGCTCACCGGTCGTGCCTGTCGGGGACGGCGCGGGGCGTCCAGCACGAGCCCGAGGTCGAGCTCGATCCAACCCACCCGCCCCTCTCGCCCGCCCAGGCCGAAGGCCTCGAGCACATCGCGGTCCACTTCGCCGAGCACACCGAGCTCGGTACCGGTACCGGCTGCCACCAGGCTGGCGCTGCGGGACGGGTGGAGCCCGGGCGGCTGGCCGGCCACCATCCGCACCCGCTCGAGCCCGAAGGCGTCGGCCAGCATCCGCCAGACCTCGACGGCCGAGCGGGCGTCGTCGGCCGGCCAGGCCAGAGCCACGCCCACGCGCTCTCGCTCCTCGGGGAGGGATTCGCCGGGGCGAGGCCAATCGAACACGTGGCCGACCTCGAACAGGCGAAGGTCCGGGTAGCGGTGGGACAGGTTGTATGCCAGCGCCCGGAGCAGGCCGGGGAGCAGCGAGCGTCGCAGCACCGACTCCTCGGCGGCCAGCGGGTTCTCGATCTCGATCGACGGCCCGTCCAGGCCGACGGCCTCGTGGTCGCCCGGCGACAACAGCGATGGCGTCCACGCCTCGGTCGCCCCGACGCCAGCCAGGACGTCGCGAACCAGTCGTCGGTCACGCTGGTACGACGTCAGTCGCCCCACGCCTGGTGGGGGAGGGACCGTGCGCGGGATGCGCGAGTACCCGTGGAGGCGTGCCACCTCCTCGATCAGATCGATCTCGCGAGTGGCGTCCGGACGGAAGGTCGGCACCTTGACCGTCTGCACCCCCGGGGTCTCCGGAGACGACTCGAAGCCGAGGCGTGCGAGGTAGCCGCGCACGGTCGAGTCGTCGAGATCGGTCCCGAGAATGGCATTGACCCGCTCGGTGCGCAGCCGGAGCACCGGCGGTGGAGCGAGCGCTCCGCGCACGTCGATCGTTCCCGAGGCCGTCACACCGCCGGCGGCGGCGATGAGCTCGCACACGCGGGCCGCGGCCCGTTGCAGTGCCTCGGGATCGGCGCCACGTTCGAAGCGCACCGACGCCTCGGTGCGGAGGCCCAGCCGGGCGGACGTGCGAGCGATGGCCATGGCGTCGAAGTTGGCCACCTCCAGCAGGACCCGCGACGTGCCTGGCGAGATCTCCGACGTGACGCCGCCCATGATCCCGGCGATGCCGACGGGGACGCTCTCTGCGTCACAGATGAGGAGGTCGTCGCCCTCGGCGCCCATCGGACGCTCCTCGCCGTCGAGGGTCACGACGGTCTCGCCCGGTCGGGCCCGACGGACCAGCAGCCCGCGGCCACCCAGGCGGTCGAGATCGTAGGGGTGCGTCGGCTGCCCCAGCTCGAGCATCACGTAGTTGGATGCGTCCACGACGGAGTTGATGGGGCGCATGCCGGCGAGGGTCAGCCGGCGGGCGACCGCCGGTGGGGACACGCCGACCCTCACGTCGACCAGAGCCCGCACCAGGAGCCGGGGACAGAGGTCGGGAGCCTCGACGGCAGCGCTGGCCAGGTGGGTGACCGGTACCTCTCCTTCCACGACACGGGGCTCCGGTATCGCGAACGGCAGACCGAGGCGAGCCGCCAGGTCGCGGGCCACACCGGCCATGGAAAGGGCGTCGGGTCTGTTGACCTCGATGGCGAGATCGAACACCACGTCGGGTTCGAGACCGAGAGCGTCGGTCAGCGAGGTCCCAGGCGCGGCGCCGATCCCATCTGCACCCGCGTCCGACCCCAGCACCAGGATGCCGGCGCTGTCATCGCTCAGGCCCAGCTCGTGACCCGAGCACAGCATCCCATTCGACTCCACCCCTTTCATCTTCCGCCGGGTGACGGTCATGCCGTCGGGCAGCACCGTTCCGACGTTGGCCAACGGGACGAGGTCTCCTACGGCGAAGTTCGTCGCGCCACACACGACCTCCACCGGACGCCCGTCGCCGGCGTCGACCGTGACGCGTGTGATGTGGTCCGCCGAGGGGATGGCGTCGATGGCGAGCACCCGGGCCACGACGACCCCGTCGAGTCCCTCTCCGACCCGCTCCACGCCCTCGACGACCAGCCCGAGGTCGTCGAACGTGGCTGTCAGCTCGTCGGGGTCGCCCTCGACGGGTGTGAAGTCACGGAGCCAGGACAGCGGAACACGCATGGTGAGCTTTCGGAACCAGAACCTTCAGAGCCTTCAGAACTGGGAGAGGAACCTGATGTCGTTGTCGAGCAGGACGCGCATGTCGGCAAGACCGTGTCGCATCTGGGCGCAACGGTCGATGCCGAACCCGAAGGCGAAGCCCGACCACTCTTCGTCGTCGATGCCCACGGCGGCGAAGACGTTGGGATCGACCATCCCCGCACCGCCGAGCTCGACCCATCCCGTCCCCGAGCACGTTCGACACCCGGCTCCCTCGCAGATCGTGCAGTTGATCTCGTACTCGGCCGAGGGCTCGGTGAAGGGGAAGTAGGACGGGCGCAGCCGGGAATGGATGCTGGGACCGAAGTAGGCCGTGGTGAAGGCCTCGATGGTGCCGGCCAGGTCGGCGAAGCTGATGCCCCGGTCGACCACCAGGCCCTCGATCTGGTGGAAGACGGGCAGGTGACGCGCATCGGGCGTGTCGCGACGGTACGCGCGCCCCGGTGCCACTATGAAGATCGGCGGCGGCTGGGACTGCATGACGCGAATCTGCACGGGGGAGGTGTGGGCCCGCAGCAGCGTCGACCCTGCCGGTCCGAGCCGAAGATAGAACGTGTCCCACATGCTGCGGGCGGGGTGCCCGGAGGGCATGTTGAGGGCCTCGAAGTTGTGCCAGTCGGTCTCGGCCTCGGGACCCTCCGCCACCGTGAAGCCCATGCCGACGAACACGTCCTCCAACTCGGTCTGGGTCTGGGTGACCAGGTGGAGATGGCCCCGGCCCGGACGGGGCAGGGTCTCGGTCAGGTCGAGGCGCTCGGCCTCGAGCCGGTGGCGTCGCTCGGCGCGCTCGAGGTCGGCCCGGCGGAGGTCGAGCGCACCTTGCAGGCGGGCACGCGCCTCGTTAAGCTGCCGGCCGCGGGAGCGCCGCTCCTCGGGAGGCAGACTGGCGAGGCCCTGCTGCAGCTCGGCCAGGCGGGAGCGCCGGCCCACCACCTCGGCCTCGACGGCCCGCACGGCCTCCACCGTCCCGGCCGCCTCGAGCTTCGCCCTGCCCGCGGCCTCGGCGGCGTCGACGTCGGAGGCCTGGGAGACGTCAGACATTGGCCATCGCTTGACGCAGGATCTCGGGCTCCACGCGCGGCAGCGTAAAACGGAACGTCGACCCTTGCCCCGTAATTGATCGCACCGACAACCGCCCGCCGTGGGCCTCGACCAGGCCGCGGCTGATCCACAGTCCCAGTCCGGAGCCGGTGGGTTTGCCTTCCGGACGCCGGAAGAACTTGGTGAAGACCCGGTCGAGATCCTCGGGGGGGATACCCGGACCGCGGTCGGTCACCGAGAGGGCGACCTCCTCGTCGGTGGCGTCGCCCCTGACCTCGAGCCCCCGCGGCGAACCGTACTTGCACGCGTTCTCGACCAGGTTGGTGATGACCTGGAGGACCTTGTCGGGATCGGCGTACACGGAGGGGAAAGGCTGATCGAAGTGCCGGGTCACTTCGAGCCCGGGGTACTCCATCGTCATCTGGTCGAGCACCGAATCGGTGAGGGTGCTCAAGTCGATCATCTGGCGACGGAGCACCAGACGGCCGGTCTCGAGCCGGCTGATGTCGAGCAGCTCGGTGATGAGCCGGGTGACCCGGTCGGCGTCGTGGTTCACCTGCTCGAGCATCATCCGCTTCTGCTCGTCACCCAGGCGGTCCCACCGGTTCATGAGCAGGCTCGTGTAGCCCTTCACCGAGGTGAGCGGCGAGCGCAGCTCGTGGCTCACTGTCGAGACGATCTCGATGCCCGTGACCGTGTGGTGCATTCTGCGCCGGGCGTCACGCAGGACGAGCACGGCGCCGGTGATCTCGCCCGTCGGGTCCCGCTGGTACGAGCCGGTCACGAAGGCCCGCACGTCGATGCCGTCGGCCCCGCGGAGGATGATCTCCTGCTCGGGAAGCGTCCGCACCGACGGCAGACGGGCCGAACGATGCCAGCCACGCACCCACACCGGCCTCCCCTCGCGGTCTCTCGCCTCGAGGGCGGCGGCGCAGTCGCGGCCCAGCAGATCGGCGACGTCGAAGCCGGTGAGCTCCGTGGCCGCTGCGTTGGCACCCACGATGCGCCGTGATCCGTCGACCTGGATGACGGCGTCGGGGAGCTGATCGAGCTCAGGGGCCATCGCTCAGCCGCTCCGACGCCCACGCTCGTGGGAGGGCCTCCCGGGCGTCCCACAGCCGCGGCGACGTCGCTGCCGCGCCGCCTCGAAGCACAGGACGGCGGCGGCCATGCCGACGTTGAGCGAGTCGGCCCGACCTGCCATCGGGATGCTGACGGTCTCGTCGATCCACGGCTGCAGCCGGGGCGCCACGCCGGCGGCCTCGTTGCCGATGACCAGTGCCGTCGCCGTGGTCAGGTCGACTTCGGTGTACTCGCGCCCGTCGTGGGCCATCGCCGCCAAACGATGCACTCCCCAGTTCCCCAGCCGTTCCAGCACCTGCACCACGTCTCCACCGGCAACGACAGGAACGTGGAACAACGCTCCGGCCGACGCCCGCACGGTCTTGGGGTTGTAGACATCGACCGATCCGTCACAACAGACTACCCCGTCGGCGCCGGCCGCCTCGGCGCTTCGCAGCACCGTTCCCGCGTTGCCGGGGTCGCGGACGTCTGCGCAGACTACGAACAGGGACGCATCGGCCAGGGCCTCGAGCGCCACGTCGACGAAGGCGACGATCGCCAGCAGCGGCTGCGGCGTCACCGTGTCCGCCACCCGCTCCATCACGCCGGCACCGAGCTCGTACGCCCGCACGCCGGCGCCGAGCGCCTGCTCGACGACGGCCCTGGCTCGATCGTCCGCTGTGACCTGCGGAGCGTAGTAGATCGCCTCCACCGGAGCTCCGGCGTCGAGCGCCACGGAGATGACCTTCGATCCCTCGGCCACGAAAGCCCGCTCGGCCTGACGCAGGCTCCGACGGCGCAGGAGGCGACGCAGACGCTGGACGCGTTGATGACGCCAGGCGAGCGCGGCGTGGCTCAGGAAGCGTCCTCCGTCACGCTCTCGCCGGTCGCCTCCTCGTCGGCCGCCGAGCTGTTGCCCGCCGCCAGCCTCACCAGGGCGGCGAAGGCATCGGGGTCGGAGACGGCGAGGTCGGCGAGCATCTTGCGATCGACATCGACCTGGGCACGACGCAGTCCGGCCACGAAGCGGCTGTAGCTCATGCCGTGCTGCCGCGCGGCGGCGTTGATGCGCTGGATCCAGAGCTGACGGAAGTCGCCCTTGCGGGCCCGCCGGTCCCGGTAGGCGTACTGCAGCGACCGCATGACCTGCTCGTTGGCGGCACGGAAGCTGCGGCTCTTGTTGCCGTAGTAGCCGTGAGCCTTCTCGAGCACGGCCTGACGGTGCTTCTTGCTGTGGACGGCGCGCTTTACCCTGGCCATGAGGGGCTCCTTCTCTCGGGGGGCGTCGGACCACCGCGCTGGTGGTCGGAGGTGGTCGGCCCTACAGGCCGAGTAGCCGCCGCACCTGGCGGGCGTCACCGCCGGCGGCCACGTCCACCTCACGACCCAGGCGGCGAGTGCGGGTGCTCGGCTTCTTCTCCAGCAGGTGTGACCGGAAGGCCTGACGACGGCGGATCCTCCCCGTCCCCGTGACCTTGAACCGCTTGGCGGCGCCCCTGTCCGTTCTCATCTTCGGCATGTTCAGCTCTCCCGTCGGTGCGCTCCGGCCCCCCGATCGGCATCCGCTGCCGCTGCGGGGGGCCGTCCGTTGGCCGCCACCGCCGGACCGTCGTCTGTCCCGTCCCCTCGTTCTGCTCGAGACTCTCCCCGCGCCGCCGAGCGCTGGGCCCGCTTGTCGGGAGCGAGGACCATGACCATGTTCCGGCCGTCCAGGCGCGGGGCGGCCTCGATCTTGGCCGAGCCGTCGACCTCCTCGGCGATGCGGTCGAGGATCTTCTTGCCGAGCTCGGGGTGGTAGATCTCCCTGCCTCTGAACATGATCGTGATCTTGACCTTGTGGCCCTCGCCCAGGAACCTCTGAACACGGCGTGTCTTGGTGTCGAAGTCGCCGCTGCCGATCTTGGGCCGGTACTTCATCTCCTTGATCCCGACGTTGGTTGTCTTACGGCGAGACTCCTTCGCCCGCTGCGCCGCATCGAACTTGAACTTGCCGTAGTCCATGATCCGGCAGACGGGCGGCGTCGCCTGCGGAGCAACTTCGACGAGGTCCAGATCCAGCTCCCTGGCGATGTGGAGAGCCTCGGGAAGTGGCTTGATCCCTAGCTGCTGTCCCTCCGGATCGACCAGGCGTACCTCACGGGCTCGGATCCGATCGTTGACCCTGAGCTCGTTGGTGGCGGCTGCAGCAGTTATGCGGCATCACTCCTGTCGTGTTAGGCCCTTGCCAACGCGACAAGGGCAGGCGTCGGAAAGCGACGCCCGCCCAGAGCGAGCATGGACCCGACACGCCGACCGGGTACCCCCGGACTGCGGAAGGGTGGGGATCGTGCTGCCTCGTCGGACTGCCCGGCCCCGCTTTCCGTCTCGATTCGGCTTCTACGATATCAGCCATGAGTAGCCTCTGGACACCCGGTGGAGAACGCCCCGTACCGCGTCCGGGCGACGAGCAGCAGCGAGACGCGTCACGCCAGCCGCCGGCCGGCGCGCCACCCGGCGGAGCGGGTAGCTCGTCGGGCGGCGGGCCCGAAGCGCCCGAGGACGAGGCCGAGCTCCAGGAGCGCATGGCCGAGCTGCGCCAGCAGCTGGCCGATACGCCGGCCCGCACCGTCATCGCCAACCACTGCTACGGCATGTTCGAGCTGGCCGCGCTCCACCTGTCGCTCGATCCGCCCAAGCTCGACCAGGCCCGCCTGGCCATCGACGCCCTCGCGCTGCTGGTCGAGGGGCTGGCGACCCGCCTGGGCGACGAAGAGGCGCAGTTGCGCGACGGCTTGACGCAGCTGCGCCTGGCATTCGTACGCCTGGGGGGAACGCCGACCGAGACCGAGGCCGGCCCGGGAGCGCGGCCTCAAGGACCAGCCGCCGGCGGGTCAGGAGACACAGGGGGCTAGGCCGGCCCGGGAGGCCGGCCTGGAGAGTCAGCCGCTGCCGCGCAAGCGGCTAGGCCGGCCCGGGAGGCCGGCCTGGAGAATCGGCCGCTGCCGCGCAAGCGGCTAGGCCGGCCGGGGAGGCCGGTCTGGAGAGTCAGCCGCTGCCGCGCAAGCGGCTAGGCCGGTCGCCTCCCACCGCCCGAGGTGGCCGGCCACCACGCTGAAGGCGACCCTGGTCCCCACGGCGATGGTTCGACTGCCGTCGGCGATGCCCGTGCAATGGAACGGCAGGGACCGGCCGTCGCCGGTCACCACCGTCCCGAGCCCCCGCGGCTCGTCGAACACCGTCACCCTTCCCGCCGCCCGCTCGCAGAGCCCCGGCGTCGCCCTCCCGGGCATCAGGGCACGATCTTCGACAGCGCCAGCTCCAGGATGTCGCTGGCGCCCCGGTCTCGCAGGGCCGGGATGAGGACGTTGATCTTCGTCTTGGGCACGACGGTCTCGACCGCATAGCTCTCCTCGCCGAACAGCTTGGAGACCGTCGGCGATCGCATCGACGGCAGCAATGAGATGACATCGTCGAGGTCCGCCGCACCGACGTTGAGCTTGACGAGCACCATCCCCCGCGCGTCCAGCGCACCCTGCAGCAGGGTGTGGACCTGGCCCATGGCATGCGCCTTCTCCGAGTCGTCGACGGCCGCCGGGTTGGCAACCAGCTCGGTATGGGACACGAGCAGGGTGTCGATGATGCGCAGCCCGGCGGCGCGCAGGGCTCTGCCGGTCTCGGTGATCTCCACCACGGCGTCGGCGATGTCGGGAACCTTGGCCTCGGTCGCCCCGTACGACAGACGGATGTCGGCCTCGACTCCCTGTGCCGACAGGAAGCGGCGGGTGAGCTCGGGGTACTCGGTCGACACGCGGGATCCGGAAGCGAGCTCCTTGGCGCTGTGCACGGGTGACTCGTCGTGGACGGCGAGGACGACCCGCACCGGGTTTCCGCTCGCCTTCGAGTAGGCGAGCCGACCGAGCGACACGACGTCGGCGCCGGTCTCCTCGATCCAGTCCCGCCCGGTGACACCGAGGTCGAACAGCCCGTCGGCCACGTACCGCGGGATCTCCTGGGGCCGCAGGATCCGAACCTCCTCGATGCGGGGATCGTCGATCGAAGCCCGGTAGTCCACGTCGGAGCCCCGCCCGACGGCAAGATCCGCCGCCGCGAACAGATCGAGCGTGGCGCGCTCCAGCGAACCCTTGGGAAGGACCAGCCGCAGCACTACGCGGAGTCCCCACCCTTCGGCAGCTGGCTGAGGAGGTCGGCCATCTCGATGGCCGCCACGGCGGTGTCGAACCCTTTGTTCCCGGCCTTGGCGCCCGACCGCTCGATGGCCTGCTCGACAGTGTCGGTCGTGAGCACGCCGAAGAGCACGGGCACACCGGTGTCCAGCTGAGCGCGCTGCAGACCCGCCGCGCACTGACCGGCGACGTGCGTGTAGTGGTCGGTGGCGCCCCTGATCACGGCGCCGAGACAGATCACGGCGTCAACGTCGCCCGTGGCCGCGAGCCGGCGGGCGAGGAGCGGTAGCTCGAACGCGCCCGGCGCCCAGGCCACCGTGATCGACGCAGGGTCGACGCCGTGGCGCACCAAGCCGTCGTAGGCGCCGTCGAGCAGCCGGTCGGTGACGAGCCGGTTGAACCGGCTGCACGCGATGGCGACGCGCAGCCCGTCGCCTCGGAGCCGTCCCACGTAGGCAGACCCGCCGTCGGGCCGGTCCTCGCCACTCGCCGGTGCGTGCTCAGAGGACGTCATCGAGTCCCTCGAGCAGATGACCCATCCGCTCCCGCTTGGCCCGCAGGTACTTGATGTTCTCCGGGTTGGGCGACGACTGGAGGGGAACCCGCTCGACGATGTCGAGCCCGAAGCCTTCCAGGCCGCCGTACTTGGCTGGGTTGTTGGTCATGAGGCGCATGGTCGTGATGCCGAGGTCGACGAGGATCTGGGCGCCGATCCCGTACTCGCGGCTGTCCACGGGAAGACCGAGCTCCACGTTGGCGTCGACGGTGTCTCGGCCCTGCTCTTGCAGCGTATAGGCCCGCAGCTTGTGCTTCAGCCCGATACCGCGGCCCTCGTGGCCGCGCAGGTAGACCACCACACCGAGGTCCTCCCGGGCGATGAGCTGCAACGCCGCCTCCAGCTGCGGGCCGCAGTCGCAGCGATACGACCCGAACACGTCGCCGGTGAGGCACTCGCTGTGGACGCGGACGAGCACGTTGTCCTCGCCCTGGACGGCGCCGCGCACCAGGGCCAGGTGCTGCTGCTCGTCGAGCACCGACTCGTAGGCGAAGCAGGTGAAGTCACCGTAGGTGGTCGGGATACGGGCCTCGCTCACCCGCCGGACGAGCTTGTCCTTCTGGCGCCGATAGTGGATGAGGTCGGCGATCGAGATCACCAGCAGGTCGTGCTGCTTGGCGAATCGCTCGAGCTCGGGCAACCTCGCCATCCCGGTCTTGTCGGCGTTGACGACCTCGCACAGCACCGCCGCCGGATAGAGATGGGCGGAGCGGGCCAGGTCCACGGCGGCCTCGGTGTGGCCCGCCCGCTTCAGCACGCCTCCAGGGCGGTACCGCAGGGGCAGGATGTGGCCCGGCCGCGCCATGTCCCCCGGTCGGGTGGCCGGGTCGATCAGGGCCTTGATGGTGGCGGCCCGGTCGGCGGCCGATATCCCGGTCGTGGTGCCGTGGCGGTAGTCGACGGTGACGGTGAAGGCGGTGCGCTGCGACTCGGTGTTCGACGTGACCATCAGCGGCAGGTCCAGCTGATCGAGGCGATCCCCCGTCATGGGTACGCAGATGAGCCCCGACGTATGGGCCAGGAAGAAGGCGATCTTCTCCGGCGTGACCGCCTCGGCGGCCATGATGAGGTCGCCCTCGTTCTCCCGGTCCTCGTCGTCGACCGCGACGATCATCTCGCCGCGGCCGATGGCGGCGATGGCGTCGCCGATCCGGGCCATCGTCATGTCAGTGACCTCCCTCTTCGGAGCTAACGCCGCCGACCAGCAGGCGCTCGGTGTACTTGGCGATGACGTCGACCTCGAGGTTCACGCGGTCGCCCGGCCCCTTGTGGCCCAGTGTGGTCGCCCGTGCCGTGTGGGGCACGATGGCCGAGCTGAAGCTGTCGTCCATCACGTCCACCACGGTGAGGCTGACGCCGTCGACGGTGATCGATCCCTTTTCCACCACGTAGCGGAGCACGTCGGGCGGGGCGCTGATGCACAGGTCGGGTGCGGCGTCGACGATCGTCCCGACGGCGTCGACGTGGCCCTGGACGAGGTGGCCGCCCAGCCGGTCGGACATGCGCACCGGCCGTTCGAGGTTCACGGGGTCACCCGGAGCGAGCTGGTCGAGGTTGGTGCGCGAGAGCGTCTCGTCGACGGCGTCCGCCGCCCACCACCCGTCACCCCGCCCCGTCACGGTGAGGCAGCAGCCGTTGACGGCGATCGAGTCGCCGACCCGGGCGTCCTGGGACACGAGGGGCGCGTCGATCACCAACCGCCCGCCATCGCGCGCGCGCAGCCGACCGAGCTCCTCGACGATCCCGGTGAACACGGCGCTCCTACCTCCCCGCCTCGGCGCCGGCCAGGGCCGACTCGGCGTTCGCTGCCGGTCGTTCGCCGGCGGGGGCGAGCTCGATGCGGAGGTCGTCCCCCAGCCGCTCGACCGAGAGGGCGCGACCCCGCCAGACATCGTCGATGGATCGGGCACCGGGACCGTCGAGCACGGGACGGCCGTCCGACCCCCCGAACAGCGCCGGAGCGAGGTAGACGACATAGCGGTCGACCAGGCCGGCGGCGTGGAAGTCGTGAGCGACCCGCGCTCCCCCCTCGACCAGGACCTGGAGGATCTCACGGCGCCCGAGGTCGCCCAGCACCCGCTCGAGGTCGCCCGCCAGCTCGAGGGCGGGGCGGACCTTGGCGTCTGCCGGCGCCCGCCCCAACACGACGCGCAGAGGCTGGCGCTCCGGCTTGGATCCACCCGGCAGGCGCACGGTCAGCTCCGGATCGTCGGCCCGGACGGTACCGGCGCCGACGAGGACGGCATCGCTCTCGCTCCGCAACCGATGGACATCGGCGCGGGCCTCCGGGCCGGTGATCCACCGGCTGGTGCCGTCGGGCGCCGCCGTCCGACCGTCGAGCGTGGCGGCCAGCTTGAGCACCACCCAGGGCCGACCCGTGCGGCGGTGCTTGAGGTACGGGCCGAGCTGCTCTTCGATCGCTTCCGCCTCGACGCCGACCGACACGTCGATCCCGGCCCGTCGGAGACGGGCCAGCCCCTGGCCCGCCACCTGGGGATCAGGGTCGACCACACCCACGACCACCCTTGAGATGCCGGCGGCGACGATGGCGTCGGCGCAGGGGCCCGTTCGGCCGATGTGCGAGCACGGCTCCAGGGTGCAGTACAGCGTCGCTCCCCGCGCCTCCTCGCCCGCCCCGGCTAGGGCGGCCGCCTCGGCGTGGGGAGTGCCCGGGCCCTGGTGGGCACCCTCGAAGCTCGAAGCTCCGGACACGATCACACACCCGACCCAGGGGTTCGGTGAGGTGCGGGCGCGGACCGAAGCCGCCAGCTCGACCGCCCGCCCCATGGCTGCTTCGTCCCGCATGACGTGTCTCTTGACCGCTCAGTCTAGTGTTGGGTCGGGCGCCCGGCCAGGAGATCCAGGGCATGGGGGAGGACGTCGAGCACGGCGTCCAGGCACTCGACGGCCCCCGCGGGCGATCCGGGGGTGTTGAGCACGAGGCAGCCCCCGAGTGTGCCGGCCACGCCCCGCGACAGCCGGCCACGCGGGCTCGCCAGCCGCATGGCCTCCGCCAGGCCGGGAGCCTCGCGGTAGAGGACCGCCCTGGTGCCTTCGGGCGTCAGGTCACTGGGCGCGAACCCTGTGCCTCCCGTGGTCACGACCAGTCCGTCGAAGGCCTTGGCCAGTCCCAACAGGGCGTCGGAGACCGACTCCACCCCGTCGGCCACGACCTGGCGGTCGGCCACGGTGTAGCCGGCGGCCGCAAGCCGGTCGGCGAGCGCCTGCCCCGACCGATCCTCGCGGGTGCCGGCGACCACGCCGTCCGAGACCGTGAGCACCTTCGCCATCAGCGGTCCGGTCACCGTCCCGCCCGCTCGTGCTCCCCCTGGGCGGCCCGATGCAGACGACGGGCCGCCTCCTGGGGATCGTCCTGGCCGAAGATCGCCGTACCGGCGGCGAACACCTCGGCCCCGGCGCGGGCAGCGACCGGCAGGGTGTGCGACTCGATGCCGCCGTCCACCTCGATGGCCACGGTGAGCCCGCGCCGGTCGATCTCGGCGCGGGTGCGCTCGATCTTGGGCATCACTTCCGCCATGAACTGCTGCCCGCCGAAGCCAGGAAAGACCGTCATCAGCAGGATGAGGTCGAGCCGGTCGAGATAGCCGGCGAAGGCCTCGAACGGGGTATCAGGGTTCACCGCCAGCCCGACATCGAGACCGAGCGCCCGCATCTCGGTGAGCAGCGAGTCGGTATCGCCCGCCTCGACGTGCACGGTGCAGTGGTTGGCGCCGGCCTGACGGAACGCCTCGAGGAACTCGCCCGGGTTGGTCATCATCAGGTGGCAGTCGAAATAGAGCCCCGTGCGCCGGCGCAGCGCGGCCACGACCGGGGGCCCGATGGTGATGTTGTGCACGAAGTGCCCGTCCATCACGTCGACGTGCAGCCAGTCCACTTGATCGCCCAGCCTCGCCACCTCGTCGGCCAGCGCGGCATAGTCCGCGGCCAGGATGGATGGCGCGATCCGGATCATCGCCAGCGAGCCTACCGGTGGCTCCGCGACAGCCGGCGCAACCGCAGGACGTACATGCCGTCGGTGCCCGCCGCCTGCGGGAGCAGCAAGGCGCCCCTCCCGTGCGGCGCCCAGGGACGATCGGGAGGCCCCTGGGCGACGAGCTCCGGGTGGTGGGCGGCCAGCCAATCATCGATGTCCACGGTCTCGTCCGTCGTCATCGTGCACACGCTGTAGACGAGCGTGCCGCCGACCCCGACGGAGGTGCTCGCCTCCGTGAGGAGCTCACGCTGGAGACGAGCCAGCCGGTTGACGTCGTCGCGGCGGATGCGCCAGCGGGCGTCAGGACGTCGCCGCATTGCACCGAGCCCCGAGCAGGGAGCGTCGACCAGCACGCGATCGAGCACCGCGTGCTGCACCGGGACTCGTCGCCCGTCGGCGACGACGACAGCGAGGTTCGACAACCCGAGGCGCGCCGCGTTGGCGGCCACGACGCGAGCCCGTGCCTCGCGCACGTCACCGGCGACGACGACCGACGGCCGGCAGTGGGTGCCCGCCAGTCCGGTCGCCTTGCCGCCGGGGGCGGCGCACACGTCCCCGACCCGGTCACCAGCCTGCGCCTCGACCAGCGCCACCACCCACTGCGACGCCTCGTCCTGCACGTACCCGTCCGCCCGCTCGGCCACTCTGGCGGGGCGGTTCATCTCAGCCAGCGCGGCCGACGCGGGCGCCGGCCCGAGGTCGGCGCGCAGACGCTCGACGACCCAGTCCGGGTAGCTCAGCTCGGTCGCCTCGTCGGGCCAGGTGGGCGGCAGGGCCGAGGCGACGTTGCGCAGCACGGCGTTGACGAGCCCACGGGCCCGTGGCGGGGCGGCATCGACCGTGGCCGCCACGGCGGCGTGTGGCGACGTGCCCAATATCGCCAGTTGGTACGTGCCCAGCCGAAGGGCGGACCGGACGTCATCGTCGAGCGGGCGGTGGACGTGTGGCCGGAGCAGCCAGTCGCAGGCGCGCCGCATGCGCGTCGTCCCGTAGACGAGGTCGGTCGTGAACGCGCGGTCGCGCGTGGACAGCCCACTGCGCCCCAACAGCGGGGGTAGCACCAGGTTGGCGTAGGCGCCGCCCTCGATCCGCACCAGCGCGTCCACAGCCACTTCTCTCGTGGTCCGCGCTGGCGTCGCCGTCCTGCTCACCGGCCGAGGATCTCACCTTCGCCCAGTCGGGCGCCGCGTCGCCACGAGGCGGCGGGAACGACGGCCCGTCCCTCCGGCTTCACCTCGACCAGCTCCAGTCCCCCGTCGCCCGTCGCCACGACCAGACCCTCGAGACGACCGGCCGGAGCCGACGGTCCGTTCGCCACCACTCGCGCCCGCACGATCTCCAGGCGACGTCCGCCTACCGTCGTCCAGGCGCGCCCGACCCGGACGAGCCGATCGAGCTCGATCGCCGCCCGCGTCCAGTCGAGGTGCAGCTCGTGCGCGTCGATCTTGGCGGCGTAGGTCGGCTCGCCCACCTGGGGCCGTGGTGTCGGCAGGCCCGCTCGGCCCCGTCCGAGCGCCTGCACCAACAGCTCGGTTCCCGCCTCGGTGAGGCGGCGGCGGAGCTCGTCGACGGTCTCTTCGGCGCCGATGGCGAGCAGCCGGCACTCGTAGACGTCGCCAGTGTCCAGGCCCTCGTCCAGAGCCATCAGGCACACGCCGGTCTCTGCGTCGCCAGCGAGGATGGCCCGCTCGACGGGGGCCGCCCCCCGCCACCTCGGCAGCAGCGAGAAGTGGACATTGACCATGTCGAGGTGGGCGAGCACGTGAGGCTTGATCAACCGGCCGAAGGCCACCACCACGCCGAGCTCCGCCTCGATGCCCAGCAGGTCGTCGACCCTCGCCGTGACCGGCAGACCGAGCTCGACGGCGGCCGCCTTGACCGGGCTGGGGCTCAGCTGGGGCCCGCGGCCCCGGCGCCGGTCGGGCTGGCTGACGACCAGGGCGATGTCGTGGCCGGCGTCGACCAGGGCCCGCAGGGCGGGCACGGCGCTGGCCGGGGTGCCGAGGAAGGCGAGCCGGGCCAGGGCCGCCCTACCGGTGCTCCCCGGCGTCGAGGCTCAGCGTGCGCTCGCGCAAGGTGCGCAGGGCCTGCTTGCGCTGCTCGGTGTCGAGGCGCTCCAGGAGCAGCGTCCCGTCGAGGTGGTCGGTCTCGTGTTGGAACACCCGGGCCAGCAGCTCGTCGGCCTCGATGGAGATCTCCCCGCCCTCGAGATCGCGGCCGCGCAGATGCACGTGCTTGGGCCTGACGATGGGCCAGAAGAGGCTGGGGACCGACAGACAACCCTCGTCGTAGGTCCACTCGCCCCGTCGATCGGAGAGCTCTGGGTTGAGCACGACGTGCGGACCGTCGCCGACGTCGTAGACGAAGAGCCGCTTCTGCACGCCCACCTGCGGCGCTGCCAACCCGACCCCGGGGGCGGCGTGCATGGTCTCGATCATGTCCTCGACCAAGCGGACGATCGACTCGTCGACGGTCTCGACCTCGGGGGTCGGCTGCCTCAGCACCGGGTCGCCGAACGTCCTGATCGGGATGATGGCCATCATGAGAACTCTAGGCGGGGCGCCGCGTCGTGAGCGCCGGTGGGACGACCGGCATTGCGTTGGTTCCACGTTTGGTCGAAAAGGGCCCCGCGGCTGCCAGCGGCGCGCCCACTTTCGACGCAACGTGGAACCAGACATGTCTCCAGGCTGGCGGCGGCTTCAGGCACGCCGTCATCCGGTCGGGCCCTGGAGCACGTCAGGCCCGGAGCGGATCGACCTCGATCCGGAGGCGTCCGGCTGGGCGCGGGACGGCGGCCAGGGCGTCGCACAGGGCTCGATGATCCGGCGCCCGGATGAGCCAGCGACCGCCGTCGGGGCCGAGCACGTCGATGGCGCCGGCATCCAATCCCCCGACGTACGTCTCGGCGGACTCGCCCGAGACGAGGGCCAGGGCCGCGGCCGGGGGGAGGCCGAGGGCGGATCGCCGCTCGGCCTCGACGGCCGCCAGGCGCCCGGGGTCGGCGTGGAGGGCGGCGTCGATCACCTCGTTCCCCGGCTGCCTGGTCTGGACCAGGATCCGGCCGCGCCCGGTCCTGCCCCCGGCCAGGCGCGAGGCCCGGGCCAGCAGGGCCAGGGCCTGCTCGCCGGCCCGGTACCGCGGCGCCAGCAGCTCCTGGTCGAAGTCGAGGAACACGACCGTTCCCGCCTCGCGGATGCGGTGGAGCAC
>JBPYEI010000037.1:0-2087 GCA_051985455.1 Acidimicrobiales bacterium
GTTAGATGCTTGATCAACCCGAGAAGGCTCGTGCCCGATGGCACAGTCGAGCGACGAGCAGACTCTTCGTCCAGACCTGTGACCTTGATTATCAGCGATTCCCGCAGGTAGTCGAGGAACTCGAGCAGCGTGTCCCGTTCGTCCAGGACGCCGAACGGAGTGCGTCGGTCTGGCATCGCCCCCCCAGTCCCGCCTCGTCGAACCTATCTATCGACCGGGCGGCGCCGCTTCGAACATCAGGGGAGCATGGCGGACGCCTGCGATGACCGGGCTCGGCGTCCGCTCGACGGGTCCAGCCAGACGAAGGGTCTCGAAGCGAAGGAGCAGCTCGCTCAGGACGACCCGTGCCTCCAGCCGGGCCAGCGCCGCGCCGAGGCAGAAGTGGGGTCCAAATCCAAAGGCCACGTGTGGATTGGGGTGGCGGTCGACCCGGAGCTGATCAGCGTCGGCGCCGAAGACCTCCTCGTCCCGGTTGGCCGAGGCGTAGACCAACAGCACGGGATCGCCCTCCGCCACAGCCACGCCCCGGATGGTGGTCGGCGCGGTGGCCGTCCGCATGAAGGAGATCACGGGTGTCGTCCAGCGCAACAATTCCTCCACGGCGGTGGCCAACAGGGCCGGATCGGCGCGGAGCGCCGCCCACTGGTCGGGGCGCTCCGCCAGGGCGACGAGCCCGCCCGAGAGCAGGTTGCGTGTCGTCTCGTTGCCTGCCACCAGCAGCTGGATTAGGAACATGGCCAGCTCGGCCTCGCTGAGTTGGTCTTGGCCGCCACCTCCGCCCCTTCCGTCGCCCTCGCCCTCGCCCTCGCCCACCTCTGGATGGGACCCGACGTTCGCCAGCACCGATACCAGGTCCTCCGCCGGCGACTCCCGCCGTTCCTCGGCCACCCCGACGAGATACGCCCACATCTCCGCCTGCAACGCCGCCCGTTCCTCCTCGGAGCGCTCCGACTCACCGGGGATGACGGCCTCGGACCACTCGAAGAACCGGCGCCACTGCGACCCGTCGACGCCCAGCAGTTCGCAGATCACCTGCAGTGGGAACGGGATCGACAGCGCCTCGACGACGTCGAACGCCTCACCGCCCTGGATTGGATCCAGGAGGGCCTTGGCTTTCGCCGTCACGCCCGCCTCCATGAGGCGCACCATCGAGGGCTTGAAGCCGGGCTGCACGAGGCGCCGGTAGCGGGTGTGCTGCGGCGGGTCGGTGTGCATCATGGTCGGCGGCGCGTCGTAGGTCGTCCCGATCTCGTCGGTCAGGATCCCCCGAGACGAGCAGAACCGTTGCGGGTCGGCGCCGATGGAGGACACCTCGGGGTGCGTCGTCACCGCCCAAAAACCGCCGCCCTCCCGGTCGACCCAGCACACCGGCGCGCTCCGTCGCAATTCGGTGTACAGCTCGAATGGATCGCCGCCCGAGTACAGGGCAGGGTCGAGGAGGCGGCTTGCATCCGTTATCGAAGGGCCGCTCATGCGAGAGGCCGCTCAGACGATGATGCCGTTGGGCCGCGGGTCGCCCTGGGCCTCGAGCAGCGCGTAGTAGGCCTCGAGCGTGTTCGCCCCGTCGGACACCGATTCGACCGAGCCGTCCTCGGCCAGGTTCAGCAGCGCGCCCTCGATGATGAAGCACACATCCGTGTCTTCCGTGTTGTCCTCGGGCACGTGCAAGGTGTGCACCGAGTTGGCCGGTTCGAAGAGGTAGGAGCCCGCGGTCACGTAGTAGTCGTACTCGAGGTAGTGCCAGCGGCCCGCGGAGGTGAAGGCGTCGACCGAGCCGGTGTGGCGGTGGGTCTGGAGCTGCACGCCCGGGCGGAAGCGGTTGTAGATCACCCAGGTGCCGCGCTGGACGTCGAACCGCACCACCTTGAGCAGCACGCCGATGCCCGTGTCGGCCCACGGAGCGTCCGCGGGTGAGACGAGGCGGACGATGTCCTGTGCGCTGGCCGGAGTGGCGGGGGTGGCGATCGACATGGGGAGGCTCCTGGATTGGGCGGATTCCGTGGATTAGGTGGGTAAGGGCGCGAGCGTAGCGAGGTCCAGGGCCGCCTCGAGCGCCGCGGCGGTGCGCAGCACCACCAGGTCCCCGT
>JBPYEI010000038.1:0-15780 GCA_051985455.1 Acidimicrobiales bacterium
TCGAGGTGTTCTGCACACGCTTGTCCCACCAATCGCGGCGCCGTCGCTCGTACTCCCGGACCACAGAGTCGACCTGGTCCCGGTCGTAGCCGCTGATCACAACCCCGAACCGACCTTTGCGGAGACCTCGCTGCAACATCAGGTGCCATCCTCCTCCCCCCCTCGGCCGACCGAGGTCAGCGGCCCGGGGTGTTGAGACCGAAGCGTCGATGAGTTGGTGCGAATCCGCCGGCTGCGCCTCTCGGTTGTCCTGCTCGTCATGACGCCGCTCGACAGTTGTCGGGGGATCGATGGTCGGCATCGCGACACGGCGTTGCCTCCTGACCACGATGACGCCCGCGCCAATTAGCACACCCAGGAACCAGTACAAGGGTCACAACGTAGCGCGGCAGGCTGCATGGATGATTGCGACGAATCGGTTGATCACGCCCTCGGAGGGACAGTCTTCACCCGAGTACGTGCGTCATCTGCAAGATCCGGTTCACATCGTCCCGTCATCGCGGCCCTCCTGAGCGAGGAGAGCTACGACGCCCTCATGGACTACGTCGCCGAGAACCGGACTACGGTCGCCGCTCTGCTGGAAAGCATCGGAAGGGTTCTGGCCTCACCCAGCGGCGAGGACGACCGGAACGCCCGGATTGGCTGGCAGGCATCATGGAGGACTCTCGTCGGATTGCGGTCGAGCGTCGGCGATGGAGCTAAGGAGGGCGCTACGCCGCGGGGTGTGCGGGCACCCTCTGGCCGGTGTCCGTTCGTTCCCGAGCCCCCGGTCGGCAATGCTCGGGTGCCCGGCGATGTGCGGGAGGGTGTCTTGGTCCTCAGCCAACTTGGGCAGGTATGGACCCGAACGGCCGAACGCCTCGCCCGTGACACAAAGGAGCGGGGCCGACCGCCCAGGTCACCCACCGCCACCGGGCATACTGGCTGGCCGGGCTGACTTGAAGGAGGCGACGTGAACCTGGCCATGCTCCTCGAGATGGCCGCCGACGGCCACGGCGAGCGAGTGGCCATCGGGAGCCGTGACGACGGGCTGACCTTCGCCGACGTGCGCCGCAGGGCGGGCGCGGCCGCCTCCCGTCTGGCGGGCGGCGGCGCCGGCACCCTCGCCCTGCTGGCTGGCAACGGGCCCATCGTCCCGGTTTCCCTGTTCGGCGCGGCGTGGGCGGGCGTCAGCTACGCGCCGCTCAACTACCGGCTGCCCGAGACCACGCTGCGACGTCTGCTCGAACGTCTCCAGCCGGCGATCGTCGTCGAGGGGGACGACTGGCTGGCCGGAAGTAGGCGCGACGCTGACGGCAGCACGGTTCCCATTTCGGAAGACAGTGACCGCCCGGCCGTGCTGCTCTTCACAAGTGGGACGTCGGCCGAGCCCAAGGCCGCTGTCCTGGACCACGACAACCTGGTGTCGTACGTGCTCAACACGGTCGAGTTCGGCGCGGCGGACCCGGACGAGGCGACCCTGCTCGCCGTCCCGCCCTTCCACGTGGCCGGCGTCACGAGCGTGCTGACCTCGTGCTACTCGGGGCGACGCCTCTTCCCTCTGCCGTCCTTCTCGGCCGAAGGTTGGCTGGAGGCGGCCCACGCCGAGGACGTGACGCACGCCCTCGTGGTGCCGACCATGCTGGCCCGGATCGTCGACGCCCTGGAAGCCTCGCCCCGGTTGCCGGCGCCCAAGCTGCGCTCGCTGGCCTACGGCGGCGCCCGCACGCCGGCACCGGTGCTGGAACGGGCCCTGCGGCTGTTCCCCGACACCGGTTTCGTCAACGCCTACGGGCTCACCGAGACGAGCTCCACCATCGCGATCCTCGACCCCGACGACCACCGGACCGCGGTCGCCAGCGACGACCCCGCTTCCCGCCGGCGGCTGGGCTCGGTCGGCCGGCCCGTGCCCGGATTGGAGGTGATGGTGGCCGACGAGGACGGCCACATGGTGGCGACGGACGGGGTGGGCGAGATCTGTGTGCGCGGGCCCCAGGTCGGAGGCCGCTACCTCGACGGCGGTTCCCGTCAGCTCGAGGGCGGCTGGCTGCGCACGGGCGACATGGGGTCGGTCGACGCCGAGGGATACCTCTTTCTCACCGGCCGGGGCGACGACCTCATCATCAGCGGCGGTGAGAACATCTCACCCGCCGAGGTCGAGGACGTCCTCCTCGCCCACCCGTCGGTGGCGGCGGCGGCGGCCGTGGGGATCCCCGATCCGGAGTGGGGCCAGCGGGTCGGGGCCATGATTAGCCTCCGGCCGGGGGCCGAGGCCGACCCCGAGGCCGTCCGCACCTGGGCGGCGGAACGACTGGGCTCGCTCAAGGCGCCGCAGGTGCTCGTGGTGTCGGCCGAGCTTCCCGCCACGGCCACCGGAAAGATCCTGCGCCGGGAGGTCAGATCCGCTCTCGGCGAGCGGTAGGGGCAGCGGCAGCCGACCCGGTCCGCTCGTCGACCGTCGCCGCTGGGGCGTGACGCATCGGCAGCAACGCCTGGTCGAAGGGCTGGCCATCATGGCCGATGGGCTGGATGACGATCTGATGGTCGATCACCCAGAGGTCGAGGAAGTGATGGCGGGCGTGGGCTGCCGCGGTAAAGCGCCGCCTCCCGGTGGCTCGCAAATGGGTGGCCGCACCCGAGACGACATAGACCGTCCCGTCGATCGGCTTCGACCGCTGAAAGTCGTGCTCGTGCCCGGCGAGCACGAGGTCCACACCGTGGCCGACGAAGGCCCGCTCGAACGCCCGTCGCACGTCTCTGGACGACCCGTGCCAGCCGGCGGAGTACGGCGGATGGTGGAGGGCGACCACCCGGAAGGCAGCGTCGCTGTCAGCGAGCGTGCGGTCGATCCACCTTCGCTGGTCGCGGTCGGCGACCCTGGTCGAATCGAGTGCGATCAGCTGGAGGGGACCGAACCGGCGCTCGTACCACCGCGCCGGCATTCCGAGGCGGCTGGCAACCTCGTCGCCCCGGCCTCGGTCCACGTCGTGATTGCCGAGGACGGCGACGAGGTCGACGCCTCGGGTGAGGATCGGAGCGAGCGGCTCCAAGACCGCCTCTCCGGCGCGCTCCGGATCACCGTCCGGATAGATGTTGTCGCCCAGCAGCACCAGGGCGTCGAAGTGTCGGCGGGCGTGCTCGGCCGTCATGCCGGCCACGGTGACCTCGAGGGCGGCCGAGGGGTGCCCCACGTCTCCGGCGACCGCCAGGCGGAGCTGGGCCGAGGCCACCTGCTCAGCCGCGAGCGGAACGATCGGCGACGCTTCGGTACCGACCAAGCGCCGAGCAGCCCGGCGGAGGAGACCCATCACGACCCCAGCATGCCCTGGGATGCGGTGCTCGAGTAGCTGTGAGCGATGAGGTTCGCGGCAAACGCACCTATTCGGCCGTTCTTGCCCCCTCCGCCGCAGGGCGGCTCCCCGCCGCCGCACTGCCGCCCCCGCCTCCCGGGCATACTGGCGAGGCGAGGAGACGGCGAGCGGGGGTGCACGCGAAGCGATGAGGGTCTTGGACGAGCGGTACGAGCTCCTCGAGCACCTCGGCTCCGGTGCCATGGCCAGCGTCTGGCGGGCACGCGACCGGCGCCTGGGCCGGCACGTGGCCGTCAAGGTACTGAACCAGCAGCTGGCCGCCGACGCCCCCTTCCGGGAGCGCTTCGCACGCGAGGCGATCAACGTGGCCTCGCTCAAGCACCCGAACATCGTCGCGGTCTACGACGCCGGGACCGAGGGCGACACGTCCTACATCGTCATGGAGCTCGTCGAAGGGGAGTCGCTCCAGTCGAAGCTCGCGGCGACGGCGCCGTACATGGAGATCCAGTGGACGGAGGATCTCGCCTCCCAGCTCCTGGGCGGCCTGAGCCACGCGCACAGCAAGGGCATCGTCCATCGCGACATCAAGCCGGCCAACATCCTCATCACCACCGACGGCGCGGCGAAGCTCGTGGACTTCGGGATCGCCAGAGCAGCCAGCGACGTGAGCAGCATCACGAGCATGGGGGAGTTCATGGGGACGCCCGCCTACGCCTCGCCCGAGCAGCTCGACGCCCGATCGGCGACGGCGGCGACGGACCTGTACTCGCTCGGATGCGTGCTCTACGAGTGCCTGGCGGGTCACCCGCCGTTCGAGGCCGAGGTCCCTGTAGGGGTCATCGCCCAGCACCTCCAGGCGACGCCGCGAGCATTGCGCGCCGAGAGGCCAGACGTTCCGCAGGCCCTGGACGCCCTCGTGCTCCGGGCGCTCGAGAAAGATCCCCAGCGCCGGTTCGGCTCCGCCGGCGAGATGCTGGCAGCCCTGCCGGTCCCGAGCCCCCCCGGCGGTGTCGCCGCGAACCCGTCGTTGTCGACGATGGTCCTCCCGAGGCGCCCCGCCGAAGCGGGGGAGGGAGGTGGCCAGGGGAGCGAGCCGGCTCCGCCTCCGCCGCAGGAGGCGGAGGCGGCGGAGGGCACGGAGGAGAGAGCGCGGGTCGTCGTCGTCGACGACCACCCCTTCTTTCGCGATGGCGTGATGCGCGGTCTCACGGACAGCGGGCGGGTCGACGTGGTCGGTGAGGCGGAGAACGGCACCGAGGCGCTGGAGCTAATCAGGCGCGAGCGCCCCACCGTCGCCCTGGTCGACTACCAGATGCCCGAGATGGACGGGCTGGATCTCGTTCACGCCGTGGTCGACGAGGACCTTCCCACCCGGGTGGTGTTGCTGTCGGCCCTGGCCGACAGCGCCGTCGTGTTCCGCGCGCTGGAGGAGGGCGCCGCCGGATACCTGTCCAAGGACTCCCGGCGAAAGGAGATCGTCGACGCCGTGCTGCGGGCGTCGGAGGGTCAGACGGTCCTCCCACCCGAGCTGGCGGGTGCCCTGGCCGGAGAGATCCGGCATCGGGCCAAGGGCCAGACGTCAGCGGCGCCGACCGACCAGGAGCTCGAGGTGCTGCAGGCGTTCGCCCGAGGTCGGTCGATACCACAGGCCGCGGCCGAGCTGAACCTGGGCGTGAGCACGGTCAGGAACCACGCCCAGCATCTGTACGAGAAGTTCGGCGTCTCCGACCGCACGGCCGCCGTCGTCGAGGCGATGCGGCGCGGGTACCTGCAGTAGCCGCTGGCGCCGGAGGGCCAGCGCCGGGACCGCGCTCTACGCCGGTGCGCCGGCTGTCGCCGGGTCACAAGGCAGGTCGACGCGGATGACCGTACCCGAGGGCTTGGCGTTGGCCATGCTCAAGCCACCGCCGGCGGCTTCGAGCCGCACGCGGTGCGAGGCCAGACCGATGTGACCGTCGTCGAGGCTCTTCTCCACCGCGCCATCCGGGATCCCGCATCCGTCGTCGACGATCTCGAGGTGGGCGAGCTCGCCGGATCGCACCAGGTTGATCTGCACGTTGCTCGCTCGGGCGTGCTTCACGACATTGGTGAGCAGCTCCCGGGCGGTCGAGTACAGAAGGGTGTCCGCCGGGGTACGCACTCCCTCTTCCCAGCCTTCGAGCTGGAGCGTGACGGAAAAGCCCCCTCGGGCCTCGGTGGTGCGGGCCAGGTCCCGGAGCGCATGGGCCAAGCCCAGTCGCTCGAGCACGGCAGGATGCAGCTCCGAAACGGTCGACCGCAACAACCGCGACGACTCGGTCAGGGCCTCATCGAGACGGTCGAGCGCCCGAGGGTCGCTCGCGACGTCCTCGATGTCCTGGCGGGCGGCCAGGACGTACTGCAGGGCGCCGTCGTGCAGGTGCTCGGCCAGCTGTCGACGCTCCCGGTCCTCCACCGTCACGACCTCGGTGAGCAGGCTGGTGCGATCACCGAGGAGCCGGCCGATCGTGGCCATGCGGGACTGCTGGATCCGCGTGAGCGCGACACAGCCCGCGCCCAGACCGGCCAGGGCGAGCGTCCGGAGCAGAATGGACGCCCAGGGCTCCGCGTTCGACGATTGCGTCACCACGCTCACCGCGAAGTACACGGCGACCGTCGGAACCACCACGGCGGCACATACCCGCGGGTGGAGCTGGGTCGTCGCCAATAGCGGGATGACGAAGAAGCCGTTGATGAGCACGTCCGCCGTCCAGCTCTGGGTGTCGCCCACGCCGGCCATCACGGTGACACCGCCCAGGGCCAGGACGTCGACGAAGAGCGCCAACCAGGCGAACCGCACCGAGCCAGGGCGGCCGCGCTCGCTCCATATGGTGACCCCGATCGCCCACAGCCCGTAGATGGAGGCGATGAGGTAGGCCCACTTCTTGTGACGCTCGGGCGGGAGAAGGGCGACGGTGAGTACGACGAAGAGGACCAGCAGGCCACGAAGCACGAGTTGCAATCGCACACCGTCGTAGGCGTGCCGGAGCACGATGGCGTCGAGCTCGGTGTTCGAGGCCAGGTCCGATTCGGTTGTGCTTTGAGCCACGGTCACCTCCCCTGGACGCCGCCGAGGCCGGGCAGCTGTGAGCTCACTGCTCGAAGCGCAGGCGGCGCGCCCACTGAAATTGTCCCATAAGGAACGGGGCCTCAAGAGGCGCAGCGGTCGCCTCCTGGTACGGTCCGAAGATGCGGAGGGGGAGGGGGCTCGCTCGAGTCGCGACCGTGGTCGTGGCCCTGGTGGCGGGGTTGAGCGCCAGCTGCGGGGGCGACGCCTCGCGGCCCATCCGCATCGGCGTCATGTTCCCGCTCACGGGTCCCGAGGCCGTGGGCTCGCAGGGCCCGCTCGGGTGGGCGCGCCAGAACGTCAACGCCGGATAGTCGCCGCCGATCCCGATGCCGAGGATGATCCGAAAGACGATCAGCCAGCACACGTTCGGAGAGAAGGCCGAGGCGAGCGCGCCAAAGCCCAGGATCAGCACCTCATAGCCGTAGATGCGCTTGCGCCCCAGGATGTCGGCGACCCGGCCGAAAACCACCGCACCCACGGCCGAGGCCCCCAGGGTGGTCGACGAGACGAGCGAGATCTCGTTGGTGCTGAGGTGCCACTGCTTGGTGAGGATGGCGACGACGATCCCGATGACGAACGGGTCGTAGGCGTCGGTAAAGAAACCCGTGCCCGAGACGAACATGATTTTCCACTGAAAGGCCGAGACCTTCGCCTCGTCCAACTCCTGGAGTGCATCGTCGGGCTGGGCTGGTACCGCGGTGCTCTCCGCCACGGGTATCGAGGCTAACTTCGGACCCCCAGACCGAGGTAAAGGCGCCGTAAATTTCGGTCGTACTCTGAGACGGAAGGCCTCAGTACGGAACAAATCGCGGCGTCACATAACGCTCGCGTCTTACGCGTCGCTGACCACTACCCGGCAGGGGACCGCCGAGGCATACTGGGTCGCGGCCGGGTCGATCCACCGTCGGGTGACGGGCGACCGGCGCCAGCCGACGGGATCAGTCGAAGGAGGGCGATGACGGACGACCCGGCGGTCACGGACACGGAGGCCACACTCGACGAGACACCCGAGGTGGATGGTCGCTACCTGAGCCGCCAGCTCTCGGAGCTCGACTTCAACGATCGCCTGCTGGAACTGGCCGAGGACCCCTCGATCCCGCTCCTCGAGCGGCTGAAGTTCCTGGCCCTGTTCAGCGAGCGCATCGACGAGTTCTTCCAGGTCCAGGTGGCGGGGCTCAAGCGTCAGGTAGACGCCGGGCTGCAGTCTCGTTCACTCGACGGGCGTACCCCCACGCAGCAGCTGGCGGCTATCCGCGACAAGCTTGGCCCCCTGGTGGCCCGCCAGGCCGCCATCTTCACCGGCGAGATCGTGCCGGGGCTGGCGAAGGCCGGCATCTCGGTGGTCGACTGGGCGTCGCTCGACGCAGGGGATCGGCGACACCTCGCCGAGATGTTCGAAGAGGAGATCCTGCCCATCCTGACCCCGCTGGCCGTCGACCCCCGCCACCCGTTCCCGTACATCTCCGATCGGTCGCTCAGCGTGGGCACGATCGTCCGAGATCCCGACGAGGATGATGCACGCTTTGCCCGGGTGAAGGTTCCGCCCATCCTTCCCCGTCTGATCCGGCTTCCCGACGGCGAGCGGTTCATCTTTCTCGAGGATGTCATCGCCGCCAATCTCGCCGGTCTATTCCCCGGGATGGTGATCGGAGACCCCAGTTTCTTTCGCGTGACCCGCGACGCCGATATGTCCTTCGACGAGGACGAGGCCGAGAACATCCTGCATGCCGTGCGGGAGGATCTCCGCCAGCGACGGTTCCTGCCGGTGGTGCGGCTCGAGATCGAGTCGAGCGCGACCGCCGAGATGGTCGACCTGCTGCTTGCCGAGCTGGGCATCGCTGGCGACGACCTCTATCGGATCGACGGTCCCCTCGGCCTCGACGGGCTGTGGGCTCTGTACGGCCTTGACCGTCCGGAGCTGCGAGACGAGCCCTGGGTGCCGGTGACCCGCCCGCCGCTCGCGTCCCACGGCGACGAACCCGTCGACATCTTCTCGGTCATCGCCCGGCGCGACGTCTTCGTGCATCATCCCTACGACTCGTTCGCGACCTCGGTCGAGGCGTTCCTCACCCAGGCCGCCGACGACCCGGACGTGCTCGCCATCAAGCAGACGCTGTACCGGACCTCGGGCGACAGCTCCATCGTCGCCGCCCTCATCCGGGCCGCCGAGCGAGGCAAGCAGGTCGTCGTGCTCGTCGAGCTGACGGCTCGATTCGACGAGCAGGCCAACATCGAGTGGGCCAGGATCCTCGAGGAGGCGGGAGCCCACGTCGTCTACGGACTCGTCGGGCTCAAGACGCACTCGAAGACGACGCTCGTGGTGCGAAGGGAGGGCATGTCGATCCGCCGCTACTGTCACGTCGGGACCGGTAACTACAACCCGAAGACGGCCAAGATCTACGAGGACCTCGGCATCCTGTCGGTCCGGCCGGAGCTCGGTGACGACCTGACCGACTTCTTCAACTCGCTCACCGGGCTCAGCCATCCGCCCGATTACGAGGACCTGGTCCTTTCGCCGGGCGGGATCAAGGAGCGGGTGGTGGCAGAGATCGGAGAGGAGACGCGGGCGGGGCCCAACGGCAGGATCGTCATCAAGTGCAACGGGCTGGACGATCCGGTGGTGATCGATGCGCTCTACGAGGCGGCCGCCGCTGGGGTGCCGATCGACCTCGTCGTGCGGGGCATCTGCTGCCTTCGACCCGGAGTGCCCGGCCTCTCGGAGACAGTACGGGTGCGCTCGATCGTCGGGAGATTCCTCGAGCACTCTCGGATCTTCCGCTTCGGCAGGGAGGACCGGGCGGCCCGGTACTTCATCGGGTCCGCCGACCTCCGCCGTCGCAACCTCGACCGACGGGTCGAGGCGATGATCCCCGTCTTCGACGACGACGCCCGTCGCCAGCTGAACGAGGTGCTGGACATCAATCTCGCTGACGACGTCCAAAGCTGGGGCCTGGCTGCCGATGGCGAATGGAGCCGGATCCCGACCGTCAAGGGGCTGGCGACCCAGCAGCGACTCATGGACCTCAGCAAGGAGCGCGCCGCGACCGGCGAGGCCCAACGGTCGGCGCGTCCCAGCACCTGGGGATGGTTCACCTCCCGGAGAGGCCGATCCCGGTAGCCAGCGCGACCGGCACGAGGCCCTTCATCCGAATGGGCAAAACCCCCCTTGGGCCTCGCGATCGCAGATGTTCCGGAGCGGTACAAGAGGCCATCGAGGTAGCATTCGTGCTTCGGGCCTGGTGAAGGGGGATCCAAGTCACTTCGGGGGAGCGGTCAACGAGGATCATCCGGTGCGACAGGTGCGGGGCGAGCAACCGCGTTCCGGTCGCCGCTCGCGGCGTCGCCAGATGCGGCCGCTGTCACGAACCCCTGCCCTGGATGGTGGATGCCGGGGATGACGATTTCGCCGACGTCGCCGACGCGGCGACGATCCCGGTGCTCGTCGACCTGTGGGCGCCGTGGTGCGGGCCGTGCCGCATGGTCAGCCCGGCTCTCGAGCATCTGGCGGGCGAGATGGCAGGTTGCCTGAAGCTCGTCAAGGTGAACGTGGACGAGTCACCCAAGCTGGCCGCGCGCTTCTCCGTGCAGGGGATCCCGACCCTGCTGGTCATGCGAGGAGGCGAGGTGGTCTCTCGCCAGACGGGCGCCGCGCCCGAGCCCGCCCTCCGGCACTGGCTCGAGCAGGCGCTCGCCAGTATGGGCTCGTAGCCGTCGTGGGGGGACGGATCCTCGTCGGCACGGCCTCCTGGACAGACCGCTCCCTCGTCGCTTCAGGCTGGTACCCCGAGGGCGTTACCTCCGCCGAGGACCGCTTGCGCTACTACGCCTCCCGCTTTCGTCTGGTCGAGGTGGACAGCACGTACTACGCCCTGCCTCGGCAGGTGATGGCGCGAGACTGGGCCAGCCGCACGCCGGCTGACTTCACCTTCGACGTGAAGGCCTTCTCGCTGCTCACGCAGCATCCGACGCGAGCGCAGTCGATCCCTCGAGGCATCGACGTCGAGACGGAAAAGGCCAGCGTCTATCTGAAAGACCTGGACGAGCACGCGATCGGCCAGGTCTGGGATCGTTTCCTCGACGGGGTCGATCCGCTGCGTCGGGCGGGGAAGCTGGGCTGTCTGCTCTTTCAGTTCCCGCCCTGGTTCTCGTCGAGGAAGGCCAACCGCGACTATGTCGTCGACTGCGCCGACCGCGCTGCGGCTGACCGGATCGCCGTCGAGTTTCGCAGTCCCAGTTGGTTCACGCCCGAAGACCGGGAGCGGACGTTCGCCCTCCTCGCTGAGCACTCGATGGCCCTGGTGTGCGCCGACATGCCCCAACGTCTCGACAAGGGGCTGCCCCGGTTGGTAGAGGCGACCTCGCCCGAGCTGGCGGTCGTCAAGTTCCACGGGCGGAACCGTGAGGGCTGGGAGGAGTCGTCGTTCCAGGGGCTCACCAACTACCGGTACCGGCCCCGGGAGCTCGAGGGCTGGGTTCCCGACCTCCAACGCCTGGCCGACGAAGCGGGTGAGGTGCACGTGGTGTTCCGGAACATGCACGGCGACAACGCCGTCACCAACGCCGCCCAGCTCATGGACCGCGTGTAACGGCTGCCGCCTAGAGTTCGCGCCGTGGAGCTGGGACGTGTCGGGATCTGGACCTCGGTCCTGGACCGGCAACCGGCGGCCGCCGTTCGGGAGGCGGTCGCCGAGATCGAGACACTCGGGTACGGGACGCTGTGGGTCGGCGAGGCTGCGCGGCGCGAGGCGTTCGCCAACGCCGCCCTCCTCCTGTCGGCCAGCACGAGGTTGGTGGTGGCGACCGGCATCGCCAACATCTGGGTCCGCGACCCGATGGCGATGGCGGCCGGTCAACGAACGCTGAGCGAGGCCTGGGGTAGGCGATTCCTCCTCGGTGTCGGGGTCAGCCACGATCCGCTCGTGTCTCCGAGGGGGCATCGCTACGAGCGGCCGATCGAGGCCATGCGGACATATCTGGACGCCATGGATCGGGCCCGCTACGACGCTCCCGCTCTGGAGGCGGCGCCGACGGAGCGAGTGCTGGCCGCCCTCGGCCCGCGGATGCTGGCGCTCGCGGCCGAGCGAGCCGACGGGGCCCATCCCTACCTCGTGCCACCGGAGCACACTCACGGGGCGCGCCAGATCCTCGGCCCGACCCGCCTCCTGTGCCCCGAGGTCGCCGTGGTGCTCGAGCCGGACCCGGACCGCGCCCGCCGGATCGCCCGGGCTCACCTGGGCGGCTATCTCGGGCTGGCGAACTACCGGCGCAGCCTGGCGCGCCTGGGCTTCAGCGAGGAGGACCTCGGCGACGGGGGGAGCGACAAGCTGGTCGACGCCGTCGTCGCCTGGGGCCCGCTGGAGCAGGCGACGAGCCGGGTGGGTCGGCACCTCGACGCCGGCGCCGACCACGTGGCCGTGCAGGTCCTCACTGATGATCGGGCCAAGCTCCCACTCGAAGAGTGGCGCGCCATCGCCACCTCTAACCTGTTCAAATGACCGGCGCTGCGACCCCTCCGGCGGTGCCCGACGGCATCGTCGTGGTGGTCAAGCACGAGTGCGAGACGTGCGTCTCCGTCGTGCCGGTGCTGGCCCAGCTCCGCCGCGCCGGTGTCGAGGTGACCGTCTACACCCAGGACGATCCGGGGTTTCCCAAGGAGCTTGCCGATGTCGTCGACGACACCGAGCTGCGGGTGTCGTGGGCCCTCGACCTCGTCACGGTCCCGACGCTCCTGCGGTTCGAAGGCGGCGTCGAGGCGGCCAGGACGGAGGGCTGGCACCGGCGACGGTGGGAAGAGCTCACCGGCGTGGCCGGGCTCGGTCGTGAGCTTCCCGAGCTCCGTCCCGGCTGCGGGTCGCGCACAGCTGACCCCGACACGGCCGACGAACTGGCGGCCCAGTTCGGGTCGAGCCGCTTGCAGGCCCGCCGGGTTGTTCTGGGGTCGTCCGAGGACGACGTCGAGGCCGCCTTCGACCGCGGATGGACCGACGGGCTGCCCGTCGTCCCGCCCACCGAGACCAGGGTGCTGCGCATGCTGGGGGGGACGACGCGTCATCCGGCTGATGTCGTGGCCATCGTCCCGCCCGACCTGGTCGAGTGCACGGTGGAGAAGGCGGCGATCAACGCCGTCATGGCCGGCTGCCGACCGGAGTACCTGCCTGTGGTGCTGACAGCGGTCGAAGCGATGTGCACCGAGGAGTTCAACGGACACGGACTGCTGGCCACGACGTACTTCTCGGGACCGGTCGTGATCGTCAACGGACCCGTTCGCCACGCCATCGGCATGAACTCGGGCGGGAACGTCCTGGGCCAGGGAAACCGGGCCAACGCGACAATCGGTCGGGCGCTCCAGCTGATCGTGCGCAACGTCGGCGGCGGCGTGCCCGGCGGTGTGGACCGGGCGACGCTGGGCAACCCGGGCAAGTACACGTTCTGTTTCGCCGAGGACGAGGAAGGGTCGCCCTGGGAGCCGTTGGCGGTCGAGCGCGGGCTGGCTCCGGGACGATCGGCCGTGACCCTGTACGCAGGCGAGGGCCCGCGGGGCGTCATCGATCAGCTGTCGCGGACGGCTGAGTCACTCGTCCGCTCGTTCGCAGGAAGCCTGCGCACGGTCGGCCACCACAAGCTGGCGCTCGGCTTCGACGCCATGCTCGTCGTGAGCCCGGAGCACGGGCGCGTCTTGCGCGACGCGGGTTGGACCAAGGCCCGCCTCCGGGACGAGCTGCTCGAGCTGCTCACCGTCCCGGGAGCCGAGCTCGTTCGCGGCGCCGGCGGGTGCGCCGAGGGCCTTCCGGAGGGTCTGGAGGGCGCCGCCATCCCGAAGTTCCGGCCCGACGGGCTGTGGTTCGTCCACGCCGGCGGACGGGCCGGCCTGTTCTCGTCGATAATCGGAAGCTGGATCAACGGACCGGGCGGCAGCCAGCCCGTGACCAGGGAGGTGGTGGTGTGACGGACGATGCCGGCACCGTGCTGTTGGACCCGACCGGCGAGCGACGCCCCGCCGTGCGGCCACGGGTGACCCGCCGCTCTTCGCTCGAGGGCCTCACCGTCGGGCTGTTGGATATCTCCAAGCCCAGAGGCGACGTCTTCCTCTCCGCCCTCGAGCCGGCTCTACGCGCCCGGGTTCCCGGCCTCCAGGTCCTCCGCTACCGCAAGCCCACCTTCGCCAAGGTGGCTCCCCTCGACCTTCGTCACGAGATCGCCACCAAGTGCGATCTGGTGATCGAGGCGCTCGCCGATTGAGGCAGCTGCACGTCGTGCAGTGTGCACGACATCGCCGACCTGGAGGGCCGGGGCCTACCCGGGGTGTTCGTCGCCTCCACCGAGTTCGTCGCCGCCGCGGAGGCGCAGGCTGGCGCGCTGGGCTTCGACCCTGCCCGCGTGTTCGTCCCCCATCCGATCCAGGACCGGACCGACGAGGAGATGCAGGCGCTGGCCGAGGCGGCCGTCGACGACGTCCTCGCCGCCGTCGTGGCGATCTGCACCGAGCCCGCTCGCGAGGCGGGGCCCCGCGCCTAGTCGGCGAGACCGGCGCGCCTGCTCCGTCCGCACACACGTCGTCACAGGTACTTGGCCACGTCGGTCAGCAGACCGTCGATCATGTCCACGGCCTGGCCCGAAGCGTGGCGGTGCAATGCCGCCAGACCCCGATGGGCCCCCGTCAGACCCTCTCGAAGCCGGGCGACTTCGCTTAGCAGGCTCTCCACGTCGCTCCTCGCGGCGGCGATGAACTCGCCGTCGTCGGCCTTCCTCACCGTCACCGCGTACGAGCCCAGGCCGTGACCGATCATCACCTGCTGCCCCGAGTACCGCCACGGGCCTCGGCTGGCCCGGAGCAGCCGGTCCTGAATCTCCGCCAGATGAAGCGCCATGGGCGCAGCCTACGTCTCGATCTTGGCGGCGCTCAGCCTGGCCGGCCGCCGTCGGGGCGGCCAGGCTGCATCCTTGCAGTCCTCGCGTTCCACCACTCGTCGAAAGGGGGCCCACCGCCCACCAGCGAGGCGGCCACTTTCGACCAGACGTGGAACCACAGAGATCTCGCACGAGCAGCGGCGGCCGGGCTGCGGGTCGCCTGCAGGCGTGCATCGGCCCTACGGTGTCCATCAGCGCAGGGCCGGACCGTGGTCGGCATCCCGGTGGAGGCGAGTGGAGGCGAGACGTGGACTTCGAGATCCCCCAGGAGATCCAGACGACGCTGGACGCTCTTGACGACTTCATCGAGGGCGAGATCGAGCCCCTCGAGCGCCAGGACGACAACATCCGGTTCTTCGATCATCGACGTGAGTACGCCCGCACCGACTTCGAGGCGGGCGGGGTCCCCCGGCAGGAGTGGGAGCAGCTGCTGGCCGAGATGCGACGGCGGGCCGACGCCGCCGGCTGGCTGCGGTGGGCGCTGCCAAAGGAGTACGGCGGGCACGAGGCCAGCAACCTGGAGATGGCGATCATCCGCGAGCACCTCGCCACCCGTGGGCTCGGTCTCCACAACGACCTGCAGAACGAGAGCTCGATCGTGGGCAACTTCCCCACGGTGCTCATGATGCGCGACTTCGGCACCGAGGAGCAGCGGGCCGAGTGGATGCCGGGGTTCTTCGACGGGTCTCGGCGCCTCGCCTTCGGGCTCACTGAGCCGGACCACGGCTCCGACGCCACCTACCTCGACACGACGGCGGTGCTCGATGGTGACGAGTGGGTGATCAACGGGCGCAAGCGCTTCAACTCAGGGCTGCACCATGCCACCCATGACATCGTTTTCGCCCGCACCTCAGGACAGCAGGGGTCGCCTCTCGGCATCAGCGCCCTGCTCGTCCCGACGGACGCCCCCGGGTTCTCGGTCGACTTCTTCTGGTGGACCTTCAACATGCCAACCGATCACGCCGAGGTGACGCTCACCGATGTACGGGTGCCGACCTCCGCCGTGTTCGGGCCGGTCGACCGCGGCCTCGAGCTGGCACAGCACTTCGTCCACGAGAACCGCATCCGCCAGGCGGCGTCTTCCCTGGGGGCGGCGCAGTTCTGCATCAACGAGGCGGTGGCCTACGCCAACCAGCGCCAGACGTGGGGCCGGCCCTTGTCGCGGAACCAGGCCATCCAGTTTCCGCTGGTGGAGCTGCACACCGAGGCGGCGATGCTGCGCCAGCTCGTGCGCGCCACCGCTTGCGCCCTCGACCGCCAGCACCACATGGAAGTCACCCACGAGGTCGCCATGTGCAACTACCGCGCCAATCGCCTGGCGTGCGACGCCGCCGACCGGGCGATGCAGACCTGCGGTGGACTGGGCTACAGCCGGCACATGCCCTTCGAGCACATCTACCGTCACCACCGGCGTTATCGCATCACCGAGGGCTCCGAGGAGATCCAGATGCGCAAGGTGGGCCAGCACCTCTTCGGGTTCGGGCGCTGACGCGC
>JBPYEI010000039.1:0-12620 GCA_051985455.1 Acidimicrobiales bacterium
AGGGCGATCAGGTCCAGCTTGTCGCTCGGGTACGGGATGCCGAACCAACGTGAGAAGAAACGGAGCGCGTGGGTGCCCACCTCGAGGGCGAAACCCGTCAGATGGTCCTTGCCCGGAACGTGGGCGATCCGCAGGGGGACACCGTCGACGTCGACAGGGTCGGTCAGCTCGAGCGGGCCGACCACGAAGGCAACCAGGTAGGTCGACATCGGCATGGTGTCGGCGAAGCGCACCCGTCGCGTCCCGTCGCCGAGGTCGCTGTCGTCGACCACGGCGGTGTTGGAGATGGCGGTCGTCTCCCGATCGACCACGAGCGTGACGGCGAAGACGGCCTTGCGGTCAGGCTCGTCCCAGCAGGGGAAGGCGCGGCGGGCATCGGTCGCCTCGAACTGCGTCGTGGCGATCACCCGCTGGTCCCCGCCGGCGGCGTAGGTGCTGCGGTAGAAGCCTCTGAGCTTGTCGTTGATCGTCCCCGAGAACGTGGTCCGCAGCGTCCACGGTCCGGGAGCCGCATCGGCGGACAAGGTGATCACGGCGCGGCCGGCTTCCTCGTCCAGCTCGACGCTTCCCGACAGCACCGACCCCGCCCCGTTGACCAACTCGGCCGATTCGATCGCCAGCTCCAGCGCGTTGAGGACGATCTCTCTCGTGGTCTCGTGGACGACTACGTCGACCTGCTCCTCGCCGCGGAAGGTGGACGCATTCAGGTCGGGGGAGATGACGAGGTCGTAGCGACGGGGCTCGACGGTGCGGGGGAGACGGTGGGACGTCTCTCGCTGTTCGGTGGTCTGCTGGGTCACCTTCGGGAGGCTAGTGGGAGCCGACTATGTTCAGCGCCGTGCCCGCAGCGCAGGACTCGCCGACCGACACCACTCTGGATCTCGTCGCCGTCGGCAACGCCCTGGTCGACGTGTTGGCGCCCGTCGACGACGACCTCTTGGCGGAGCAGGGACTCGCGAAGGGCATCGCCGATCTCGTCGACCTGCCAGAGGCGGAGCGCCTCTACGCGGCCGCCCAGCCGATCGTCGAGGTGGCGGGGGGGTCCGCCGCCAACACCGCCGTGGGCGCGGCGAGCCTGGGGAGCCGGGCTGCCTTCGTGGGCACGGTGGCCGACGACCGCCTGGGACGGCTGTTCGAGACCGACATCCGGGCCGCCGGCGTCGAGTACACGACGGCGGTGGTCGCCGACGAAGCCATGACCGGGAGATGTCTGTCGCTCGTCACGCCTGACGCCGAGCGCACGATGCGCACGTACCTGGGGGCGGCGGCCCGGCTCCGCACGGAGGACATCGAGGACGCCAGCGTGCGGCGGGCCTCCGTCACGCACCTCGAGGCCTATCTCTGGGACCTCCCCGACGCCGGCCGGATGATCCGCCGCATCATCGACGACGCCCACGGCGCCCGCCGCCTGGTCTCGGTCACGCTCTCTGACCCCTCGGCGGTCCAGCGCCATCTCGAGACGTTCCGTCGGCTGATCAGGGACGAGGTCGACGTGCTCTTCGCCAACGAGGCCGAGATCGCCCTGCTGCTCGAGGTGGACGACATCGCCGGCGCCGCCGATGTCCTCCGTCCTCTCGGGGTCATCGCCGCCCTCACGTTGGGGCCGCAGGGGTCGTTGGTCCTCCAGGGCGACCACACGGCCCAGGTCGACGCGTACCCGGTCGACAAGATCGTCGACGTGACCGGCGCCGGAGACCTGTACGCGGCGGGCTTCCTCCACGGACTGACCCATGGGGCGGACCTGCTCACCTGCGCCCGGCTGGGCAGTCTGGCCGCCAGCGAGATCATCAGCCACCTCGGCGCCCGCCCCGAGGTCCCGCTCCGCCCTCTCGGCCAGGAGGCGGGGCTCCTCCCTCTGTAGCTGGCGGCTTCGCCGCCCCGGGCGGGGCCCCATCCCCGCCCTCCTCCGAGCGGCGGGGGCCCCAACCCCGCCGCCGGCCGTTTAATGGTCCGCTTCGTCCCCGACCTCGCCCGGGGGGAGGAAGCTCAGCTTCAGGTCGCCCAGGCGGACGAGTGTCGAGGCCACCCAGCGGGCCAGGGCGCCCACGTGGGCCCCGAGGGACGAGGGGTCGTCGAGGATGGCCTCGTCGAGGCGGTACGTCCCCTCGTAGGAGATCTCGACGGCGGCGTGCGGCTCGTCGAGGTCGCGGCCGAACGCCCGCTCGACCGTAAGGCCGCACCGGTCCAGGACGTCGCCACCGATGGCCGGGCCTTCACCGGGGAGGACGGCGACGACCGTCCCCGGCTCCGGTGCCGTGGCCAGGCGCTGGATGCGGAGCGCGATCTCCACCAGGAGCTCGGGCTGGTCGTCGGGCGGCTCGCCGATCGACCAGGACCGGTACGCGCTCTGGCTCCACGTCGGCCAGTCGAGACTGAGGTCGGCTCGTACCCGCGGGTGAGTGCCCTCCCCCGGGAGGCTGTAGGACGTCTCCCACGACAGGTCGCCGAGCAGCACGTCGACCTGGAACCGCTCCTCGACGGCCTGTCGCTCGAGCAGAGCCTCGGAGAAGCTCTTGCGCATGGCCGCGATCAGATCGAGGAACACGTGATCCAGCATCAGAACGACGAGGCTATCGGGCCGCAGCGGGGGACCGGTGGGCTAGCGTCTGCGTGCGTGTGCAACCCCTGGCTGGAGCGGCGCGTGCTCGCCTACGCCCACAGGGGTGGGGCCCGGGAAGCCCCCTCCAACACGATCCTCGCCATGCGCCGGGCGTTGGCGACCGGCGCCACAGCGCTCGAGATGGACGTCCACCCCACGTCGGACGGTCACCTGGTCGTCTGTCACGACCCGACCGTCGACCGGACGACCAACGGCTCGGGTGCCATCACCACGTTGACGCTGGCCGAGGTCCAGTCGCTCGACGCCGCCTACTGGTTCGTCCCCGGCCACGAGGTAGCCCCCGGCCGGCCGCCGGAGGAGTACCCCCTCCGCGGTCGGGCTCCTGACGAGCCCGAGCTGCGCGTCCCGACGCTGGTAGAGGTCCTGGAGGCATTCCCGGGCGTCGTGCTCAACATCGACATCAAGCAGACGGCGCCGGCCGTCGAGCCCTACGAGGAGCTGCTGGCCCGGACGCTCACCGAGCACGGCCGGTCGGACGAAGTCATCGTCACGTCCTTCCACGACGCTGCCCTCGTGACGTTCTCGGCTGCCGCTCCGAAGATCGCCACGTCAGCCGGGCTCTTGGCGGTGGCGGGGTTCTGGCAGGCGGTGCAGGACGGGGCTCAGCCGCCACCGATGGACCACGCCGCCATCCAGGTTCCCACCGACGTCGAGGGCGCGACCGTCGTCGACGAGCGCTTCGTCCGTGCCGGCCACGACGCCGGCGTGGCGGTGCACGTCTGGACCATCGACGATCGTCAGGAGATGGAGCGGCTGGTCGCCCTGGGCGTGGACGGCATCATGTCGGACCTGCCGTCGGTGCTGGTGCCGACCCTGTCCGAGCTCGGCGTGGCCTGGACGTCGTAGCGGCTTCGCTGCGGCTGACTTCTTTTGGCCGGCCTCCCGGGCCGGACGTAGCCACGCGAAGGCCCCGGCCGGCGGGCGGTCTCAGCCCCGGCCGGCGTTGGGCCGCTTGCCGTGGTTGGCCTTCTTCTTGCGCGTGGTCCGGCGCTTCGTCGTCTTCTTCGACACGAAACGGGAACCCTACTAGCGGCGAGTAGCCTCGTTGCAGTGGAGCGCCTTGGTCTGGTCGGTCTGCCCAATTCCGGCAAGTCGGCCCTCTTCAACGCGCTGACCGGGGGAAATGCCGTCGTCGCCCCCCATCCGTTCTCCACGACGCAGACGACGGTGGGCGTGGCCCAGGTGCCCGATCAGCGCGTCGAGGCCCTGGCCGCCATCAGCACCAGCCGTAAGGTTGTCCACGCCACGGTGGAGGTGGTCGACATCGCCGGGCTGGTGGCGGGCTCGGCGACGGGAGAAGGTCTGGGCAACCGGTTTCTCGCCGGCATCCGTGAGGTCGATGCCCTTTGCCTGGTCCTTCGGGCCTTCGACGATCCGGGCGTGGCCGGGGACGCCAACCCCGTTGCCGCCCTCGGCGTGCTCGAGCTGGAGCTCGTGCTCGCCGACCTGGCCACGGTCGAGAGCCAGATCGACAAGCGCCGGAAGATCGCCCGCGCCGACCGCACCGACGCCGCCGCGGCGGCCGAGGTTGCCGCCTTGGAGAAGGCCCTCGAGTCGCTCCAGGAGGGCGTCCCCATCTATCGCTCGCCCCTCACCGCCGAGCAGCGGGCCACCCTGGGTCCGGTGTTCCTGCTGACCAACAAGCCCGTGCTCGCGGTGGTGAACCTGGGTGAGGACCAGGCGCGCGACGCTGACGCCATCGTGAAGCCGGTGGCAGCCGAGCTGGCCGGCAACGCCGAGAGCCTCGGAGTGAGCGTGCAGCTCGAGGCCGAGGCGGCGCTACTCACGCCGGCCGAGCGGACCGAGCTGCTCGAGGGTCTCGGTCTGGGTGAAGGGGCGCTGCCTCGAGTGGCCCGAGCCGCCCAGCATCTGCTCGGGCGGCGCACGTTCTTGACCACGGGCGAGAAGGAATCCCGGGCCTGGACGTTCCGCGCCGGTGCCCGGGCGCCCGAATGCGCCGGGGTGATCCACTCGGACCTGCAGCGGGGGTTCATCCGCGCCGAGGTGATCCGGTGGGACGAGCTGGTCGAGCTGGGCTCGTGGAACGCGGCGAAGGCGGCCGGTCGCCTCCGCATCGAGGGTAAGGACTACGAGGTGGCCGACGGCGACGTGCTCGAGATCAGGTTCAACGTATGAGAGGGAGAGCTCCGGGTGCCCTGGCTGCTTCGTGACGGCGAGGTCCTGGCCACGCTCGAGGTGGCCGAGTCCTTGGTCGATCGCGCCCGCGGGCTGCTCGGTCGGGACGGGATCGATGGCGCCCTGCTGCTTCGTCCCGCTCGCGCGGTGCACACGATCGGGATGCGCTTTCCGATCGACGTCGCCTTGTGCGACGGCGACCTCGTGGTGATCACCACGATGTCCCTCGAGCGCTACAGGGTATGCCTGCCCCGTGTCCGGGCCCGAGCCGCGGTCGAGGCCGAGGCGGGGGCGTTCGAGCGCTGGAACCTGCGTACCGGAGACCAGCTGGAGATCAAGGGTTGAGCCCGGCCGGCGCCACCCGCGACGGGTCCGGCGCCGGGGGCGCCCTGGTCCTCGTCGCCACCCCCATCGGCAACCTCGGCGACCTGTCGCCCCGGGCGGTCCAGGCCCTGGAGGAAGCCGACGTCATCGCCTGCGAGGACACCCGCAAGACCGGTCGGCTCCTGGCTCACGCCGGCATCGTCGACAAGCGTCTCATCGCCGTGCACGACCACAACGAGGCGACGCAGACCCGCTCGATCCTGTCGTTGCTCGACCGCGGAAGAAACGTCGCCGTCGTCACCGACGCCGGCACGCCCGGCATCTCGGATCCCGGCGGACGCCTGGCGGGCGCGGTGGCAGCCGCGGGTGGCGAGGTCACGGTCGTGCCGGGGCCTTCTGCCCTCGTGGCGGCGTTGGTGGTGAGCGGGCTGTCGACGGCGAGGTTCGTTTTCGAGGGATTTCTGCCCCGCAAGGGCAGTGATCGCTCCGAGCGACTGGCTGCCCTGGCGGCGGAGCAGCGCACGATGATCCTGTACGAAGCGCCGCACCGCTTGGTGGCGACCCTCGCCGATCTCGTCGAGCGGTGCGGCCCCCTGCGCCAGGTCGCCGTCATCCGCGAGCTGACCAAGCTCCACGAGGAGGTGTGGCGAGGGACCCTCGCCGCCGCCCTGGAGCGGGCCCGGGCCGCCCCGCCTCGGGGCGAGCACGTGCTGGTGGTGGCCGGAGCTACGGCTGTGGTGCCGGGCGAGGCGGAGGTCGAGGCCGCCCTGCAGGCGCGGCTCGGCTCGGGACAGACGGCCAAGGAGGCGGTCGCCGAGGTTGCGGGGGAGCTCAAGGTGCCCAAGCGGCGCGTCTACGACGCCGCGCTCCGCCTCCGGTCGTGACGAAATACGAGCCCGGCCGGCCAGGCGCCGTCGGTACTGTGAACCAGCAGTGGCCCGCTTCTTCCTGACGACTCCCATCTACTACGTCAACGACGCTCCCCACATGGGGCACGCCTACACGACCGTCGTCGCCGACGGCCTCGCCCGCTGGCACCGTCTCCTGGGCGACGATGTCTTCTACCTGACCGGCACCGACGAGCCCGGCCTCAAGGTGGCCCGGGAAGCGGAGGCCAACGGCGTCAGCCCCAAGGAGTGGGCCGACCGCACGGCCGTGCGGTTCGTCGAGGCCTGGCAGCAGCTGGGCATCTCGTACGACGACTTCATCCGCACCAGCGAGCCCCGCCACCATCTGGCGGTCCAACGGTTCCTGACGGCGGTGAAGGACAACGGCCACATCGAGCTCGGCATCTACGAGGGCCTCTACTGCGTGCGCTGCGAGGCCTACTACACCGAGGCCGAGCTGGTCGACGGCATGTGCCCCATCCACGGCACCCCGGTGGAGCTGGTGAAGGAGGAGAACTACTTCTTCAAGCTGAGCTCCTTCCAGCAGGCGCTCCTCGACTGGTACGAGGCGAACCCGGAGGCCGTGCAGCCAGAGTCCAAGCGCAACGAGGCGCTCGGTTTCATCCGCCAGGGGCTCCAGGACATCTCGATCACCCGGACGTCGCTCAGGTGGGGCGTTCCCGTGCCGTGGGACGAGCGCCACGTGTTCTACGTCTGGTACGACGCGCTCATCAACTACGTCACGGCCATCGGCTACGGCGAGGACCCTGAGCGGTTCGCACGGTGGTGGCCGGCTGTGCACCACCTCATCGGCAAGGAGATCATCCGGTTCCACTGCGTGTGGTGGCCGGCCATGTGCATGGCGGCCGGTGTCGATCCGCCCGCCAACATCTTCGTCCACGGGTGGCTGCTCGTGGGCGGGGAGAAGATGTCGAAGTCAAGCTTGAACCAGATCGCTCCAGCGGAGCTGGTGGCCGACTTCGGTGTCGACGCCGTGCGATACCACCTCATGCGGGACACGCCGCTCGGGCCGGACGGAGAGTTCTCCTACGAGGGAATCGTCGCCCGCTACAACGCCGACCTGGCCAACAACCTCGGCAACCTGGCCTCGCGCGTCGCCACCGTCGTGGGCAGCAAGTGCGGCGGCATCGGCCCGGCGGCCCGGCCCGACTCGCGACTGGCGCCGGTGGCCGCCGATGTCGTGCAGGCTGCCGCGGACGCGTGGGAGCGCTTCGCGCCGCACGAGGCGCTCGAAGCGGCGTGGCGGCTCATCCACGAGACGAACGCGGCCCTCGAAGCGGCCGAGCCGTGGAAGCGCGAGCCCGGACCGGAGGTGAGCGCCGTACTCGGCGATGCCCTCGAGGCGCTGCGCATCGTCGCCCTCCTGGCCTGGCCGGCCATGCCCGGCGCCTGCTCCGAGCTGTGGCGTCGGATCGGGCTCACCGGTTCGCCGGGAGACGAGCGGCTACCCGCGGCGGCGGCGTGGGGCGGCTATCCGGGCGGGCGTGCCGTTGAGCGCGCCGCACCGCTCTTCCCGCGGCGGAAGGGCTGAGCCGGGGCGGACCCGCCGGTGTGGACCGACAGCCACTGCCACCTTCAGGACGTGGCCGACTCCAAATCCGCGCTGGAGCGGGCGCGGGCCGCGGGCGTCACGCGCCTGATCTGCATCGGGACCGACGCCGCCCAGTCGCGCCGGGCCCTGGCCTTGGTCGGCGACGGCGTGTGGGCGACGATCGGGTTGCATCCCCACGAAGCGACGGAGGGCGTGGACGCTGTCGTCGCCCTTCTGGAGGGAGTGGTCGGCTCGTCGCAGCGTGCGCTCGTGGCCGTGGGTGAGTGCGGGCTCGACTACCACTACGACCACTCACCGCGAGCGGCCCAGCGCCAGGCGTTCGCAGCCCAGATCGCGCTCGCCCATCGGTACCGGCTGGCCCTGGTGGTGCACAGCCGCGAGGCGTGGGACGACACGCTCGCCATCCTCCAGGCCGAGGGCGTACCCGAGAGGACGGTGTTCCACTGCTTCACCGGGGGCGCTGGCGAGGCGCGGCGCTGCCTCGATCTCGGAGCCTTCCTGTCGTTCAGCGGGATCGTGACGTTCAAGGGCGCCGGCGACGTGCGGGAGGCGGCGGCGCTCTGTCCGCCCGAGCGGCTGCTGGTCGAGACGGACTCGCCCTTCCTGGCTCCGGTGCCGTATCGAGGCAAGCCCAACGAGCCCGCCTTCGTGCCCTTTGTGGGCGCCGCCTTGGCCGCGACGCGAGGGGAGGAACCCTCCACCGTGGCCGCCTCGACGTGGGCGGCGACGGCTGCGGCCTTCGGCCTGCCGCTCGGCACGCCGTGACGCTCGGGCGAGCCGAGGTGCTGGACCTGCTCGCTCGACACGACCTGCGCCCCAGTCGTGCCTTGGGGCAGAACTTCGTGGTGGACGCCAACACGGTGAGACGGGTCGCCCGGCTGGCGGCCGTGGGGCCCGGTCAGCGTGTGGTCGAGGTGGGTGCCGGCCTGGGCTCGTTGACCCTGGCCCTGGCCGAGACGGGTGCCGAGGTGACCGCCGTCGAGGTCGACGCCGGCCTGGTGTCGGTGCTGCGTTCGTTGGCGGAGCCGGCAGGCGTGCGGGTGGTGGAGGCCGATGCCATGACACTGGACTGGGCCTCGCTGCTCGGCTCGGGGAAGTGGGTGCTCGTTGCCAACCTGCCCTACAACGTGGCCACCCCACTGGTCGCCCGTCTCCTCGACGATGTACCCGCCATCAGCCGCATGGTGGTGATGGTGCAGCGCGAGCTGGGTGAGCGCCTGGCCGCGGGTGTCGGCGACGAGGGATATGGAGCTGTGTCGGTGAAGGTCGCCTACTGGGCCACGGCGTCGGTGCTGGGACGGGTACCGGCGACCGTGTTCGTCCCCCGGCCCAAGGTCGAGTCGGTGCTCGTCGCCATCGAGCGCCGCGCCTCGCCCGCGGTCGATCCTGGCGTCGTCCCCGCGGAGCGGCTGTTCGCTCTGGTGCGGGCCGGGTTCGGCCACCGGCGCAAGATGCTGCGCCGCTCGCTGGCGGGGATGGTCGATTCGGCCGCCTTCGAGTGCGCTGGCATCCGGCCCGAGGCTCGGGCCGAGGACCTCGACGTCGTGGCGTGGGGAAAGCTGGCCGCATGCAGCGCGCCCTCGCCAAGCTGACGCTCTCACTACGGGTGGTCGGCGTGCGCGGCGACGGCTACCACCTGATCGAGGCCGAGATGGTCACGTTGGACCTGGCCGACACGCTCGAGCTCGGGCCGGGGAATGGTCTCGAGGTGATTGGCCCGGCCGCCGGCCCTCGGGTGCCTACGGACGAGACGAACCTCGTGCGGCGGGCCCTCGTCGCCGTCGGGCGGACGGCGCATGTGCGCCTGGAGAAGCGGATACCGGCTGGGGCCGGTCTGGGCGGCGAATCGGCGGATGCCGCCGCCGTCCTGCGGTGGGCCGGAGTGTCGGATCTTGGTGTCGCCTGCTCGCTGGGCGCCGACGTGCCCTTCTGCGTCGTCGGTGGGCGGGCGCTGGTGTCGGGGGTGGGGGAGGTCGTGGAGCCGCTGGCCTTCGAAGACCGCAGGTTCGTCGTTCTCACCCCGCCGTTCGGCGTGTCGACGGCCGCTGTGTACGAGGCCTGGGATCGGCTGGGCGGGCCGGTGACCGACGGCCCCAACGATCTCGAGGCTCCGGCCCTGGCCGTCGAGCCCCGCCTGGCCCGGTGGCGGGACGCCCTGGGCGAGCGCACGGGGCGGGTCCCGGCGCTGGCCGGCAGCGGTTCGACGTGGTTCGTCGAAGGCTCGGCGGACGAGCTCGGAGTCCAGGCGGGGGCGGAGGTTGCGATCGAAGGCGAGGTCGCTCGGATCGCCGAGGCGCGGACCGAACGCCCGGCGGGCGCGAATGGCTAGCCTGCGGCCGGTCACCAGGCGACGTCGAGAGATTGCAGACCTCGGATGGTGAAGCTGCTGCGCCAGCGCGGCTTGGGCCCGACGAGGCGCAGGGTTGGACTCCTGGTACCAGGCGCTCTTCTTGCTGCTCGAAGCGGGCGCGGCGCTCAGCCAGCGCCGTAAGCGCGGGCGAGACAGCCAGGCGGCGGTGCGGAAGTCGCGCCGTGGTCGAAGAGGGGATGGCGCTCGGGCGGATCGCTCTTGACGTTGATGGTCAAGCCGGTGGTTGCTGGCGAACCCGGTCAAGGACGTCGTGTATCGAGTTGCTGGCGAGCTGGGGCTGCTTGTTGAGGATGTTGTGGTCGCTGTTCGTCTTCGTGACATGCATGGCGCCGGGAAACAGCGTTGCGAGCTTGTCCTGCGCGGCCAGCTGTGCTTGCCAGAAGGCGCCTGGGTAGTCGCCAGGAGTTCCGGCAGGCAACCGGCCACGGAACGCGTTCACGTCGAACTGGTCAGCGCTGAGGACGACGACAGGCATGGCCGGCACCGGAGGGGCGGCGCGCACCTGGTCGAAGAGAGTCACGGGATCTTGCCGTTCCACGTCCTTGTACTGGGCGACGCGCATCTCGTCGTCACTCCGGGTGAATGCCAGAAAGATGTCGAACTGCGCAGGGGTGAGCGTGTTTTGGAGAAACTCCGACTCTGCATCGACCAGCACGAGGCCGGAAACTCGTGCGGATATGTGCTGGCATAGACCCTCGCGATCGGACCACCAGCCGACCAGCCGACGAGGACGTAGGGACCAGGCACCTTGCCTGCGGCGAGCAGGGCGTGCAGATCGGCGACGTCGTTCTGTGGGGTCGTCGGTTGCGGCACGGGGGTCGTGGTGGTGAGTGTGTCGTTCTCTCGTGCGGTACCGGGGCGGTCGTAGGAACAGACCCGGGTGAACCTGCCGACCTCGGGGTACACGGCAGATCCACTGGGCTTCATCGCGCCCGATGAGTCGGTCACCTAGCTCCATACATCGGCGGCGGCCACGAGCCCCGGAACGAGCACGACCGTTGGCGAGCCGCTGCCGCGGCACTCGAGGTACATCCTGCGGCCGCCACCGATGTCGACCAGCCCGGCGAAGGAGGTGGCGGTCTTCGGACTGGCGTTTGCCGTCCCCGTAGAGCTTGTCGTGGAGGTGCTGCACCCCGTCATGGCCAGCGCAGCTACCATCACGAGCCCGCCGAGCCTGAGGTATGCCCGCCTCGGATCTCGGCCGCACTGGCTGATCCAGTCAGCCGGTCGCTCACTGCCGGTTCGCCGCCCGTAGGGCACGCCCGCCTCGATCCTCGACCGGTCGGTCGGTCGTCACGTCCTCCGGCCAGGGAACGCTACTGGGCCCGGATCCTCCGCCGGGGCCGAGGCGGGCAGGCGGAGCACGTCGCTTTCCCTGGGGTCAACGCCGGCGGCCGACGGCCGGCGCCAAGGTTGGACGGAGTGCTGAACCTGGCGACTAGCCTGCTACGCCCGTGGGCTCCCTTATAAAGAAGCGCCGGAAGCGGATGCGGAAGAAGAAGCACAAGAAGATGCTCAAGGCGACCCGCTGGCAGCGCCGAGCGGGCAAGTAGGCGCAGCGGACATCGATGAAGCTTGGCCTGCACGTCCCGGATTTCACGTGGCCTGGTGGCCCGTCAGCGCTGGGATCCAACCTCGCCGCCGTAGCGAAGGCGGCGGACGACGCCGGCTTCGACAGGGTGAGCGTCATGGACCACGTCTGGCAGATCATGGTGATGGGGCCCCCCGAACACGAGATGCTGGAGGCGTACACGAGCCTCGGCTTCGTGGCTGCTCACACCCGCCGGGTCAAGCTGCTGACACTGGTGACCGCCGTCGTGTACCGCGATCCCGGGCTGCTGGCCAAGATGGTGACGACCCTCGATGTCCTGTCAGGCGGACGGGCCATGCTTGGCATCGGAGCGGCCTGGAACGAGGAGGAGGCTCGAGGGCTCGGTCTGTTCTTCCCGCCGACGGCTGAGCGCTTCGAGCACCTCGAGGAGGCGCTCCAGATCTGTCAGCAGATGTGGAGCAGCGACGAGGGTCCGTACACCGGCAAGCACTACCGCCTGGAGCGCACGCTGAATGTGCCGGCGGCCCTGTCGTGGCCGCATCCGCCGATCCTCATCGGCGGAACGGGGGAGCGGAAGACGCTCCGCCTCGTCGCCCGCTATGCGCAGGCGTGCAACTTCTTCCCGGTTCCCGATCTCGCCCGCAAGCTCGACGTGCTGCGTGCTCACTGCGAACGCGAGGGGCGCGACTACGACGAGGTCGAGAAGACCGTTGGGTTCCAGTTCGACGTCGGCCCCAACGGCGAGCGGGTCGGCGAGACGATCGACGCCCTGCGCCGTCTCGCCCGACAAGGCTTCCAGGTCGCCCATGGGCGCGTGGCCGACGTGTCGCGGATCACCCCACTGGAGATCATCGGTCGCGAGGTCATCCCGGCGATCGCCGATCTGTGACGCTCATTCCTCCTCTCAACCGGCGGTCACGAGCGCAGGGGTAGCCTGGTCCCGACCACCCATGGCGGGTAGTTCAACAGGCAGAACGCCTGACTTTGGATCAGGAGGTTGCAGGTTCGAGTCCTGCCCCGCCAGCGAAAAGTGTATTTCTTCGGTTGATCTCCGACGTTTCGTGTTCGGATGATCCCCGACACGTGTTCGGGTGATGCCTGACACGTGTTCGGTTGATGCTTGACACCTTGCCCCACCACCCTTCCGCCCACGGGCG
>JBPYEI010000040.1:0-19996 GCA_051985455.1 Acidimicrobiales bacterium
CGCCGCCGGCGTGGACAGCCAGAAGGCCTCGAACAGCGCTGGCAACCGCACCGAAGTGTTCTCGATCATCTTCATCCTCGTCCTGCTGTTCCTGGTGTTCCGGGCGGCCCTGGCGCCCGTCCTCACGGTGCTGCCGGCGATCATCGTCTTCGGCATCGCCGGGCCGCTGATCGGCGAGGCGGCCAAGGCGGGCCTGCAGGTGTCGTTGTTCACCCAGGTCCTGCTCATCGTGCTCGTGCTGGGAGCGGGGACCGACTACGGGCTCTTCCTGGTCTTCCGCGTCCGTGAGGAGATCGAGGGAGGGCTCGCGCCCAGGGACGCCGTGGTCAAGGCCGTGTCCAGGGTGGGCGAGACGATCAGCTTCTCCGCCCTCACGGTGATCGCCGCCCTGCTCAGCCTGCTCCTGGCCACCTTTGGCATCTACCAGAGCCTCGGCGTGCCCCTGGCCATCGGCATCGCCCTGATGCTCGTGGCCGGGCTCACGCTGCTGCCGGCCCTGCTCGCCATCTTCGGACGGGCCGTCTTCTGGCCATCACGTCCCAAGGCCGGGCCCCATCGCTTCGGGACGTGGGGGCGCCTCGCCGGTCACGTGGTGGAGCGCCCGGCGATGACGCTGGGCATCGGCGTGGTGGTGTTCGGTCTGCTGGCCCTGGCCGCGCTGGGCAACAAGCCTTCCGGCTTCGGGAACCAGACACCGCCGCCCAACAGCGACTCCGCCCAGGGCAACGCCGCCCTGGCCGCCCACTTCCCCCAGGCGTCGGCGAACCCCACCAACCTGATATTCACCTACCCGACCTCGGTCTGGGTGGACCCCGCCCCGCTCGTGACCCTGCAGAGCCAGTTGAGCCGGGCGTCAGTCTTCAAATCCCTCAACACCCCGCTCGACCCCAACGGCACGATGCTCACGCCGGCACAGCTCGCCGGCCTGCACGCCACGCTTGGGTCCGCCCAGCGCCTCCCGGCGATCGCGCCGCCCGCACTGGGTGTGCCGGCGGCCACGTACAACGCGTACCGGTCGGCCTCGCAGCTGGTGAGCACCGACGGCCGGACGGTGATGGTCAACGCGTCGCTGTCGGTGGGCGATCCGCAGAGCACCACCGCGCTCAACCAGACGCCTGCCATGCGCACCGCCGTAACCCAGGCCGCGCACGCCTCGGGTGCGACCGACAGCGGAGTCGCCGGCATCGCGCCCGCGTCCTATGACATCAGCTCTGTGTCGAGCAGCGACCTCAGGACGATCATCCCCGTGGCCGTGGCCATCATCGCCGTGCTGCTCGCTCTGGTCCTCCGCAGCCTGTTGGCCCCGCTGTACCTCATCGCCAGCGTCGTGCTGTCGTACCTCGCCGCCCTCGGTCTGGCTGTCATCATCTTCATCGACCTGGCGGGGGACTCGGGGCTGATCTTCTTCCTGCCCTTCTTGATGTTCATCTTCCTGCTGGCCCTGGGCGAGGACTACAACATCCTCGTCATGACGAGGATCCGGGAGGAAGCCCAGGATCTTCCCCTCCGCCACGCCATCACCGAGGCGCTCGGCGCGACGGGCACCACGGTCACCTCGGCCGGCCTGGTCCTGGCGGGGACGTTCGGCGTCCTCGCCGCGTCGGCGGGGACCGGCTCCAACGGCTCCCAGCTGCGCGCCATCGGCGTGGGCCTGGCCCTGGGGATCCTCATGGACTCGTTCCTCGTGCGCACCCTGCTGGTGCCCTCGGTCGTGGCCCTGCTCGGGCGGTGGAACTGGTGGCCCTCGTCCATGTCCCGTCCCGAACGCGAGGCCGAGCTCGAGGCGGCGCTGCCGGCCGAGCGCGCCCAGCGGTAGTCGGGCTGCTTCTGCGGGGCCTCTGCCTCACCGGCTGGCGGCGCGCTGCGGCACTTGGTCGGGTTCCACCTTTGGTCGAAAGTGGGCGCGGCGCCGGCGACCGGAGCGCCCCTTTTCGACCAAACGTGGAACCGGAGGATGCTCCCCACTCGTCCCGTCGAGGCGTCGACCCGGTCGGGGTTCAGATGCGCTCGAGGGCGCCGCCGTCGAACAGTGGCTGCACGTCCTGAGTCGCCCAGTCGTCTCGCAGCTGGGCGTCGGACGGCAGGCTGACAGGAGACGACGCCGTCTCGAGGGTTGCACGAAGCAGGCGGGCGTCGCTCGACGTGATGAGGAACAGCTGTGGCCTGGCGAGCACGTACTGCACGGCGCGCTGCAACGAAGGGCCGGTCGGCAGCGGCTCGTACCAGCTGAACCTCGGCTGGCCGTCGTCGGTCCACCTGCGTCGGGCGACTGACTTGATGGTCTGGGCCGCGATCCGGCGCGCGTCGCAGACCGTGAGCAGCTCCTCGACGTCGGCGCGATAGCCGTCGTCGGCCAGCAGCGAGAAGTTGTACGGGAACAGCACGGAGTCGAAGTCGAAACGCTCCAGGCTGCGGAGATGCATGCGGGCGATCCGCAGCCCGTGTCCGGTCACGCCGATGAAGCGGGTCAGGCCTTCCTGCCTCGCCTGCACCAGGGCCTCCACGGCGCCTCCACGACCGTGCGCCACCTCCCAGTCGTCTTCTTCCACCAGGTTGTGGAGCTGGATGAGGTCGACCTGGTCGACGCCCAGACGCTCGAGCGAGCGCTCGAGGCTGGCCCGTGCGTCCGCTCCAGCCCGGTCGCCGGTCTTGGTCGCCAGGAAGAATTCGCTGCGGCGCGTCGCCAGCCAGGGCGCCAGCCGCAGCTCGGCGTCACCGTAGGCAGCGGCCACGTCGAGGTGGTTCACGCCCTGCTCCAACAGCACGGGGAGCAGCTCGTCGGCCTGCTCCTGGCTCATGCGCCACAGCGCCGCGCTCCCGAAGATGACCCGGCTGCTCTGATGCCCCGTCCGCCCGAACTCCATGCGCTCGATCACCGACGGCGACGCTACCGCCTAAGCTTCTCGGCATGCCGCAGATCATCAACGGCGGCCAGTGGGCGGAGAACCGGCTCCGACACCTTCGCCAGCTCCTCGAGGAGACGACCGACGAAGGGGAGAGGCGTCGCATCGAGCACGAGATCGAGCAGCTCAAGCCCGAGGCGCGCCTGGGTCGTCGGCTCCTCCGCCTGTTCGTGCCGGGCATGAAGTAGGGGCGCCCGGTCCCTCCCCGCCTACGATCGGTCTCCGTATGAGCGACCGCCTGTACTTCCGTCAGCTCCTGGCCGGCCGGGACTTCGCCCGCACCGACTTCGTCGCCCGGCAGATGGTGAACTTCGTCTACCTCATCGGCGACCGGAGCACCCGAGAAGCCGTGGTCGTCGACCCTGCCTATGGCGTCACCGACCTGGTCGACATGCTCAACGGCGATGACATGCGCCTGTCCGGCGTGCTGGTGACGCACTGGCACCCCGATCACGTGGGCGGCGACCTGATGGGGCACCCCATCGAGGGTCTCCGCGAGCTCTTGGAGCACAAGGAGGTGCCGGTCCACGTGCAGGCCGACGAGGCGCAGTGGGTGACCCGGGCCACCGGCATCTCCGATCTCCTCACTCGGCACGTGAGCGGCGACGTCGTCGACGTCGGCGGTCTCGGCGTGACCCTCCTGCACACGCCCGGCCACACCCCCGGCAGCCAGTGCTTCATGGTCGACAACCGGCTCGTGGCGGGGGACACGCTCTTCCTGGAGGGCTGCGGTCGCACGGACCTGCCCGGGGGCGACTCGGAGGCCATGTACGACAGCCTGACCAAGCGTCTGGCCAAGGTCCCCGATGACACGATCCTCTTCCCCGGCCACCTCTACTCGGCCGAGCCGTCCGCCACCATGGGCGAGACCCGCCGCCTCAACTACGTGTTCCGTCCCCAGACCCCCGAGCAGTGGCTCATGATGTTCGGCGCGTGAGGCCGGCCCGCCCGGCGCGGCGGCAGGGTCGGGGATTCCGATGGGGCTCCTGCACCGGGGGACGGTACTGTGCAGGCATGGCCGACCAGGCGACCTTCGCCGACCAGGCAATGGAGTTCATGCCTGCCCTGTACACGGCTGCCCTGCGCATGACTCGCAACGCCGCCGAGGCCGAGGACCTGGTCCAGGAGACCTACCTGAAGGCCTATCGGGCCTTCGGGAGCTTCGAGCAGGGCACCAATCTGAAGGCGTGGCTGTACAAGATCCTCACCAACACCTTCATCAACGCCTACCGGTCTCGTCGGCGGAGGCCCGAGCAGACCGAGATCGAGGACGTCGAGGACCTGTACCTCTACCGGCGGCTGGGGGGCCTGGAGGGCGCCACGGCCGGGCGGAGCGCCGAGGAGGAGGTCCTCGACCGCTTTACCGACGCCGACGTCAAGGAGGCGCTGGAGTCGCTTCCAGAGACCTTCCGGATGGCAGTTCTCCTGGCCGACGTGGAGGGATTCTCCTACCGGGAGATCGCCGACATCCTGGATATCCCGATCGGTACGGTAATGAGTCGGCTACATCGCGGAAGAAGGGCGCTCCAGAAGGCGTTGTTGGAATTTGGGATGGAACACGGCCTAGTAGGCAATCGGGACTGACGAGGGACGCGGAGCTTCGTGGATGGGAGTTGGTGATGGGTGAGCCGGTCCACGATGAGTGCTGGGAGGCGGTACACCGCCTTTACCATTTTCTCGACGGCGAGCTGACCATCGAGAAGCGTTTGGAGATATCGAGGCACCTCGACAGCTGTCATCCGTGCCTCGAGGCGTTCGATTTCGAGGCTGATCTGCGGCAAATGCTGGCTATCAAGTGTCGTGACCACGTCCCCGATGGCCTCCGCCATCGGGTCGCCTGGGCCCTTCAACACGAGCAGGAGACCAACCCGCAGCAGTAGCCCGTAGCCGCAGGGAAGCCCCCCGCGAAGCCCGGCAGTCGGAATACGGCCGCCGGGCTTTTCGTTGCTCCGGTACGTGGCAGACAGAGTTGTACGAGCGACATCGCTGTCGGGTAACGACCGGCCGTCCCGCTCGTTCGGCTCGGGGAGGGTGTGCAGGGAGCCCGGCTGCACCACGAGGCTGTCGATCTACAACAACGGCAAGTTCTGCTATCACCACGAGCCCATGATCGTGCCCCGGACCCGAGGCAAGAAGATCGCCTGACTTCCGTCCGGACGACTGCCCGACGGGCGGTGATGCTGGATTGCTAGCGGCGTGGGTGCATGATGGCGTGGTTCGAATCCGCGCCTGGAGATGCCGTGACTGAAGCCGTTTCCTGGGATCTGGCCGAGCGGGTAGCCGTTAGGGTCGCCGGCCGGGAGCCCTTCGCCGAGTCGTACCACTACTCGTCGCTGCAGCCCGATTTCGAGGAGCTGACGGCGGAGGCGGAGGAGCTGGTCGCCCGGGCCACGGGGCTGCGGTCGCTGGTGGGCCCGGCCCGGGCGCAGGTCACGGACCGCCCTGGATGGGTCCGAGCCAACGTGGCGTCCTTCCAGCGGTTGCTGCGGCCGGTCACCGAGCGCCTCGGTCCGCGCCTGCTGGGGAGCCCGATCGCCCCCGTGAGCCGAGCGGCCGCGGGCGTTCAGGTCGGCACCGTGCTCGGCTGGATGTCGACCCGCGTGCTCGGCCAGTACGACCTGCTCCTGGCCGAGGACGAGCGGGTCGACGAGCAGGACATCGTCTACTACGTGGGGCCCAACGTCCTCGGCCTGGAGAAGCGGTTCTCGTTCCCGCCCCGCCAGTTCCGCCTGTGGCTGGCCCTTCACGAGGTCACCCATCGGGCTCAGTTCACCGGCATCCCCTGGATGCGCCCATATTTCCTGTCCCTCGTCGACGAGACACTGGGGGCGATGGATCCCGATCCCCGCCGCTTCCTCGAGGGCCTCCGGCGGGCGGCCGACCAGGTGCGGATGGGTCGCAACCCCTTGTCGGACGGCGGGCTCCTGGGGCTGGTGATGGGGACCGAGCAGCACGCCGTCCTGGGCAAGGTCCAGGGCCTCATGAGCCTGCTGGAGGGGCACGGAGACGTCACCATGGACCGGGCTGGGGCGGCTCGCATTCCGAGCGCCGAGCGTTTCAGCCGGGTGCTGAGGGAACGGCGGCGCCAGGTGCGGGGACCGGCCCGGGTGCTCCAGCAGCTGATCGGCCTCGAGGCGAAGATGCGCCAGTACGAGGACGGCGAGCGGTTCGTCGCCGCGGTGGAGTCTGCCGGCGGGCCGGAGCTGCTGGGGTTGGCGTGGAGGGCGCCCGAGGCGCTGCCTTCGCTGGACGAGATCCGTGACCCCGCCAGCTGGGTTCGCCGCGTCAGGGGTAGGTGAGGCCGATCCTCGGCGACCTCCTGAGCCGGTGCACCTTTCCCGCCGCGGGCTCGGAGCTCGCGTGTGCCGTCTCCGGAGGACCCGACTCGCTCGCCCTTCTCGCCCTGGCCTGCGAGGCGGGCTGTGTCGTCACCGCCGTGCACGTCGACCACGGCCTCCGGCCGGGATCGGGCGTCGAGGCCGGAGTCGTCGAGGCCGCCGCCCGTCGGTTCGGGGCCCGGTTCCGCGCCGAACGGCTGGATGTTCCTCGTGGACCGAACCTGGAGGCTCGAGCCCGGGTGGCGCGTCTGGCGGTGCTGCCCGCCGACGCCGCCACCGGGCACACGGCCGACGACCAGGCCGAGACGATGGTGCTCAACCTGCTGCGCGGTGCCGCCGCCGGCGGGCTCGGGGGTATGCGACCGGGCCGGCGCCACCCGATCCTGGCGCTGCGCCGGGCCGAGACCCTCGCCGCCTGCCGCCACCTCGGTCTGACGCCGGTGCGGGACCCGTCGAACGAGGACCCTGTCCATCGCCGCAACCGCGTCCGGCACGAGGTGATGCCCTTGTTGGACGAGGTCGCCCGGCGTGACGTCGTCCCCGTGCTCACCCGGCAGGCCGCCCTGCTCGCCGACGAGGCGGACTACCTCGACTCGCTGGCCGCAGGCATCGATCCCACCGACGCCCGGGCTGTGGCTCGCGCCCCCGTGGTGCTGGCGCGCCGGGCCGTGCGCACGTGGCTGCGGGGCGACGGTCCGTACGCGCCGACGGCTGACGCCGTCGAACGGGTGCTGGACGTCGCCCGCGGCGACGGCCGGGCGTGCGAGGTGGGCGCCGGCGTTCGCGTCCGTCGGGCGCGCGGCCGGCTGGCGCTGGAGGGCTGGGCCGACGGCGCAGCGGTGCCCACCGCTCCGGCAGCTGATGCGCCCTGACCAGCTCACGGGTATGGTCTGGCAGGTGACCGATCACGAGACCGACGGCCACCGCTCCGAGCCGCTGCACGACGACGCCAAGTTGGGGCGCGTGGTGGTGACCGAGGACGAGCTGGTGGCTCGGGTGGAGGAGCTCGGGCGCCAGATCACGGCCGACTACCGTGATCGTCCTCCGTTGCTCGTGGGTGTGCTGAAAGGTGCCTTCGTGTTCATGAGCGACCTGGCCCGGGCCATCCGGTTGCCGGTCGAGTTCGACTTCATGGCCGTGGCCTCGTACGGCAGCGCCACCAAGACCAGTGGCGTCGTCCGCATCGTCAAGGATCTCGACCTCGATCTCTCGAGCCGCCACGTGCTCGTGGTGGAGGACATCGTCGACAGCGGGCTCACGCTGTCGTATCTCCGGCGCAACCTGCTGGCGCGGGGACCGGCGAGCCTCGAGGTGTGCGCCCTGCTGGTGAAGGAGGGCCTGCAGCGGACCAAGCTCGATCTGCGCTACGTCGGCTTCCGCATCCCTCCCGACTTCGTGGTGGGCTACGGGCTGGACATCGGTGAGCGGTACCGCAACCTGCCCAGCGTCTGCGTCTACGAGGGCGACGACGTGCCGAGGGTGGCGCCGTGAGCGTCGATCGCGGCCGCGTGGAGAAGGCGGTACGTGAGCTGCTCGAGGCCGTCGGCGAGGACCCCGACCGGGACGGTCTGCTGGCGACGCCCGAGAGGGTCGCGGCTATGTACGAGGAGCTCTTCTCCGGCATTCACGAGGACCCGGACCGTCACCTCACGGTCACCTTCGCCGCCGAGCACGACGAGATGGTGATGGTGAAGGACATCGCCTTCGCCTCGCTGTGCGAGCACCACCTGGTGCCGTTCATCGGCCGGGCCGCCGTCGCCTACATCCCCAACGACGACGGCCGCATCACCGGCCTGTCGAAGATCGCCCGTCTGGTCGAGGCCTACGCCCGGCGGGTCCAGGTCCAGGAGCGGCTGACCACCCAGGTGGCCGACGCCATCGACCGCGTCCTGGCGCCCAGGGGCGTGCTCGTCGTCATGGAGGCGGAGCACCTCTGCATGTCCATGCGGGGAGTGAAGAAGCCGGGGGCGCTGACCGTGACCTCGGCCGTGCGCGGGTTGTTCCGCTCCGACGTGGCGACCCGGGCCGAGGCCATGCAGTTCATCCACGGCCGGTAATCCGCCTCGTTCCTGCCGCGGCGGGCCGCCGCCTGCCACGCTCGAGCAGGCTGAGAACCTACGCTAACTCCATGCGGGCGTTGGTCATGGGCGTGCTCAACGTGACGCCGGACTCCTTCGCCGATGGAGGCCGATTCTTCTCCCGCGAGGCGGCGCTGGCCCGTGGTCTGGAGATGGTGGCCGAGGGCGCCGACATCGTGGACGTCGGCGGAGAGTCGAGCCGGCCCGGCGCCGAGCCGGTCACCGAAGCCGAGGAGCTCCGGAGGGTGGTTCCCGTCATCGAGGCCCTGTCGCCCCACGTGCGGGTGTCGGTCGACACGACGAAGGCGGCTGTGGCGGCGGCGGCGGTGCACGCCGGGGCGACCCTCGTGAACGACGTCTCCGCATCGCTGCACGAGGTGGCCGCCGCCCACGGTGTCGGGTGGGTGGCCATGCACATGCGGGGGACGCCTCGCACCATGCAGCAGGATCCGCGGTACGACGACGTGGTCGGCGAGGTGGCGGCCTTCCTCGAGGAGCGGGCCGAGGCGGCGCTGGCGACCGGCGTCTCCGAGGTCTGGGTGGACCCGGGGATCGGGTTTGGCAAGACGCCCGAGCACAACCTGAGCCTGTTGCGCCACCTCGATCGCCTGGTCGCCATGGGCCACCCCGTGATGATCGGCACCAGCCGCAAGAGCTTCCTGGGCCGCCTGACCGGGGACGGGGCCGGAGGGGGGCCGCTTCCTGCCGAGGAACGCCTGCCCGCGTCGCTGGCCACCGCCGTGTGGGCGATGGCCAACGGGGTGGGCATGGTTCGCGTGCACGACGTCGCCGCCACGCGACAGGCCGCGATGGTCGTCGGCGACGCCGGCCCGGGAGGCCGGCCCGAGGGCACCGCCGGCCCGGGAGGCCCGCCCGAAGGCAGGGACGCGGCGTGAAGGGTCGCTGGGCGGCCGGGATCGCCCCCCGCAACTTCGCCTGGGTGATCCGCGACCACCTGGCTGTGAGCGAGCGCCCGGGCGGCTACGCCCGCAACCACCGTCGGGTGCGCCGTCAGGAGGAGATCATCTGGCTGCGCGAGCAGGGCTTCACCCTCGTCGTGTCGCTGCTGGGCTCCCCCCACAACCTGCACGCCTACGACGAGATGGATCTCCCGTGGGCCCACTTTCCTTTCGGCCCCACGGCCGAGCCCCGCCTGGTGCTCCCCGACCTCTACGTGCACCTGCAGGGCTGGCTGGCGACCGGCGAGCGGATGCTGCTCCACCAGGAGGAGCTCGGCGATCAGGTCATGGGCGTGATCGCCGGGTACCTGCGCTGGTCCGGCAAGGTGCCCTCGGGGCCGCAGGCCATCGCCGCCGTCGAGCGCATCGTGCGTCGCCAGATGGGCCCGCTGGGTCGCCAGATCGTGGCCCTCTCCCCGGAGCTCCTCGAGGCGGCCCCAGGAGGCAGGCCCGAGGGCGCAGGGGGCCCGGGAGCCCGGTCGGAAGGTGCCGCCGGCCCGCGCCGCGGGTCGAGGGGTGCGGCCGGCGGGGCCGACGATGCCGTTTGACCGTTCCGACCGGATCGAGGTTCGCGACCTTCGGGTGGTGGGCACGCACGGGCTGCTACCGGAGGAGCAGAGCCGGGGCCAGCCGTTCGAGATCGACCTCGACGTCGAGGCCGACCTGACCGTCGCCGGGCGCACGGACGCCATCGAAGAAACGGTCGACTACGGCGAGGTCGTGCTCCGGGCGTCGGCCGTCGTCACCGGCCGTAGCTACCGCCTGCTCGAGGCGCTGGCCGAGGGCATCGCCGAGGCCGTCCTGGCCGATGGTCGCGTGACCTCGGTCGGTGTCGGTGTGCGCAAGCTGCATCCGCCGCTGGCCGCCGACGTCGGTTCGGTCGGCGTGCGCATCACCCGCTCGCGGCTATAGCGCGTGCGCGCCTTCCTGGGCCTCGGGTCCAACATGGGGGACCGCCCGGCCTCCCTGCGCCAGGCGATCGCCGGGCTCCCCGACGTCGTGGCCGTCTCACCCGTCTACGAGACCGAGCCCCTCGGCGGCCCCTCGGGTCAGGAGCAGTACCTCAATGTGGTCGTCGAGCTCGACACCATGCTGACTCCGAGGGAGCTCCTCGAGCTCGGGGGCCGTCTCGAGGCCGAGGCCGGCAGGGTGCGGGGCGAGCGCTTCGGTCCCCGGACCCTCGACGTCGACGTGTTGCTGGTCGGCGACCAGCGGATCGAGGAGCCGGACCTCATCGTCCCCCATCCACGCATGTGGGAGCGGCGCTTCGTGGTGGCGCCGCTGGCCGACCTGGCGCCCGAGCTGGTGCCGCCAGGCGCGAAGCGACGTGGTTCCGGCCAGGTCCGCAAATTGGGTACGCTCTAGGCACTGCACGAACGGCACCCTCGTGGAGGGGCTGGAACGTCGAGAGAGGTCGCTTGACCAGTTTTCGCCTGATCGGGCCGGGTCGGGCCGGTCGGTCGCTCGCCATCGCCCTGTCGAAGGCCGGCTGGGGTCTCGCCGGCATGTTGGGACGCCACGACGATCTGCGGTCGGCTGCGCGCGGTGTCGACGCGCTGGTGATCGCCACACCCGACGGCGTCGTACCTCAGGTGAGCGCCGCCGTGGACCCCTCGCCGACGACGGTGGTTCTCCACCTGGCGGGCTCGTTGGGGCTGGACGTGCTCGCCCCTCACCCGCGACGCGCGTCGGTGCACCCCCTCGTCACCCTGCCCGAGCCGCGCTCGGGGGCCGACCGGCTCCTGGCCGGTGGCTACTTCGCCGTGGCGGGGGATCCGCTGGCGCACGAGCTGGTGGCGGCCCTCGGAGGCCGGCCCCTGACGGTGCCCGACGACGCTCGCGTGGCCTACCACGCCGCCGCCTGCATGGCCGCCAACCACGTCGTCGCCCTGCTGGGCCAGGTCGAGCGCGTGGCTGCGACGGCGGGCGTGCCTCTGGATGCCTTCCTGACCCTGGCCCGTGGCGCCGTCGAGGACGTCGCCGCCGCCGGTCCGGCGCGGGCGCTCACCGGTCCGGCGGCACGGGGCGACCTGGCCACCATCGAGCGCCACCGGGCGGTCCTCGACCCCGCCGACCGGCCCGCCTACGACGCCATGGTCGAGCTGGCGCAGCGGCTGGCAGAGGAGCGGGCTCCGTGCAGGTGATCGAGACGCTCGACGAGCTCACCCGCACGCTGGAGAAGGAGCGGGCGACGGGGCGCACCGTGGGCCTCGTGCCGACCATGGGGGCGCTGCACGCCGGCCATCTCTCGCTCATCGAGCGGGCCAGGTCGGAGTGCGAGACCGTGGTGACGACCATTTTCGTCAACCCTCTGCAGTTCAACTCGACCGAGGATCTGGCCAGCTACCCACGCGACGACGACCGTGACGTGGCGTTGGCGCGAGAGGCCGGAGCTGTCTCCGTCTTCCTACCGGCGCAGGAGGAGATGTACCCCGGTCCCGTGCTGACCTCGGTGCGGGTGTCCGGCCTGACCGAAGGTCTCGAGGGGGCGTCGCGGCCGGGGCACTTCGAGGGTGTGGCGACCGTGGTGGCCAAGCTCTTCGCCGCCGTCGGACGGTGCCGCGCCTACTTCGGCGAGAAGGACTACCAGCAGCTGGTGGTCGTGCGCCGTCTCGTCGCCGACCTGTCGTTCCCGGTCGAGATCGTCGGCTGCGAGACGGTACGAGAGCGCGACGGCCTGGCGCTGTCCAGCCGCAACGCCCGGCTCACGGCCGAGGAGCGGGGCGCCGCTCCGGTCTTGTACCGAGCCCTCCAGGCCGGGAAGAGCGCCGTCGAGGCGGGCGAGCGCCGCCCCCCGGCGCTCGCGGCGGCCATGGCGGACGTCGTCAGGACCGAGCCCCTGGTCCGGCTCGACTACGCCGCCGCTGTCGACGCAGCCGACCTCACAACCCCTTCGGCCCTCGCCGGGGGCGTCCGTCTGCTGGTCGCCGCCTACCTCGGCTCCACCCGTCTGATCGACAACATCGGTGCGACGGCCCGATGAAGCCCGTCTCGCGACGACCCCTCCCGAAAGGCAAGAGATGCGACGCCGCATGATGAAGTCCAAGATCCATCGGGCCACCGTCACCGGGGCGGAGCTCGACTACGTTGGCTCGATCAGCCTCGACACCCACCTGATGGAACTGGCCGACATCCGCGAGCACGAGCAGGTCGCAGTGCTCGACATCGACAACGGCGCCCGCTTCGAGACGTACGCCATCGCCGGCGCGGAGGGTGAGATCTGTCTCAACGGCGCTGCCGCCCGGCTCGTCCAGCCGGGCGACAAGGTCATCGTCCTCACCTACGCCGACTACGAGGACGCCGAGCTCGACGGCTTCGAGCCGCGGGTCGTGCACGTGGACGCCCGCAATCAGGTCATCGACGAGCTGCCACCCCTCGGGCTCCAGCTCAACGCTAAGTAGTGACGGACCCCGGCCTCCCGGCTGGCGGTCTGGCGCCACTGGACGTGCTCATCGTCGGGAGCGGGGTGGCTGGTCTCTCGGCCGCAGTGCGGGCGGCCGAGAGCTCCCGTCTCCGGGTTGGCGTGGTGACAAAGGCCGAGCTCGCCCAGTCGACCACGAGGTGGGCCCAGGGTGGGGTGGCTGCCGTGCTGGGCGTGGACGAGGACTCGACGGACCTCCACCTGGCCGACACTCTGGCCGCCGGCGCCGGTCTGTGCGACGTCGACGCCGTGAAGGTCCTCGTCGGGGAGGGTCCCGCCCGGGTCGAGGAGCTCATCGCCATGGGCGCCGTGTTCGACCGTCTTCCCGGAGGCGGGCTCGCCCTCACCCGCGAGGGTGGCCACTCCACCGCCCGCGTCGTTCACGCCGGCGGGGCCGCCACGGGAGCGGAGATCGAGCGCGCCCTGGTCGAAGCGGTGCGGGAGACGGCCGCCGCCCTCCTCGAGGGTTGGTTCGCCGTCGACCTGCTCGTCGAAGGCGGGCGGTGCCGCGGGGTGGTGGCGCTGGATCCGAGCGGCCGTCCCCATCAGGTCCGCGCCAACCACGTGGTGCTCGCCACAGGGGGCGCGGGCCAGCTCTACGCCGTCACCACCAATCCGTCCGAAGCCAGCGGAGACGGTGTGGCCATGGCGCTGCGCCGCGGGGTGCCGGTGGCCGACGTCGAGTTCATGCAGTTCCACCCGACGGCACTGCACCATCCGGCCATGCCGCGTCCGCTGCTGTCGGAGGCGCTTCGGGGCCACGGCGCGTTGCTGCGCGACACCGACGGTCATCGTTTCGTCGACGAGCTGTCGCCGCGTGACGTGGTCAGTCGCGCCATGACCGCCCGCATGCTCGAGCAGGGCGTGGACCACCTGTGGCTCGACGCCACGGCGCTGGAGCAATTCGACCAGCGGTTCCCGACCATCGCCGCTTCGGTCCGCTCGATCGGGCTCGATCCGAGCTGCGACTGGCTGCCGATCGCCCCCGCCGCCCACTACCTGTCGGGAGGCTTGCTGACGGACCTCGACGGGGCCTCCGCCCTCCCCGGCCTGTGGGCGTGCGGTGAGGTGGCCTGCACCGGTGTGCATGGCGCCAACCGACTGGCGTCGAACTCGCTGCTCGAGGGCATGGTCTTCGCCGCTCGGGTGGTGGAAGCGATCGTCGACGGCCGCGAGGGGCCGGAGCCGACGGGTGCCATGGGGGCCATCCTCCATGAGCGTGGCGGCACGACGGTGACGACAGAGGATGATGGGACCATCGCCGTTCGGACCCTCGAGCACGCACCGCCGGATGACCGCGATGGGCCGGTCTCACCCGACGACAGCGTCGACAAGCGCAGGCACCGGCTCCAGCAGGCGATGACGATGGGCGCTGGCGTGATCAGGAACGAGGACTCGCTGGCCGACGTCGAGGCAGTGGTCGAGGACGTGGCCGGCCCCGGCCGCGGGTCCGCCTCGTGGGAGCTGACCAACCTGGTCGAGGTCGCCAGGGCGGTGTTGGCGACGGCGGCGGCGCGCTGGGAGAGCAGGGGAGCGCATTCCCGTTCCGACTTCCCGCGACAGGACCCGGCGTTCCGGTGCCGGCTGGTGCTGCGCGGGTGAGCTGGTGACCGAGCTGCCCGACGTCCATCCGCCTTTGCTGGCCGTGCGCGAGGCGGTCGGCCGCGCCCTGGCCGAGGACCTGCTGCCACTGGGCGACCTCACTGCATCGCTCGTGGACGCCGGTGCTCGCACCGACGCCCGCTTGGTCGCCCGGACCGACGGCGTGCTGGCCGGACGGGCCTGCGCCACCGAGGCCTTCGCCCAGGTGGATCCTTCCGTCGCGGTGGTATGGGAGGTAGATGACGGGTCTGCCGTCGTCCCCGGTCGCGTGCTGGCTTCGGTGAGAGGGCCGGCTCGCTCCGTGCTGAGCACCGAGCGGACTGCCCTCAACTTCCTGTGCCATCTCTCGGGGGTCGCCACGGCGACACGGCGCTTCGTCGAACTCGCCATCGCCGCCAACCCGGCGACCCGGATCCTCGACACGCGCAAGACGACGCCAGGCCTTCGGGCCCTCGAGAAAGCGGCCGTGCGGGCGGGCGGTGGGGTGAACCACCGCGGGAGCTTGTCCGAGGCGGTGCTCGTCAAGGACAACCACCTCGGGGGCACCACCATCGCCAAGGCGGTGGCCACAGCCAGAGACAGATGGCCGGGACGTCTGGTGGAGGTCGAGTGTGACCGGCGCGAGCAGGTGGCCGAGGCGGTGGCCTCAGGAGCCGGCCAGGTGTTGCTGGACAACATGACACCCGACGAGGTCGCCAGCTGCGTGTCATTGGTGCGGGACAAGGCTGGCCCCGGCGTGCTGGTCGAGGTCTCCGGGGGCGTTTCTCTCGAGACCGTGGGCGCCTTCGCCGCTGTGGGCGCCGATCTCATCTCGGTCGGCGCGCTCACCCACTCGGCGCCCGCGCTCGACATCGGGCTCGACCTGTCGGTGGAGGCCTGACCGGTGCTGTTGGCGATCGACGTCGGCAACACCCAGACGGTCGTCGGCATGTTCGGACCGGGGCCGCCCGAGACAGCGGCGAGCGCGGACGGGGCGCCGCTGCTCCACCAGTGGCGCATCGCCACCGAAGCCGAGCGCACCGCCGACGAGTACGCGCTGCTGGTGACCCATCTGCTGGACCTGAAAGACCTCGACGTGGCCGACACCGTGACGGGTGTGGCGCTCTCGTCGGGGGTGCCCAGGGTGACGGCGGCGCTGCGGGAGATGTTCAACCGTTGGTACCCGGTGCCGATCGTCGTGGTCGAGCCGGGGACGCGCACCGGGATGGCGATCATGATCGACAACCCCAAGGAAGTGGGCGCGGACCGGATCGCCAACGCCGTCGCCGCTTTCGATATGTATGGAGGCCCGGCCATCGTGGTGGACCTGGGCACGGCCACCACGTTCGACGCCATCTCGGCGAAAGGCGAGTACCTAGGCGGGGCCATCGCTCCTGGCGTGGAGATCAGTCTCGACGCGCTGTTCGAGCGGGCCGCCGCCCTGCGCCGCGTGGAGCTGGTAGAGGCCCCGCGTCACCTCATCGGCAAGAGCACGGTGGAGGCGATCCAGTCCGGCGCCGTCTACGGCTGTGCGGCCATGGTGGACGGGATGTGCCGACGGCTCGAGGAGGAGCTAGGCCCTTCGACGGTCGTCGCCACCGGGGGGTTGAGCGAGCTCATCGCCCGTGCGTCCACCATGGTGCAGCACCACGAGCCATGGCTGACGCTGTACGGCCTGCGGCTGGTGTTCGAGCGAAACGTCGTCCCGCGGTAGCCGGGGTCGCGAGGACCATGCCCGACGTCCCCTACCGGTTCGATCGCAGTGACGAGGCGGCCGCCCTGCAGACGCGGTTCGCCGAGCTGGGCGCGGGCGAGGAGACCGGGGTGTCGGTCTCCGTGGCCGGCAGGCTCATGCTTTTCAGGCCCCAGGGCAAGCTGGCCTTCGCCGAGCTGCGGGACGCCAGCGGAGCCGTGCAGCTCTTCGCCGGCGCCGCCTTCAGCCGGGAGTACGAAGAGTTCACGCGGCTCTCGCTGGGTGACTGGATCGGGGCCAGGGGCGAGGTGGTCCGGACGCGTCGAGGCGAGCTGTCGGTCAAGGTGGACGAATGGGTGCTGCTGGCCGAGGCCCGGCGGAGCTTCGGCGACAAGTGGCGCGGCATCGCCGACCCGGAGGTCCGGTACCGCCAGCGCTACGTCGACCTGTGGGCCAACGAGTCGTCACGCCGGGTCTTCGCCCTCCGCAGCCGCGTCGTCAGCCGCATTCGCAGCTTTCTCGAGGAGCGCGGCTTCGTCGAGGTCGAAACGCCCGCGTTGCAGCTGATACCCGGCGGCGCGGACGCCCGACCGTTCGTCACCCACCACAATGCCCTGGACCTCGATCTCTACCTTCGCATCGCGCTCGAGCTCTACCTCAAGCGCCTGGTCGTCGGGGGCATGGAGCGCGTCTTCGAGATCGGGCGTGTGTTCCGCAACGAGGGCCTCTCCCGTCGCCACAATCCCGAGTTCACGATGCTCGAGCTGTACCAGGCCTACGCCGACTACACCGATCTGATGGTGCTCGTGGAGGATCTGGTTTCGAGCTTGGCCCGGGAGCTGTTGGGGACCACATCGCTCACCTATGACGGCCGCCCGCTCGAGCTGGCCCCGCCGTGGCGGCGCGCCAGCATGACAGAGCTCGTCGAGCAGCAGATCGGCGTGCGGGTCGACATAGACACGTCGCCGCGGGAGCTGTCGACGATCGCCGCGGATCACGGCGTTCCCGTGTCCGCCTCCTGGGGACCAGGAAAGCTGCTCCTCGAGATCTACGAGAAGACGACCGAACCCAACCTGTGGGGCCCGGTCTTCGTGTGCGACTACCCCAAGGAGGTGTCGCCGCTGGCTCGCGATCACCGCAGCCGGCCAGGCTACGTCGAGCGCTTCGAGCCCATCGTCGCCGGCCGGGAGCTCGGCAATGCCTTCTCCGAGCTGGTGGATCCCGACGAGCAGCGGGCCCGCTTCGAGGAGCAGGCGGCCCGGCGGGCGGCCGGGGACACCGACGCCACGATGGTGGTCGACGAGGACTACCTGCGGGCTCTGGAGTACGGGCTGCCTCCGACGGCCGGCCTCGGGCTCGGGATCGACCGCCTCGTCATGCTCCTCGCCGACGCGTCCAACATCCGCGATGTGATCGCCTTCCCGACCCTTCGGCCCGAACCCGCCGACGGTGGCGGCGGGGAACCCGACTAGCCGGTCGGGATGTCGTCGACCAGGGCGTGCACCAGGCGACCCAGGGCCGCGCCCGTCGGGCCTGAAGTGAGCATGGACGCCGCCACCGCGGCCATGTCGGCGTAGCGCCGGCTGGCGCCCACCGCCGAGGCGATGCCGCCCGAGGAGGCCACCATGTCGCGGGCCTTGTCCCGCTGGCTCCTGTCCAGCGGTCGGCCGAGGAGCGTGCGGAGCTCGGGGCCGACCTCGGCGTCGCCCAGCGTCCGCAGGACCGGCAGGGTGTAGATGCCGCGCTCGATGTCCTGGCCCACGCCCTTGCCGAGGTCCTCCTCGGTGGCGATGACGTCGAGGATGTCGTCACGAATTTGGAACACCATGCCGAAGCACTCGCCGAAGGTGGTCAGGGCGTCCACCTGGCGGCGGTCGAGATTGGCCGTGAGGCCACCGATGCGGCACGCCGCTGCCATCAGCGACGCCGTCTTGTCGAGGATGGTTGCGGAGTAGGCCTGCTCGCTGCGGCTGACGTCGAAGGCGGTGTGGACCTCGCTGACCTGGCCCTCGCACAGCCGGGCGAGGGTGGCGGCCAACAAGCCCGCCACCTCCGTCCCCAGGCTGGCGGCGATGCCGGCGGCTCGCGCCAGGAGGAAGTCGCCGGCGACGATGGCCAGCAGGTTTCCCCAGCGGTCGTTGACGCTCTGGACGCCCCTCCTGGTCGTGGCCTCGTCCATCACGTCGTCGTGATAGAGGGAGGCCTGGTGGACCAGCTCCACCGCCACGCCGCCGAGCAGCACTTCCTCGGTGGTCTCGGCGCCTCCCGCCGCCGCCGACGCCACGGTCAACGAGGGTCGGAGCCGCTTGCCACCTGCGGCGATAAGGTGGGTGGCGACCTCGCTGAGGAAGGGGTCTTCGGTGGTCACGACCCGGCGGAGGGTGACCTCCAGGCGGGCCAGGTCATTCTCGAGTCCGGGAAGGCGGAGCACCTCAGCGACGTTCACTGGCGAAGGAACTTAGGCGAGATGCCCGGCTCGGGGACAACCGAGCGGTGTTTCCTACCCCATTTGGGTGCATGGCAGCAGGTGGTCGTCCAGGAGAAGGGGGGGCGAGGAACTGGACACCCACGGATAGAATGAGACTATGGAGACGGCCTTCGCAGGAGGCGGGTAGTTGTTCGAACGCTTCACAGATCGAGCCCGACGAGTGCTCGTCCTCGCTCAAGAGGAAGCGCGCCTGCTCAACCACAACTTCATCGGCACCGAGCACATCCTCCTGGGCCTGATCCACGAGGGTGAGGGCGTCGCTGCCAAGGCCCTGGAGTCCCTCGGGATCTCGCTGGAGGCCGTGAGAGAGAAGGTCGAGGAGACGATCGGGCCGGCCGGGAGCTCGCCCACGGGGTCGCCGCCGTTCACCCCCCGGGCCAAGAAGGTGCTCGAGCTCTCCCTGCGTGAGGCCCTCCAGCTGGGTCACAACTACATCGGCACCGAGCACATGCTGCTCGGCCTGGTCCGTGAGGGTGAGGGTGTGGCGGCCCAGGTCCTGGTGAACCTGGGTGCCGACCTTTCGCGGGTGCGCCAGCAGGTCATCCAGCTGCTCTCGGGCTACCAGGGCAAGGAGTCGACCTCCGGAGGTCCGTCCTCGGGCCAGGAGACCCCGTCGGGATCGCCCGTTCTGGACCAGTTCGGGCGCAACCTCACCACCCTGGCCCGGGAGCGCAAGCTCGACCCGGTCATCGGCCGGGACCGCGAGATCGAACGGGTCATGCAGGTCCTCTCCCGGAGGACCAAGAACAACCCGGTCCTCATCGGGGAGCCCGGGGTGGGCAAGACGGCCATCGTCGAGGGCCTGTCGCAGAAGATCGTGGCCAACGACGTCCCGGAGACGCTCAAGGCCAAGCAGCTCTACACCCTGGATCTCGGGGCGCTGGTGGCGGGGAGCCGGTACCGGGGCGATTTCGAAGAGCGCTTGAAGAAGGTCCTGAAGGAGATACGGACCAGGGGCGACATCATCCTCTTCATCGACGAGCTCCACACGCTGGTGGGGGCGGGCGCGGCGGAAGGTGCGATCGACGCCGCCTCCATCCTCAAGCCGATGCTCGCGCGCGGCGAGCTCCAGACGGTGGGAGCGACAACCCTCGACGAGTACCGCAAGCACCTCGAGAAGGACGCCGCCCTGGAGCGCAGGTTCCAGCCCATCAAGGTCGAGGAGCCGTCGCTCAACCACACCATCGAGATCCTGAAGGGCCTGCGCGACCGCTACGAGAGCCACCACTCGGTCACGATCACCGATCAGGCGCTGGTGGCGGCGGCCAACCTGGCGGACCGGTACATCTCCGACCGCTACCTGCCCGACAAGGCCATCGACCTGATCGACGAGGCCGGGAGCCGTCTGCGCATCCGGCGCATGGCGACGCCGCCCGACTACAAGCAGCTCGAGGACGAGATCGGCCGCATCCGCCACGACAAGGAGACGGCGATCGAGCGCCAGGCCTTCGACCAGGCCAAGAAGCTCTCCGAGGAGGAGAAGGAGCGCCTCGAGCGCAAGGCGGCCAAGGAGGCCGAGTGGAAGGCCGAGGGCA